>NZ_CP094975.1:0-2500 GCF_023509015.1 Pseudomonas abieticivorans
GAAAAGACAAAACCCCCACCTGCGTTAGCAGATGGGGGTTTCGGAATTTAATCTTGACGATGACCTACTCTCACATGGGGAAACCCCACACTACCATCGGCGATGCATCGTTTCACTACTGAGTTCGGGATGGGATCAGGTGGTTCCAATGCTCTATGGTCGTCAAGAAATTCTGTAGCCAGGATGCCGTTGCGGGCACTCCAGCGAATCGGGTATGTGATGTTTGTGAGTTACAAATTTTCGGATAATGCGTCTTCACAACACCGCAATCTGGTCGTTTCGACTCAAATTGCTTGGGTGTTATATGGTCAAGCCTCACGGGCAATTAGTATTGGTTAGCTCAACGCCTCACAGCGCTTACACACCCAACCTATCAACGTCGTAGTCTTCGACGGCCCTTTAGGGAACTCAAGGTTCCAGTGAGATCTCATCTTGAGGCAAGTTTCCCGCTTAGATGCTTTCAGCGGTTATCTTTCCCGAACATAGCTACCCGGCAATGCCACTGGCGTGACAACCGGAACACCAGAGGTTCGTCCACTCCGGTCCTCTCGTACTAGGAGCAGCCCCTCTCAAATCTCAAACGTCCACGGCAGATAGGGACCGAACTGTCTCACGACGTTCTAAACCCAGCTCGCGTACCACTTTAAATGGCGAACAGCCATACCCTTGGGACCGGCTTCAGCCCCAGGATGTGATGAGCCGACATCGAGGTGCCAAACACCGCCGTCGATATGAACTCTTGGGCGGTATCAGCCTGTTATCCCCGGAGTACCTTTTATCCGTTGAGCGATGGCCCTTCCATACAGAACCACCGGATCACTAAGACCTACTTTCGTACCTGCTCGACGTGTCTGTCTCGCAGTCAAGCGCGCTTTTGCCTTTATACTCTACGACCGATTTCCGACCGGTCTGAGCGCACCTTCGTACTCCTCCGTTACTCTTTAGGAGGAGACCGCCCCAGTCAAACTACCCACCATACACTGTCCTCGATCCGGATAACGGACCTGAGTTAGAACCTCAAAGTTGCCAGGGTGGTATTTCAAGGTTGGCTCCACGCGAACTGGCGTCCACGCTTCAAAGCCTCCCACCTATCCTACACAAGCAAATTCAAAGTCCAGTGCAAAGCTATAGTAAAGGTTCACGGGGTCTTTCCGTCTAGCCGCGGATACACTGCATCTTCACAGCGATTTCAATTTCACTGAGTCTCGGGTGGAGACAGCGCCGCCATCGTTACGCCATTCGTGCAGGTCGGAACTTACCCGACAAGGAATTTCGCTACCTTAGGACCGTTATAGTTACGGCCGCCGTTTACCGGGGCTTCGATCAAGAGCTTCGCGTTAGCTAACCCCATCAATTAACCTTCCGGCACCGGGCAGGCGTCACACCCTATACGTCCACTTTCGTGTTTGCAGAGTGCTGTGTTTTTAATAAACAGTCGCAGCGGCCTGGTATCTTCGACCGGCATGAGCTTACGGAGCAAGTCCTTCACCCTCACCGGCGCACCTTCTCCCGAAGTTACGGTGCCATTTTGCCTAGTTCCTTCACCCGAGTTCTCTCAAGCGCCTTGGTATTCTCTACCCAACCACCTGTGTCGGTTTGGGGTACGGTTCCTGGTTACCTGAAGCTTAGAAGCTTTTCTTGGAAGCATGGCATCAACCACTTCGTCGCCTAATGGCAACTCGTCATCAGCTCTCGGCCTTAGAATCCCGGATTTACCTAAGATTCCAGCCTACCACCTTAAACTTGGACAACCAACGCCAAGCTGGCCTAGCCTTCTCCGTCCCTCCATCGCAATAACCAGAAGTACAGGAATATTAACCTGTTTTCCATCGACTACGCTTTTCAGCCTCGCCTTAGGGACCGACTAACCCTGCGTCGATTAACGTTGCGCAGGAAACCTTGGTCTTTCGGCGTGGGTGTTTTTCACACCCATTGTCGTTACTCATGTCAGCATTCGCACTTCTGATACCTCCAGCAAGCTTCTCAACTCACCTTCACAGGCTTACAGAACGCTCCTCTACCGCATCATCCGAAGATGATACCCGTAGCTTCGGTGTATGGTTTGAGCCCCGTTACATCTTCCGCGCAGGCCGACTCGACTAGTGAGCTATTACGCTTTCTTTAAAGGGTGGCTGCTTCTAAGCCAACCTCCTAGCTGTCTAAGCCTTCCCACATCGTTTCCCACTTAACCATAACTTTGGGACCTTAGCTGACGGTCTGGGTTGTTTCCCTTTTCACGACGGACGTTAGCACCCGCCGTGTGTCTCCCATGCTCGGCACTTGTAGGTATTCGGAGTTTGCATCGGTTTGGTAAGTCGGGATGACCCCCTAGCCGAAACAGTGCTCTACCCCCTACAGTGATACATGAGGCGCTACCTAAATAGCTTTCGAGGAGAACCAGCTATCTCCGAGCTTGATTAGCCTTTCACTCCGATCCACAGGTCATCCGCTAACTTTTCAACGGTAGTCGGTTCGGTCCTCCAGTTAGTGTTACCCAACC
>NZ_CP094975.1:1507500-1615000 GCF_023509015.1 Pseudomonas abieticivorans
GGCCATCAGCAAGTCCTTGAACTTGCCCAGGGCATGGGGGCGGATGACCTGCTCTTCGTAATCGGCCGCCATCAGGCGCACCGGGCCCTTGCCCAGGAACACGCTGAAATGGTTAAGCCAGAACCACACCAACTGCTCCTTGAGCTGGTTGGGGCCATACACCGCGCGCAGCATGACGATTTCCCGAGCCTGCTCGCCCAGCGCGTTGGCGTCTTGCTGCAAGGCCTTGCGCGCCTGAACCCGGGCGTCGCCCTCGGGCATGTCCTTGTAGGCCTGTTGAGCTTGGCGTTGCGCCAGCCACGTGGCCTGCAGCGGTTGGCTCAGCACCGGATAGGCCTTGAGCATTTGCTCGATGGGCGCGGGCAACGGCTCGTCGAGGCGATCGGCCAATTGTGCCTGCAGCAGGCCGTTGCGCCCCAAGGCATGAAAACGCGCGAGCTGCGCGGCGTCCAGGCCAAAGCCGTCACGCTGCAACCAGGCGATGTCACTTGGCTTGAGCGGTATGGGCGTGGCTGCCAACGCGAAAGTTGGTAATAGAAGCAGTATCAACGCTCGGAACACGAGACGCGGCAGTGGCATCAAGAAGTTTCCACGGCAAGGGCAAGACATTTTCAGTCTACCGGAGCCCAGCCGAGCGAAGATGTAACTGAATGTAAATGACTGGTAAAGCTAATGTGAGCGGGTGGATACATGTGTAGCGTGAAATCTTTCAAGCAAGCCCAGAGGTGGCAACATGAAAGTACGCTACGTGGCTCTGTTGGCCGTGATCGCCGCAACCGCCGGTTGCGTTGAAGAACGAGTGGTCCACGAACGGCGTGTGGTCGAGCGCCCACCCGTGCAGCGCGAATACGTCGAGGTGGTGGCGCCGCAGCCGCCGCCCGTGCAGGTTATCGAAGTAGAACCGGGCCCTCGCCCAGGCTACGTGTGGGCCCGCGGTTATTGGGGTTGGGAAGGCGGCCGCTATGTGCCGGTGCGCGGCCACTGGGAACCAGTGCGCCCCAATGGCCATTACCAGCATGCCAAGTGGGTGCAACGCGGTGACGGCTGGCACTGGCGTGCCGGTGGCTGGGTCAACTGAACCTGACACCGCCCCGCATACGCGGGGCGGTGCTGTTCAAGCACTTTAAATTTCGCCTTTCTCCTCGGTCACCGCGCCTTTGACCGGGCTGTGGCGATCGGGGATTTTTGCCGACGGGTATTTGGACGAAGCGTAGCGCACCACCAGGATGGCAACGGCCAGCAACAAGATTGCACCGGTCAGGTACACCACGCCCAAATCCGGTGGCGCATGGTGCGAAACGTCAGAGATCAACAGGCGGGTCAGCGCCGTGATGGCTACGTACAGCAGGAAGCGCACCGGCATGTGGTTGGTCTTGAAATAGATGCCCACCATGGCACCCAATTCCAGGTAGATGAACAACAACAGAATGTCATCGACCGTAATGTGGCCCTTTTCCAGCATATCGATAAATGCCATGACCGCTGCCCAAGCGGTTACCCCACCGATGGCGAACAACGCCAGGTAGTGGAAGACCTCGACACACAGGTTTCCCAACGACTCTGCCAACCCATGCACACGCTGGCGCAGGGCTTCGGCCCAATTCATTTTCACGGTAGTGATCCCTTGCTCGATGGTCGCCAATGCCTATGCTCTGCTATGCAGATTAAAGGCCACACCAGTGTGCCTGAGCGGTGTGACAAGCCCATAGCGGCACTTTGACTCACCCCGGCGTTTTGCCGCTGTTCAAGCGCTGCGGTTTGCCTTATCATCCACTGTATAAACAACCAGTACCCGAAAGGCCTATGAGGTGATGAATGTCCGTCGAAGTGGTATATCGCAGCAGCCGAGACCTGGAGCGCCTGTTCATGGATAAAGCCGAAGCTGACCGTCATGACAAAATGCTCGAATTGGCCGAATTGCTTTCAGAAGTCCTGAAAAAAGCCGTGCCGTCCCTGAGCGAGCAGCAGGTGGAGGACGCCGGTATCTACATGGCGAAAAACCGTGATGTATTCGCCAAGGCGTTCAAGAGCCAGCCCGATGCGCTGAACGAACTGATCAACGGCGACGGCGAGGAATAGTGGCGGGTTCGCAGATGAATACGTTCCTGTAGGAGCGGATTCATCCGCGATAAGAATGCCCCGGTGTCACGGCTTCTCCAACTCCATCACCAATGCCTTGAAGAACCGTGCCGCCTCGCCCCCCGTCACTGCCCGGTGATCAAAGGTCAGTGACAACGGCAGTATGGGGTGCACCACCACCTGTCCTTCCATGGCCACGGGCTCGTCCCGTATACCACCTGCCCCCAGGATCGCCACTTGCGGCGGCACCACCACCGGGTTGGCATAACGCCCGAACAGCGTGCCGAAGTTGGACAGCGTGATCGTCGCGCCCATCATTTCCTTTGCCGGGATCGAGCGCGCCTTCACGTCGGCGCGCAAGCGGCCCATGCCCTCTTTCAAATCCTCGGGGCTGCGCGCGCCCACATCCCGAAGCACCGGCACGAATAAACCGTCAGGCGTATCGACGGCAATGCCCAGGTCGAGGTTGGCGTGTTGGCGAATCGACAAGCTCTTGCCATCGAACCAGCTGTTGAGCACCGGCTCCACCAGCATCGCTGCCGCTATGGCCTTGCCCAGCCGGATCAGCGGGTCGCGGGCCTGGCCCCAACGGTGCAAATCGGCGTCGCCAAAAATAGTCACAGGCACCACTTCGGCGTGGGACTTGGCCATGTTCAGCGCCATGCTGCGGCGCACGCCGCGCAGTTTTTCCCCGCCAAAGCGGTCCTGCGCCGATTGCGCAGCGCCCTCGACGTCGGCGCGGGTGATCAGCCCATCGCTGCCCGAGCCGTTCAGCGCGGCCAGGTCCACGCCCAGTTGCCGGGCCAGTTGCCGCACCGCCGGCGTGGCGCGGGTGGCCATGTGTTCGCGGGTAGAAGGCGCCGCGCCCACAAAGAACTGATCGGCCTGGCTGTTGCCGCCGCCTTCCAGGCGCCCGACCACCGTACCTGCATCCGCTTCGCCTTCGTAGCCCAGCAGTGGCTCGCCAACGTGCAGGATGTCGCCCTCGCCGCCGAAGGTTTTCGCCACCACGCCGTCGTAAGGTGCCGGGATGTCCACCAGCGCCTTGGCGGTTTCCACCGACACCAGCAATTGATCGGCCTTGACCGTTTCGCCGATTTTCACGTGCCATTGCACGATCTCGGCTTCTTGCAGGCCTTCGCCCAGGTCGGGCAGTTTGAAATATTTCATCGCAGCCTCCTCAGGCGAAATTCAGCACGGTGTCGCAGGCGTGCAGGATGTCCGCCACGCCAGGAATGTAGAGCTGTTCGAGTTTGTACAGCGGCGGTGGAATATCGGGGGCAGTGACCCGCTGGATCGGCGCTTGCAAGTCGAGCAAGACCCGTTCGTACAGGCTGGCGGCAATCTCTGCGCCCACACCACAAGAGCGCGGCGCCTCGTGCACGATCACGCAGCGCCCGGTCTTGCGCACCGAGGCTTCCAGGGTGTCGAGGTCCAGCGGTTTGACGCAGGCCACGTCGATCACTTCTGCCGACACCCCCTGCTCGGCCAGCGCGTCGGCGGCCTGCAACGTTTCATGCACGCTGGCGCCCCAACTGATCAGGGTGATGTCACTGCCTTCGCGCAGGGTGAAGCAGGTGTCGAGCGGCAAACGCTTGCCATCGTTCACTAACGGTTGCGGGTTCATACGGTACAACCGGGTGGGCTCCAGGAAGATCACCGGGTCTGGGTCGTCGATGGCGGCCAATAGCAGGCCATAGGCCCTGGCCGGTGATGAGGGGATCACCACCCGCAAGCCCGGAATGTGGGCGAACAGGGCCTCGGTGCTTTCACTGTGATGTTCGGGGGCGCGAATGCCGGCGCCCATGGGCGTGCGCAACACCATCGGGCAACTGAGCCGGCCGCGCGTGCGGTTACGCAAGCGGCTGGCATGGGACACCAGGTGCTCCATGGCCGCGTAGATAAAGCCCATGAACTGGATCTCGACAATGGGTTTGAGGCCCTGGGCGGCCATGCCCACCACCAGGCCGCCGAGCATGGTTTCGGCCAGGGGTGAGTCGATCACCCGCTTGAAGCCGAAACTCTCGCGCAGGCCTTGGGTAGCGCGGAACACCCCGCCATTGACGCCGACATCCTCGCCCAGCACCACGACGTTCTCGTCCTCGGCCATGGCGGTGTGCATCGCCAGGTTAACGGCCTCCAACAGGCTGATTTTTTCACTGGCCATGGGCGTCACCTCCCTGACGGCGAGCGACCCGCTCAAGGAATTCCTCACGCTGGTCAGCCAGGGCCTTGGGCCATTGCGCGTAGACATAGTCCATCACCGATTCGGCCGGTTGCAGGCCGGCCGCCTCGAAGTTATCCACAGACTGCTGGACCAACACCTGGCATTCGGCAATCAATGCCTGCTCGCGGCCTTCGTCCCACACCCCTTGCCCCGCCATGAACGATTGCAGGCGCTTGATCGGCTCCTCTTGCCAGGCTTGCTTGACCTCCTCGGCCGAGCGGTAGCGCGTGGCGTCGTCGGCAGTGGTGTGGTCGCCCAACCGATAGCTCAAGCATTCGAGCAACACCGGGCCCTTACCCTGACGCGCCCGCTCCAGGGCCACCTGCATGCGGTCGTAAACGGCGAGCATGTCATTGCCGTCGACCTGTTCGCCATGAAACCCCGCGCCGATGGCTTTCTGCGCCAACGTCGGCGCGCCGCACTGGATACGCCGTGGTACCGAGATTGCCCATTGGTTGTTGTTGATCACGAACACCACCGGCAACTGCCAGGCACCGGCCACGTTCAATGCCTCCAGAAAGTCGCCCTTGCTGGTGGCGCCATCGCCGCAAGTGGTCACGGCCACGCGGTGCTCGCCACGGATCTTGAACGCACTGGCAACCCCGCAGGCGTGCAGGGCTTGGGTGGCAATGGGCACGCACAACGGGAAGTCCTGGGCCACCGCCGGCTCGGCATAGTCACTGCCGCGCTCGTCGCCGCCCCAGTACAGCAGGATCTCCTCCATGCGCACGCCGCGCATCAGTTGCACGGCCGTGTCGCGGTAGTAAGGAATGAGCACGTCTTCAGGGTGCATCAGGCTGCCGATGGCCACGCCGATCGCTTCCTGGCCCAACGTCGGGGCATAGGTGCCGATCCGGCCGGTGCGCTGCAAGGCCACGGCCTTTTGATCGAATAAACGGGTCAGCACCATTTGCCGGTACAGGCGGGTCAACAAGTTGAAGTCATCGGCCCAGTCGGGCAATTGAGCGGTCAAGCGACCGTCGGGGGATAAATAGCGGGTAAAGGGGAGTTCAAGCTTGCTTGAGGTCATGGGCACACTCCTGACACGCGCGGTACGCGTGGTGACAATGGCCGGCGGCTTGTGGCTGCCAGTTATCCAGGGCTGCAACCGGGTAGGCCACGGCCCTTTACGGGTAAATCAGCTTCTCGGCCAGCGCCTCGGCCACCCGCGCCGGCGAGCGCTTTTCAGCCTGGGCATGGGCAAACACCTCGGTGAGCCGCGTGCCGATGTTTTTCAGGTGCGCGGTGATGGTGCCAAGCTCTGCGCCCTGATGCTTGAGGGCAACGTAGATCAGCCCACCGGAATTGATCACGTAGTCGGGCGCATACAGAATGCCGCGTTTCTCCAACTGATCGGCCACCTGCAGGCTGGTGAGCTGGTTATTGGCGCTGCCGGCCACCGCCGCGCAACGCAATTGCGCGACGCTCTGGCCATTGAGAATCGAGCCCAGCCCGCAGGGTGCAAAGATGTCGCAAGGGGTGCTGAGCAGCGCTTCGGCGGCGATGGGGTGCGCACCCAGTTGCTCCATGGCCCGTTGCACCTTGCCAGGGTCCAAGTCGCTGACCAACAGCTCGGCGCCGGCGGCATGCAGCTGTTCAGCCACCGCATAGCCGACGTTGCCCAGGCCTTGCACGGCAATGCGCAACCCTTCCAGGTTGTCGCTGCCAAGGCGCGCCACCGATGTTGCGCGAATGCCGGCGAACACGCCCAGGGCCGCATGGGTAGACGGGTCGCCCGCGGCGCTGGTGCTGGTGACGTGACGGGTTTGCTGGGCAACGCAGTCCATGTCGATCATGGAGGTGCCGCTGTCGATGGCGGTGATGTAGCGCCCGTCGAGTTGCTCGATGAAACGCCCGAAGGCCTCGAACAACGCCGCGCGGTTTTCGACGTGCGGGCTGCGGATGATCACCGCCTTGCCGCCACCAAACGGCAGCCCGGCCAAGGCGGCCTTGTAGCTCATGCCCTGGGCCAGGCGAATGGCATCGACCATGGCGCTTTCGTCGTCCGGGTAGGCCAGGTAACGACAGCCGCCAATGGCCGGGCCGGCTTGGCAGTCATGGATCGCGATCACTGCGCGCAAACCGGTATCGGGGTCGACGGCAAGATGCAGCGAATGGGTGCGGGTACTTTGCATGAGAGCGAACATCGACGAGCTCCCGAACAGTTTCTTTTTATGCTCCTAGTATAGGTGGGGTTGGCGCATGTGCATGCCGGGGGGCCGTGTGGTCGTCCTTCCCCATGAGCCGCGGTTTGCCTGAAACACCGCGTTGTGCTTTTCGCGGATCAATCCGCTCCTGCAGGCTGGACTTACGCACCGGGCAGGGCTAAAACAGGGGGGATGACGGAGTATTCCATGAGCCCACGCCAAGCCTGCCTTAACTGTCTGGAACGCAGCCCGCCAGCGTTGTTCGAGGCTGCGCTGTGGATCGCGGCCGAGCATGACGTAAAGGTCGACCCCGCCCACCTACTGGCCTCCCTGCACGAGCTGCAGGTTCAGGTAAGTGCCGGGCTGCCCATGCTGCCCGTCAACGAACTGGCCCAGCCACTGCTGCGCAGGCTCAGCCACCTAGGCTACCAGCAGGACGAATACCACCCCATCCGTGCCCAAGCGGCGTTGCTGGACAAAGTGCTGGAGCGCAAGCGCGGGCAACCGCTGGCGCTGTCGCTGATCGCCCTGGAAATTGCCCGGCGCCTGGCAATCCCGCTGATCGGCGTGAACTTCCCCGGGCATTTCCTGCTGCGCGTGCCCGGCGCCGACCACCAACTGGACCCATGCGGCGGCCGCAGGCTTTACCTGCCCGACTGCCGGGACTTGCTGGGCCGCCAGTTCGGCCCACAGATGCTGCTCACAGCCGACCATTTGCAAGAAGCCAGCCCCCGGCAGATGCTGCAGCGCCTGTCACGCAACCTAAGGCAACTGCACGCCACCCATGATGACCCCATCGCGGCCTTAAGGGATGCCGAACGGGTCATGGAACTGGGCTCGGCCAACACCAGTGATTACTTGGCACGCGCCAGCCTGTACCAACATCTGGACTGCCCCCAGGCCGAACGTTTTGACCTGGAGCATGCGCTGATGCTCAGCGACGACCCCCTGCAAAAACTTCGCCTGACCCAACGTTTGAGCCAACTGCCACCCCGGCCGTCGTCGGTGCACTGACGTCAGGGCGTATCCACTTGCCGTGACGGGTGCGCCTGGATAAAGGCCGGATGCTGCGCCGCCAAGGCCGCCACCCGGGCGATGCGCGGGTAGGCCGCCAGCGAAACATTGAACCGTTCGGCGGCATACACCTGAGGTATCAGGTAAACATCGGCCAGCCCCGGCAACGCACCCAGGCAGTAGCCCTGATCGCCAATCATCGACTCGACCGCCGCCAAGCCTTGGCTGATCCAATGGCTAATCCATTCGGCCACTTGGGTATCGCTGGCGCCGCCTTCGCGTAGCCGGTTGAGCACGCTGACATTGTGCAGCGGGTGCACGTCGCAGCCGATCAACGCGGCCACGCCGCGGGCGCGAGCGCGCTGCAACGGATCGCCGACCAGCAGCGTGGGCGTGGGATAGCACTCCTCCAAATACTCGATGATCGCCGGCGACTGCAGCAGCCGCTCACCACTGTCGAGCTCCAGCATAGGCACGCGCCCTTGCGGGTTGAGTGCCAGGTAGTCCGGCTGGCGTTGCTGGCCTTTAAGCAGGTTGATCGGCACCGCCTGCACGCTCAGCCCTTTCAAGGCCAAGGCAATGCGCACTCGATACGACGAGGTAGACCGGTAATAGGTGTAGAGCTTCATGGCCCGCCTCCCTTAACGTGCCGCGACCACCACGCCGCGGCATTCACCGAAGCCGATGGAGGATTGCCCCATGCCACGGCAACGGGCGCGCAGGATGATTTCGTCACCATCTTCCAGAAAGCGCCGCACCTCGCCGCTGGCCAGGTTGATCGGCTCTTTGCCGCCTTGAGTGATTTCCAGCAAGCTGCCGAACTGGCCCGGCTGGGCGCCGGACAAGGTGCCCGTGCCGAACAGGTCGCCAGGCTGCAACTGGCAGCCGTTGACGCTGTGGTGCGCGACCATTTGTGCCACGGTCCAGTACATGTTCTGGCTGTTGCTCAAGGCCAGGCGCTCGGCCGGCAGGTGGCGCTCGCGCATCTGCGCTGTCAGCAGCAGTACCTCCAGCTCTATGTCCAAGGCGCCTTCGGCCTGGTCGCGGGCGTCCCACAGGTACGGCAGTGGCCGCGGGTCACCTTCAGGGCGCGCGGCCTGGGCGCAACGGAACGGCGCCAAGGCCTCGGCCGTGACCACCCAGGGCGAAACCGTGGTAATGAAGCTCTTGGACAAAAAGGGCCCCAGCGGTTGGTATTCCCAAGCCTGCACATCGCGCGCCGACCAGTCGTTGAGCAGGCAGAAGCCGGCGACATGTTCGTCGGCCTGGTCGATGGCAATCGCCTCACCCATGGCATTGCCCGGGCCGATCCACACGCCCAGCTCAAGCTCGAAGTCCAGCCGCGCGCAGGGGCCAAAGCTTGGCTCGCTGTGGCCGGCCGGCAGGGTTTGGCCCCGCGGCCGGCGCACCTCGGTGCCCGAGGCGCGCACGGTGGACGCGCGGCCGTGGTAACCGATGGGCACGTATTTGTAGTTGGGCAGCAGCGGGTTGTCGGGCCGGAACAACTTGCCGACATTCTTCGCGTGCTCGATGCCCACGTAGAAGTCGGTGTAGTCGCCGATTTTCGCCGGCACATGCAGTGTGCAGTCGGCCATGGGCAACAGGCAGCGGGCCACCGCATCGCGCTCGCCGCTGCCTTCGCCCAACAGCTCCAACAGGCGATTGCGCAGGGCCACCCGTGGCCCGCGGCCCAACGCAAACAGGCCATTGAGCGTGCCGTCGGCCGTGGCCTGCACGGCCGTCTGCGCTGCACCGCTGAATAAACCTGCGGCCAGGGCCGCGTGCAAGTCGACAATCGAATAACCGATGGCAACGCCCGCGCGGCGCGGCGAACCACCCTGGCTGAAGATCCCCAGCGGCAAGTTGTGCAAGGGAAAATCCGCGTGCTGGTTGGCGTCGCTGACCCAACTGCGCAGGTTGGCAGGCTGATTCATGGGTATCTCCGGTTCGGGTTGAAGGTACTGGGCAACGAGGCCCAGCACGCGTCGTAATCAGTTTGCAGTTGCGGGCAATCGAGGGCGTGGCGGGTAGGCCTCAGCACTTGGCTGGTCTCGAACATGAAGGCCATGGTGTTGTCGATCTTGGCCGGGGCCAGTTCGGCCGCAATGGCTTGGGCGCAAGTGGAGGCGTCCGGGCCATGGGCGCTCATGCAACTGTGCAAGGACGCACCACCGGGCACGAACCCTTCAGCCTTGGCGTCGTAATTGCCCTGAATCAGGCCCATGAACTCGTTCATCAGGTTGCGGTGGAACCACGGCGGGCGGAAGGTATTTTCCGCGACCATCCAGCGTGGCGGAAAAATAACGAAGTCCAGGTTAGCCAGGCCATGCACGCTGGTCGGCGAGGTCAGCACGGTGAAAATCGACGGGTCGGGATGGTCGAAGCTAACCGTGCCCAGGGTATTGAAGCGGCGCAGGTCATAGGTGTAGGGCACGTTGTTGCCGTGCCAGGCCACCACGTCCAGCGGCGAATGTTGCAGCTGGCAGCCCCACAGTTCACCCAGAAACTTCTGCACCAACTGCGTTGGCATTGGCTGCTCTTCGTAACAGGCCACCGGGCTGCGAAAGTCCCGAGGGTTGGCCAGGCCATTGCTGCCGATGGGACCCAGGTCAGGCAAGCGCAGGGGCGCACCGTGGTTCTCGGCGATGTAGCCGCGCGCCGTGGCGTCGAGCAATTGCACGCGAAACTTAAGGCCGCGCGGCAACACGGCGATCTCCAGTGGCCCGAGTTCAAGGGTGCCCAACTCGGTGGCGATGCGCAGCCGGCCATGCTCAGGCACCAGCAGCAACTCACCGTCGGCGTTGTAGAACACCCGCTGCATGGAGGCGTTAGCGGCGTAGGTGTACAGGCTGACGCCAGCCGGCTTATCGGCCGCAGCGTTGGCCGCCATCGCCACCCACCCATCGAGGAAATCGACCGTGCCGCTGGGTAACGGCAAAGGGTTCCAGCGCAACCGATTGGGCGTGACCTCGCCCAGCGGGCCACCGCATAACTGGCGCCCCAGGCGCTCGAACCGCGGGTGCAATGCCGAGGGGCGGATGCGGTAGAGCCAGGTGCGCCGCGCTTCGCTGCGCGCCACCGTGAAAGCCGTGCCGGAGAACTGCTCGGCGTACAGGCCATAAGGGACTTTTTGTGGGGAGTTCTGCCCTTCGGGCAAGGCGCCCGGCAGTGCTTCACTGCTGAACTGGTTGCCAAAGCCGCTTTGGTAGCGCAGGGCCGGCGTGGACATCTCGGGGCACATGAAGGCCTCCTGTTATTTTTATCGTAATCCAATTACGAATAACGTAATTTGATTGAGCCCGACCGTCAAGCTATAAAGACGCCCACCTGCCCTGCGGATCGAATGCGTCATGGAAAAACCCAGCCCTGCCCCCGAAAGCGCCAACAAGCAGAAAGTACGTTCGGCCGAGGTGGGCACCGACATCCTCAAGGCCCTGGCGCAGTTGTCGCCCAGCACCTCGCTGTCGCGCCTGGCCGAGCACGTGCAAATGCCTGCCAGCAAGGTACACCGGTATTTGCAGGCGTTGATCGCCAGCGGTTTCGCCGAGCAAAATCCGGCCACCAACCATTACGGGTTGGGCCGCGAAGCCTTGCGGGTGGGTTTGGCAGCGCTGGGCAGCATGGACGTACTGAAGGTGGCGGCGATGCCGCTGTCGGACTTGCGCGACGAACTCAACGAGACCTGCTTTTTGGCCGTATGGGGCAACCGTGGGCCCACCGTGGTACAGATCGAGCCTGCGGTACGCGCGGTCACGGTGGTGACGCAAATGGGCTCGGTGTTGCCGTTGCTCAGTTCGTCCACCGGCTTGGTGTTTGGTGCATTTCTACCCGCCAGGGAAACCGTCGAATTTATTCGCGAAGAGCGCAGTGACCCGGCCGTGCAAGACCCTACGCAGCTCTTCCAGCAGATCCGTGAACAAGGCTTGCACCATGTTCACGGCTTGCTGCTACCCGGTGTCGACGCGCTGTCGGCCCCGGTGTTCGATGCCATGGGCAAGGTGGTCGCGGTGCTGACGGTGGTCGGCCCCACCTCGATGTTCCATGCCGATGAACACGGCCCGGCGGCCAAAAGCCTATTGGCGGCCAGTCGAGCGGTGAGTTGGCGCATGGGGTATCAGGGCTGAACCCACCGGTTCAATTTACCGCGTAGCGGCTGTCCGGTTCCGGGAGGGCGTTCGCGCCCAGTTGCCCCTTGCGAAAGTAGATATTCTGGCACCATTGGCGGTCAGGTCGGGCCTGAGCAGAAATGCTCGAGTTGGCCACGATAGTCCGACTCATAACATCGGCTGAAGCCGGTGGAAAGCACCCTGAAACAACGGCGTTATGTACCGAACACGATAAGTAATTATCAGCGTGCCAATCAATACGCTCGCCGCGGCTGTTAGCAGACAGGCTTTATTGAATACCACGACGACCCAGCGCCGAACTTGCGATAGCGGAATATGAAACGCCACGCGTTGCAAGTGGACCATGGCGGCAACTTCACATCCCCACTCATCGATACGTAATACCTGTCATCTGGGCGTCGATACAGCGGGGAAGGCATTGGGTACCCGCCAGCCAGCCCAAGCGCAGGGCCCGCATCTGACTGTTACCCAGGGTGTAATAGTGATTGTCACAAAGCGCTATTTTTTCGGCTCGCCACAATGCCTATTATTTGCTCATTCGCAGCAGGTCGGCCTTGAGGCGCCAAGCGCCTTAACGATGAATTAATCTTCACCGATTATTTTCCTCCGCCCCGCCCGGCCAGTTAGGCCAGAGCGTAAACTTGTACACTGACGTTGATTTGAAGCTCCTTGATCGAACGTCTTGCTTGGCCGCTGTTTTACAGCGGCCTTTTTTATGCCTGGGATTCAACGGTTGGTACTAACGTACTTAATACCGGCGCAAGTTCTGCATCATCTCGTTGAGCGCCTCGATATTATCCCGCGGGTGTACCGCGCCATCGAAATCGCCAATCTGCGCCCAATGATCCGCCACCGCTTCAACCGACAGCGCCTGATCAGGGTTGAAGCCCACGCCCAGGCTGCGCTCCCAGCGTACCTTACCCATCCAGCCGCCGCCCACTTCGTACAAGCCGCCGGTGTCTTCACAACCTTCGCTGCCCAAGTACACCACCAGCGGGCTGACCAATTCAGGTTTCAGCTTGGCGAACACTTCGGCGGGGATCAGCCCTTCGGTCATGCGCGTGCCACCGGTGGGCGCAATGGCGTTAACCAGAATGTTGTGCTTGCGCCCCTCGATCGCCAGGGTGCGTGTCAGGCCATACAGCCCCAGCTTGGCCATGCCGTAGTTGGATTGGCCAAAGTTGCCGTAGATACCCGAGGTAGAGGCGGTAAAGATGATGCGCCCGAAGTTCTGCTCGCGCAGGTGTGGCCACGCGGCGCGGCTGACTTTGAACGCACCCTCGACGTGCACCCGGTACACCAGGTCCCAGTCGCTGTCGTCCATCTTGTGGAAGCTCTTGTCACGCAGGATGCCCGCGTTGTTGACCACCACGTCAACCCGGCCGAACGCATCCAACGCGTTCTGGATGATCTTGTCGCCATCGGTCACCGAGTCGTGGTTGGCCACCGCCGTGCCGCCGGCTTCACGAATTTCGGCCACCACACGGTCGGCCGCCGAGGCATTGGCGCCTTCGCCTTGGCTGGAGCCGCCCAGGTCGTTGACCACCACGCGGGCACCGTGCTGCGCGAACAGCAGCGCGTGGGCACGGCCCAGACCGCCGCCGGCCCCCGTGACAACGACCACTTTATCTTCGAAACGGATCGACTCACTCATGATCAAACTCTGCCTTCACAACGGTTCGTGGCCCTGAGTGTCAGCCACCCGCCGGCTTGTCACAATCAACAACGCAGGGGCTGAATAACGATCGATAAGGCAGGGCGATGATCGACTTTTTGGTCACACTCCGACCAGTATTCGTCGGCTTGGCTGCAATTGACCACGGAAGGCCAGGTAGTGCTTGAGCACCTGCACGGGTGCCTCGGTCTGCGGGTAATGGCCGATAGTGGGCAGCAGCACCGTGTCGGCGTTGTCGATCAGCTCGCGGTAGCGTTCCAACATGTGCGCGCCGCACACGGGGTCGACGGCACCGTTGATAAAGCGCATGGGCACGCCGGCCTGCTGCATGGCCGTCACCCAGCGTTCACGCCAAAGAATTCGCTCGGGGATGTAGGCGATCAGCTTGTGCAATACCCGCGTGCCACCTTGCGCGTCGATCAGGCTCCAACCGTCATCGATCTGGCTTTCACTGGGCCGGGTATCGGGGCCATAAATCTGGGTGACATTCTTGACCAGCGTATCGCGGCTGAACGCACGCCCCACCAGCCAGCCCAGCGGGCTGAGCAACATTTTCTGGATGAACACTGTGCGATGCGCCTCGGGAAACAACCCGCCGTTGAGGAACACGCAACTGGCAATGCTGGCGCGGCCTTCGTGGTGGCGGGCCAGCAACTCCTGGGCGACGCTGTCACCGTAATCATGCGCCAACACGTGCACCGGCTGCCGGATACCCAAGTGTTGCAGCAGGGCCTGCTGCAGGTCGGCCTGCTCTTGCAAGCTATAGTCATGGTCCAGGGGTTTGGCCGAATCGCCAAACCCGAGCATGTCGCAGGCGATCACCCGGTAGCGCTGCATCAATGGTTGCCACAGGTAGTGCCAATCCCAGCTGGCATTGGGAAAACCATGCAGCAGCAACAACGGCTCGCCTTGGCCGGCGCTCCAGAAGTGAATGCGGTGATTGTTAAAATTGAAGGTCTGCGCACGGGTTCGCCAGACACTCAATGGAATCTCGGCAAGCGGCATTACCTGACATCCCTGTTGACGTGGGCCAATAGCCGCCCCTGACGCCACGCCGGGCGCATCAAGGTGGGCGGCTCGATCGTGGGGAGCGCTGCTGATTCGATCCTGTACGCGCTTTTGCGGCTGAACATGGAATGCGGTCACGGCAATCACCTCGGCACATACTTGTGCTCTCCTGGCGTGCAGTCTAATCACCCACGCCCAGGCGGGTAATTGCATTGGCAGCCAGCTTAGTGTCCTGGCGAGTCAGCCCGTGGCTCAGCCAGGTAATGGCCCCGTCCAAAGGCACGGCAAACAGGTTGAGCCGCGCTGATTACCCCTTGAGATGGCTGATGAAGCCTGCAAGCCATGGTTCGGCATCGGTCTCCGGGGTGACGGTCTCGCTGGCGTCCAGGCGCAACATCGGCTGTACTTCACGCACGCCCAGTTCGGCAAACAATTCGCGCAACTGCTCACCGCCACCGCAATAGGTATCGCCGTAGCTCGAATCCCCGAGGCCAATCACCGCCCCCGGCAGGCCGCGCCACGCGGCGGGGAGCACGTCACGAATCTCGGAAAACAGCGGCATCATGTTGTCTGGCAGTTCGCCCATGCCGGTGGTCGAGGTCACGGCCAAGAATGCCTGCGGGGCAAACTTCTGCACATCGGCAAGGGTCGCGCGCGGGTCGTGCCACGCCTCCAAACCTGCAGCCTTGAACAGCGATTGTGCGTGGCGGGCAACTTCTTCGGCGGTCCCGTAGACAGAACCGGAGAGGATGGCAACTTTCATCAAATCTATCCTGGGCAGCAATAAAAGCCCGGATATTAACAGCCTGAGCAAGGAATCGCAGGCACACCGTTAGTGGCAAAAGGCCTGAACTGGCTGTGCTTCGGCGCACTTTGCACTAGAATGCAGCCCTTGAAATGGATTCATTGCGCAGCGGACGCCTTTTGATGATCAACGCCAAACTCTTGCAACACGTCATTGACGCCTCCAATGACGGCATCGTGGTCGCCGAACAGGAAGGCGACGACACCATCCTGATCTACGTGAACCCTGCCTTCGAGCGGCTGACCGGCTACAGCTCCCACGAGACGCTGTACCAGGACTGCCGGTTCCTGCAGAACGGCACGCGCGATGAGGACGCCTTGCGGGCAATCCGCCAGGCGATCGATAACGGCCTGCCCAGCCGCACCATCCTGAAGAACTTTCGCAAGGACGGCACGCCGTTCTGGAACGAGCTCTCGATCACCCCGGTGCACAACGAAACGCATCAGCTGACGTATTTCATCGGCGTGCAGAAGGATGTGACAGAAGAAGTGCAATGTCGCGAGCGCCTCGCGTTGCTGGAACTGGAGTTGGCCGAAACGCGTGCGCAGTTGCAAGCGCTCAAAGCTGACCGACGGTCGTAACTAATTGGCCTTGCGGCGGTCTACCATTGCGGTAAACCGATTTTTTTTCCTCTCGTTGAGCCTGATCATGCAGCCTGATGCCCTCCTCACCCAGGATGAGCTGGATTTCATTCGAACCATGCAGCACAACCCGCAGCTGAACAAGCGCGACGCGACGTCGAGCCTGTTGGTCAATGGTGGGGCGCAAATCAAGGACCTGCTCACCCGCCTGGCGGCTAACGAGCAAGTCACCATCCAGGCGCAGTTCGAAAACCAGCAGATGAGCTTTCCCCTGCAGTTAGTGGAGGATGAGTTCCACGCCTTGCACCTGAAGTTGGGCGCACCGAGCATCTACGAAGAAGGGCCGATGATCCGCCCCTGGCGCCTGACCCTGGAAGAGCCGATGCCCCTGGAAGACGAACAGGGCCGCATGAGCCACCTGTGGGTGCGGGAAATATCCTTCAAGGGTGTGTTGCTGGAAATCCGCAACCAGGCCAAGACACCACGGCACTTCTCACTGTGGTTCAACCCCTCGGGCCATGAACCCATTGCGTTGCGTGGCTCACTGGAACGCAAGACCGCCGCAGGCCTGGTCGCCTACCGGCTCGACCAAAGCGATGAAAAAGACATCGAAAGCCTGCGCCAGTACATCCTGCACCAGCACCGCCTGACCCATCCGCACCTGCACGCCTGATCAGGTATCCAAGCGCCCTGCCAGGCATTGCTGCAAGCGCCGCTGCATCAACCGCCCATCATTGCCCAGGCAAGCCACGTCGGTATTGACCAGGCTGTCGTGCGCCAGTTCCGATGCCTCGCCCGCCACCATCAACGGGCAGCCCAGGCCCATGCTCAGCTTGAGCACCTGGCGGGCAAAATCCGGTTTGGGCGGGTAACTGGAAAACAGTACCACCCCGTGGGGCTGCATCCTGTCGCACACCAGGCTCAACTCTTCCAGCGGTTGGCCCATGGCCAGAACGTGCACGGCCACTTCATCGCTGCCCAACAGCAGGCCCGCCACCAGCAATTCCAACTCGCGGCACTTGCCAGGCATCGCGGCCAGCAGCACCCGAGCATCCTGGCCTTGGCCGCGGGTCATTTGCAGCCGTTGCAAGGTACGGGCGCGCAGGAAATTATCGAGGAACAGCCATTCGCTCAGTTGGCCGAACTGATCGACCTGCAGCAACGCCTGTTGCCACACCGGCATCAGAATGTCCTGGAACACCACCGCCATGGGGTAGCTGGAAAATACCTGGCCGTAGATCTGCTCCAGGCGGGTTTCGTCGAACTGGCGCACGGCGCGGCCCAACTGCGCCTGCCACTCGCCGTGCTCACTGAGCAGCACCGCGCTGTCGCGCTCGCCCTCACGTGCCTTGGCCGTCTGGGCCTTGGCGAGGATCTTGCCGACCTTGCTCACCGCCACGCCTCGCTCGATCCAACCCAGGATACTGCGCACCTCGTCGATGTCGGCCTGGGAGTAGAGCCGGTGCCCACTCTCGGTGCGCGTGGGCTGCACCAGCCCATAACGGCGCTCCCAGGCACGCAGGGTCACGGGGTTGATGCCGGTCAGGCGGGACACTTCACGGATTGGAAAGAGGTCTTCGCGGGCAAGCTCACCGCCACCGAGGGCGTCGTAATCAGTCTGGGTCATCGCTAGGGAAACCGGGGGCAGGAGGCGTAGGCCATTCTAACCTTGCCAGCGCCCGCTTACCCAACAAACACCCGTATTGGAAACAGTACTGGCTTAATTAATCGTTTCAGGAATAATCCTTGCTTGATTTCAAACGCAGCCCAACACCCCGGCGCTGCGTTTTCATGGGAAGCCCTACCCGGGACGCTCATTTTGCACGGAGATACACAATGTCTACCTCACCCGTCACCCTGATGGTTGCGCGTCGCGTGGCCGATGGCCGTTACCAGGACCTCATGACCTGGCTGCGTGAAGGCGAACAACTCGCCACCGACTTCCCCGGCTACCTGGGTTCTGGCGTGCTGGCCCCGCCGCCCGACGACGATGAATTCCAGATCATCTTCCGCTTTGCTGACGAAACCACCCTGCACGCCTGGGAGCACTGCGCCTCGCGCAGCGCCTGGCTGAGCCGCGGCAGCGGCCTGTTCGCCCAGCCCCACGAGCATCGGGTAAGCGGCATCGACGGCTGGTTCGGCGACACCGGCCACCCGCAACGGCCGCCGCGCTGGAAACAGACGGTGGCCATCTGGCTGGCTTTTTTTCCGGTATCGTTGCTATTTAACTTCGTGCTCGGCCCATTGCTGGGCGAACTGGGTTTGTTGAGCCGGATCTTCTACAGCACCCTGGCCCTGACGCCGTTGATGGTGTTTTTCTTTATCCCGCTGTCGACAAGGTTGCTGCACAACTGGCTACACGCCGCCCCAGCCAGGCCTTTGCGCCCGGCCACTCACTGAATCCGCGCCCACGGGGCGTGGGGAATGTTGTACAGAATGTTCCAGTGGGATAACGTCACGGGTGATAGCCCTGTGCGAGTACCCCATGCCCCTTTGTGCCCCCATCCTGATCACCGGCGCCAGCCAGCGCGTCGGCCTGCACTGCGCCGAGCGCCTGCTGGACGATGGCTTTGCCGTGATCATCAGCTACCGCAGCGAGCGCGACAGCTTGCAGCACCTGCGTGAACGGGGCGCAATCACACTGTTCGGGGACTTCTCGACCCAAGCCGGCATCCTGGCTTTTATCGATAGCCTCAAGGCCCATACCAGCAGCCTGCGGGCCATCGTGCACAACGCCTCGGCCTGGCTGGCCGAAACCGCCGGCGAGGAAGCCGACGCTTTCACACAAATGGTCAATGTGCACATGCTGGCGCCCTACCTCATCAACCTGCACTGCGCCGAACTGCTGCACGCCAGCACACCGGCCGACATCGTGCACATCAGCGATGACGTCACCCGCAAAGGCAGCAGCAAGCACATCGCCTACTGCGCCAGCAAGGCCGGGCTAGACAGCCTGACGCTGTCGTTCGCCGCCAAATTTGCGCCACGCATCAAGGTCAACGGCATCGCCCCGGCCTTGCTGATGTTCAATGCCGATGACAACGCGGCCTATCGCGAAAAAACCCTGGCCAAGTCGGCCATGGGCATCGAGCCCGGCGCCGAAGTCGTCTACCAGAGCCTGCGTTACCTTATGGACAACCCTTACGCCACGGGATCCACCTTGACCGTCAACGGCGGCCGGCACCTAAAATAAGCCGCCCCGCGAGGAATGCTTCATGACCGAACCCCTGCCGTATCATTACCGGGAAATCCTCAAGGGCCTGGGTGAAAACCCCGACCGCGAAGGCCTGCTCGACACCCCCAAGCGTGCCGCCAAGGCCATGCAATACCTGTGTCACGGCTACGGCCAAACCGTGGAGGAGCTGGTGAACGGCGCGCTGTTTGCCTCCGACAATGATGAAATGGTCATCGTCGAAGACATCGAGCTCTACTCGTTGTGCGAACATCACCTGCTGCCTTTCATCGGCAAGGCCCATGTGGCCTACATCCCCACCGGTAAAGTACTGGGGCTGTCGAAAATCGCCCGTATCGTCGACATGTTCGCCCGGCGCCTGCAGATCCAGGAAAACCTGACGCGGGAAATCGCCGACGCCATTCAGGAGGTGACCGGCGCCGCAGGGGTTGCCGTGGTCATCGAGGCCAAACACATGTGCATGATGATGCGCGGCGTCGAGAAACAGAACTCGACCATGAACACGTCGGTGATGCTGGGCGCCTTTCGCGACTCCAGCACCACCCGCCAGGAATTCCTGCAATTGATTGGACGGAGCAAGTAGCAATGCCACAACTGGAGCCAGGAATGGCGCGCATCCGGGTCAAGGACCTGTGCCTGCGCACCTTCATCGGAATCAACGAGGACGAGATCCTCAACAAGCAGGATGTGCTGATCAACCTGACCATCCTCTATGCGGCCCAGGAAGCGGTGCGTGACAACGACATCGACCACGCCCTGAACTACCGCACCATCACCAAGGCCGTGATCCAGCACGTGGAGGGCAACCGCTTTGCCCTGCTCGAACGCCTGACCCAGGAACTGCTGGACCTGGTGATGAGCAACACCGCCGTGCTGTACGCCGAAGTCGAAGTCGACAAACCCCATGCGCTGCGTTTTGCCGAGTCGGTGTCGATCACCCTCGCCGCACGCCGCTGAAGGAGCTGCAATGAACGATCAACAACGCCTGGAACTTGAGGCCGCGGCCTTCCGCCGCCTGGTCCAGCACCTGGACAAACGGGTGGATGTACAGAACATCGACCTGATGAACCTGGCCGGCTTCTGCCGCAACTGCCTGTCCAAATGGTACAAGGCCGAGGCAGACGAACGGCAGATCGAGGTGACCTTGGATGAGGCCCGCGAAGTCGTCTACGGCATGCCTTACGCCGAATGGAAAAACCTTCACCAGAAAGAAGCCAGCGCCGACCAACAAGCGGCGTTTGCCAAAGGAAAACAGCATGACTGACTTGAACACCCTGCGTAACAGCCTGGACAGCGGCGAGCACTTGTTTGCCGATACCCTGGGGTTTATCGCGGCGCACTACGACTACACCCCGCAAGCGTTCCGCAACGGCGAGGTGGAAAACGCCGCCGGGCAAAACGAAGGCTCGTGCAAGACCGTCGGCCTGGCCGTACTGGAAGGCCTGAACGACCAGCAGGTACTGTTGGCGTTCGGCGAGCATTACCGCTCGGTACTGGCCACGCCAGAAGGCAGCGACCACGGCAACATCCGCAACCTGATCAGCCACGGCCTGGCCGGGGTGATGTTCGACGGCGAACCGCTCAAACGCAAGGCATAAAAAAACCGGCCCATCGAGGCCGGTTTTTTTTAACACACCTTTTTGCAACACGCCTTTTTGCAACACACCTTGCGGGAGCACAGCTTGCTGGCGATGGCGATACCACTGACGCCATCGCCGGCAAGCCGCGCTCCCACAGGTGGTGTGTCAGAACTGCGCGCTGGCCAAGCCTAGGCAGCCCCCTTGTGGGAGCGCAGCTTGCTGGCGATGGCGATACCACTGACGCCATCGCCGGCAAGCCGTGCTCCCACAGGTGGTGTGTCAGAACTGCGCGTTGGCCAAGCCTAGGCAGTCCCCTTGTGGGAGCCAGCTTGCTGGCGATGGCGATACCACTGACGCCATCGCCGGCAAGCCGTGCTCCCACAGGTGGTGTGTCAGAACTGCGCGTTGGCCAAGCCTAGGCAGCCTCCTTGTGGGAGCACAGCTTGCTGGCGATGGCGATACCACTGACGCCATCGCCGGCAAGCCGTGCTCCCACAGGTGGTGTGTCAGAACTGTGCGTTGGCCAGGCCGTCCAGATAACGTTCAACGTCCAGGGCGGCCATGCAGCCGGCGCCGGCCGAGGTGATGGCCTGGCGGTATACGTGGTCTGCCACGTCGCCGGCAGCGAACACGCCTTCCACGCTGGTGGCAGTGGCGTTGCCTTCACGGCCGCCCGCGACCACCATGTAGCCGTCTTTCAAGGCCAACTGACCTTCGAACAGGCCGGTGTTCGGGGTGTGGCCGATGGCGATGAACACGCCGTCGACTTTCAGCTCGTCGAAGCTGCCGTCGTTGTTCTTCAAGCGCGCGCCGGTCACGCCCATGTTGTCGCCCAGCACTTCGTCCAGGGTCGAATTGAGCTTGAGCTCGATCTTGCCTTCGGCCACGCGAGCGTGCAGCTTGTCGATCAGGATCTTCTCGGCGCGGAAGGTTTCGCGACGGTGAACCAGGGTCACTTTGCTGGCGATGTTGGCCAGGTACAGCGCCTCTTCCACGGCGGTGTTACCGCCACCGACCACGGCAACCGGCTTGTTGCGGTAGAAGAAACCGTCGCAGGTCGCGCAGGCGGAAACGCCCTTGCCCATGAACGCTTCTTCCGACGGCAGGCCCAGGTAGCGAGCGCTGGCACCGGTGGCGATGATCAGTGCGTCACAGGTGTACACGCCGCTGTCGCCGGTCAGGCTGAACGGTTTGCCGGCCAGGTCCACGGAATTGATGTGGTCGAAGACGATTTCGGTTTCGAAACGCTCGGCGTGTTCGCGCATGCGATCCATCAGCGCCGGGCCAGTCAGGCCGTGCACGTCACCGGGCCAGTTGTCGACTTCGGTGGTGGTGGTCAGTTGGCCACCCGCCTGCATGCCGGTGATCAGCAGCGGCTTGAGGTTGGCACGCGCGGCATAGACGGCAGCGCTATAACCGGCAGGGCCGGAACCGAGAATGATGACTCGGGAGTGGCGGACTTCAGACATACATGACTCCTTCGACCGGCCGGGTGGGCCTGGGTCGCAATGCCGCCAGAGCGGCTGGAATTAAAAGGGGCTGCCGAAGCACTTGGGGAAGGCCTTTGGCCGGCAGCCCTGAAAACAATTACAGGCTGCTGGCGTTCTCGGCCAGGTAGTCGGCCACGCCCTGGGCGTCGGCCTTCATGCCTTTTTGCCCTGGGCGCCAGCCAGCCGGGCAGACTTCACCGTGCTGTTCGGTGAACTGCAGGGCTTCGACCAGGCGCACCATCTCGTCCACTTCGCGGCCCAGCGGCAGGTTGTTCACCACCTGGTGCTGCACCACGCCTTGCTGGTCGATCAGGAACGAGGCACGCAGGGCCACGCCGTCTTCGTGCTCGATGCCGTAGGCACGGGTGATCTCGTGCTTGACGTCGGCCACCATGGTGAACTGGACTTCGCCGATACCGCCTTTTGCCACCGGCGTACTGCGCCAGGCGTGGTGAGTGAACTGCGAATCGATGGAAACGCCCACCACTTCAACGCCCAGATCACGGAATTTGTCCATGCGGTTGTTGTGCGCAATGATCTCGGACGGGCACACGAAGGTGAAGTCCAGAGGCCAGAAAAACAGCACCACGTACTTGCCACGCAGGGACGAGAGCTTGAAGCTGTCGACGATCGAACCGTCGCCCAGTACTGCGGCAGCGTCGAAATCAGGGGCCTGCTTGTTGACCAGAATGCTCATGGGAACTCCTTGAAGGTGAAAATTCGAAGGCTTTGAAAATTTGATGTGCGCACTTTAACGAGGTGGGCAAGATTAAGGAAATACCGATTCACAATCCACCTTATAGGCCGCGTCTATTCATCACGGCTTGACGCCACCCCTTGGGCTATAAGCTTTGTTACAGTGCATTGCACAGCACCTTCGCGGCTTTCACCCGCCGCTCAAAATCGGTAATGTCGGCCGGTTTTCACCCTTGGAGCACGCCATGCAAGCCCCTGTACTGTCCGGCCCGCAATACCTGCGCGAAGGCCTGAAGCTGGTTCTGAGCCCCGGCCTGCGGCTGTTTGTACTGCTACCCCTGGCCATCAACCTGATTCTGTTCGTGGGGTTGATCTACTTTGCCGGCCACGCATTCGGCCAGTGGGTTGACCAGCTCATGCCCACCCTGCCCGGCTGGCTGGATTTTTTGAGCTATATCCTGTGGCCGATTTTTGTCGCCTTGGTGGTGTTGATGGTGTTTTTCACCTTCACCATGGTCGCCAACATCGTCGCCGCGCCGTTCAACAGTTTTCTCGCGGAAAAGGTCGAGATCGTTGTGCGCGGCAAGGACGAATTCCCCGCATTCAAATGGAGCGAGCTGGCCGGCGAAGTGCCGCGCACCATGGGCCGCGAAATGCGCAAGCTGGGCTACTTTTTGCCCCGGGCCACCGGCCTGTTCGTGCTGTCGCTGATCCCGGTGGTCAATATTGTCGCCGCCCCCCTGTGGCTGCTGTTTGGCGTGTGGATGATGGCCATCCAATACATCGACTACCCGGCCGACAACCACAAGATGAGCTGGCAGGACATGCTCGCCTGGCTGCGGCAAAAGCGCTGGCAGAGCCTGGGGTTTGGCGGGATCGTCTACCTGGTGCTGCTGATACCGGTGGTCAACCTGCTGATGATGCCGGCGGCCGTGGCCGGTGCCACGCTGTTTTGGGTGCGCGAGCGCAGCTGATCAATCCACTTCGATGAATAGCCCGGCCAGCATCAACGCCCAGATCAACACGCCGGGCACCACGCACAGGTAGTTGAGCAGTTGCATCCGCGAGTTGCCGTAGCCCACCGGGTCGTCGGCGGCGAAGTTGATCAACTGCTGGCCCTTGTAAACCACCAGCGCCTGGATGAATAAAAAGCCCAGGCTGGCGATATCGGTCAACGGGTAGCCGATATTGCGCTTGACCAAAGCGTCCAGCAGGCTGCTGAACAGGCTTACCGCGACGAACGCCGTGGCCCAGAACATGGGCCGGCCAGGGTAATCCAACCCGCGTGCCTTGAGGCTGTCGTCGGCGTGGCGGTACAGCGCGTGCACAAAGAATATCGGGAACAGCCCGCGCATCAACGGCCACACGGGGGCACCGGTCGAGGCCTTGTACAGGCGCCAGTTGCGGTAGGACCAATACACTTGGTACAGCCCCAGGCTCAATACGAACAAGGCAAAGAACTTGCCCGCCGACACCACGTAGAACTGCGGCCGGGTGCCGCCCAGCGGCGTGCGTAAATCCGCCTGGGGCGGGGCATACACGTTGTCCGACACCGTCGCCTCCCCCTGCAGTCATCTATCTGTCACCTGGGTGACATGTGGGCGCAATCGCCAGGCCCGACACTGGCGTCATGAGAACTTCTTCGCTGCACATCACCCTGGTGACCGAAACCTACGCCCCGGAAATCAACGGCGTGGCCAACACCCTTGGGCGCCTCAGCGATGGCCTGCGTGCCTTGGGCCACCGCATCGAGATCGTTCGCCCCCGGCAAGGCGAAGACCTGCGCCAATCCAGCGACGCCGACCTGATGCTCTGCCGTGGCTGGCCATTGCCCGGCTACCCGGGGTTGCAATGGGGCCAGTCCTCGATGCACAAGCTGCTCAGGCGCTGGAAGCGTCAGCGCCCGGACGTGCTCTACATCGCCACCGAAGGCCCGCTGGGCTTCAGCGCACTGCGCGCGGCCAAACGCCTGGGCATCGCCGTGGTCAGCGGTTTCCACACCAATTTCCAGCAATACTCCAATGAGTATGGCCTAGGGATGCTGACCCGGTGGGTAGGGCACTATTTGCGCTGGTTTCACAACCGCACCCGGTTGACCCTGGTGCCCAGCGCCAGCCAGCGCGACACCTTGCAACGGCGTGGCTTCGAGCGCCTGGCCTTGCTGGCCCGCGGGGTGGACAGCCAGTTGTTCCAGCCGTCGCGACGCAGCGACAGCCTGCGCGCCCAATGGGGGCTGGGGCCAGAGGACACTGCGCTGATCCACGTCGGCCGGCTGGCAGCGGAAAAAAACCTGGGCCTGCTCAAGCGCACCTTGCACACCCTGCAACTGGAACACCCCCTGCAACGCCTGAAGTTGATCGTGGTGGGCGATGGCCCACAAAAGGCGGTGCTGGCCCAGCAACTGCCCGAAGCGATCTTCTGTGGTACGCAGCGCGGCGAAGCGCTGGCCGAGCACTATGCCTCGGGTGACATATTCCTGTTCCCCAGCCTGAGCGAAACCTTCGGCAACGTGGTGCTTGAAGCCCTGGCCTCAGGCCTTGGGGTGGTGGCCTACGACGAAGCCGCCGCCGCGCAGCACATACGCCACGGGCACAACGGCGCGCTAGCCTTGCCCGGCGATGAGGAGGGGTTCATGGATGCGGCCAGTTGGCTGCTGGAAGACAGCGAGACCCTGCGCCGGGTGCGCCTTAACGCGCGCCAGCATGCCAGCCGCCAAGGCTGGGGGGCGATTGTGGAGCAGTTCGAGAGCCAACTGCGCGGTGCCTGTGCCGGCACCGCGCGCGATCAGCAAGGGATCAGACCAGGCTCGTCAACGCTTCACGGCTGAACGGCAGGATGTCTTGCTCACGGCCATCACGCACCTTGGCCGCCCAGTCAGGGTCTACCAGCAGTGCACGGCCCACGGCGACCAAGTCAAACTCTTCATTGCCCAGGCGCTTGAGCAGGTTGTCCAGGCTGGCCGGTTGGGCGACCTTGTCGGTGTCGACCATAAACTGCAGGAACTCGCCATCCAGGCCCACGCTGCCCACGGTGATGGTCGGCTTGCCGGTCAACTGGCGGGTCCAGCCGGCCAGGTTGAGGTCGGAGCCGTCGAATTCCGGCTCCCAGAAGCGACGTGTGGAGCAGTGGAAAATATCCACGCCTGCGTCAGACAGCGGCTGCAAAAATTCCCCCAGTGCTTCTGGCGTCTGCACCAGGCGGGCGCTGTAGTCCTGCTGCTTCCACTGCGAGAAACGGAAAATGATCGGGAAGCCCGGGCCCGTTGCCGCGCGCACGGCCTTGATCAACTCCACGGCAAAGCGCGAGCGCTTGGCCAGGCTGCCACCGTATTCGTCGTCACGGGTGTTGCTGCCTTCCCAGAAGAACTGATCGATCAGGTAGCCGTGGGCGCCATGGATCTCCACGCCGTCCATGCCGATGGCCTTGGCATCGGCAGCGGCCTGGGCGAAGGCGCCAATCACGTCCTGGATGTCCTGGTGGGTCATGCCATGCACCACCTCGGTGTCACCCTTGAACTTGCCGACCGGGCCATACCCCGGCACGGTGCCATCGGGCTCAGTGCCCAGGCGTCGCACTGCGCCCACGTGCCACAGTTGCGGCATGATCTTGCCACCTTCGGCGTGCACCGCCTCCACCACTTTTTTCCAGCCAGCCAGTGCGTCAACGCCGTAGAAGCGTGGCACGTTGGGGTAGCCATTGGCGGCCTTGTGGCCCACGGTGGTGCCCTCGGTCACGATCAGGCCTACCCCGGCAGCGGCGCGGCGGCGGTAGTATTCGATGACCTCGGCGGTGGGGATGCCGCCCGGCGAGAACGAACGGGTCATCGGCGCCATGACCACGCGGCTTGGCAGCTCGAGCGAGCCCAGGTTGAAGGGTTTGAACAGGGCTTTGACCGGCATGCTGATCTCCGTGGCGTTAGGGGCGCAAAGACTCCAGCTTAATCCGCCAGGGGGTTAGGGCACAGTACTATTGATCAGGGTGATGACGCTGGCTGAAGATAGCGGTGGCTGCTTCGCGCACTCCTACATCCGCCCGTAGGAGCGGATTGATCCGCGAAAAACCCCACTCGGTATATCAGCCCAGCGCTTTCTCGATGGCCTGCACCACCGCAGGCTCATCGGGCGCGGTGCGTGGCGAAAACCTGGCCAACACCCGCCCATCCTTGCCCACCAGGAACTTCTCGAAGTTCCAGGTAATGTCGCCAGGGAACTCGGCGCCCTCGCCTGCCAATAATTGGTACAGGCGATGACGATCGTGCCCATTGACCTCAAGCTTGCTGCTCAATGGAAAGGTCACGCCGTAGTTCAGGCTGCAAAACTCCTGAATCTGCTGTTCGGTACCCGGCTCCTGGCCAGCAAACTGGTTGCACGGCAGGCCCAATACGCTGAAGCCCTTGTCTTTGAATTGCTGGTAAAGGTTTTCCAGGGCGGCGTATTGCGGTGTCAGACCGCATTTGGAGGCCACGTTCACCACCAGCACCACCTTGCCCTTCAAGGGCGCCAAGGGCAGCTCCTGGCCATCCAGGGCCTGCAACTTAAGGTCGTGGAAAATACTCATGACGAACTCCCCTCTCCAAATCCCTGCTGTAAAACGTCGCGGACGTAACTGGACACTAGCAGACTAAAAAGGCGCCTGTCCAAGCCGTTGAATACTCCGTGGAATACGCGACAGTCTGGTACAGGCGCCTTTCAGTCAATCCGGGCTGTGGGGCTCAGATCAATGGTGGTGACCACCTTCGCCGTGCACGTGGCCGTGCGCAACTTCTTCCTGGCTGGCATCGCGAATGTCGATGACCTTGACCTTGAAGTTCAGGCGTTGGCCGGCCAGCGGATGGTTGCCGTCGACGGTGACGTCGTCGCCGTCCAGGTCACGAATGGTGACGATTTGCATTTGGCCGTCTGGCGCGGATGCGTGGAACTGCATGCCCACTTCCAGTTCGTCGACGCCTTCGAACATGCTGCGGCTCAGGGTGCTGACCAGTTCGGCCAGGTACTCGCCGTAGGCTTCTTCCGGCTCGATGGCAACTTGCAGCTCGTCACCAACGGTTTTGCCTTCCAGGGCTTTTTCCAGGCCCGGGATGATGTTGCCTGCGCCTTGCAGGTAGACCAGTGGCGCGCCACCGGCGGAGCTGTCGATGACCTCACCAGCGTCGTTGGTCAGGGTATAGTCGATGGAGACAGCCTTGTTGGCGGCGATCAGCATGGGGCGAGACCTTTTGCATAAGAATGTAGAACGCTCAAGTGTAACCAAGCCATCGCCTGAAAGCGAACGGAACACTGACCAACGGCCCACGCCGCGAATCTGCCAATTGCGCAAAGCTTTGCCTGTGGCAGATGCACACAGGGGGCGGATGACGATACCCTTGGCAGCTGATTCGAGCGATCAGCGAACCATACGCTGACGCCAATGCAATGCTCACTCGAGAAGCTCGCATGCAAACATTTTTTATCGCGCCGACCGATTTTGGCGTCGGCCTGACCTCCATCAGCCTGGGCCTGGTTCGCACCCTGGAGCGGGCTGGCCTGAAGGTCGGTTTTTTCAAGCCCATTGCCCAGCCACACCCAGGCGACACTGGCCCGGAGCGCTCAACTGAACTGATCGCCCGCACCCACGGCCTGCGCCCACCCAAGCCCTTGGCACTGGCCCACGTGGAGCGCATGCTCGGCGATGGCCAATTGGACGAGCTGCTGGAAGAGATCATCGCCCTGTATCAGGAAGCGGCCGTAGGCAAGGACGTGCTGATCGTCGAAGGCATGGTGCCCACCCGGCACGCCAGTTACGCCGCGCGGGTCAACCTGCACTTGGCCAAGAGCCTGGACGCCGAGGTGATTCTGGTGTCCGCGCCGGAAAACGAAGTACTGGCCGAACTGTCAGGCCGGGTGGAATTGCAGGCGCAATTGTTCGGTGGGCCGAAGGATCCGAAAGTGCTCGGGGTGATCCTCAACAAGGTGCGCACCGAAGAAACCATAGAGCAATTTGCCGCCCGCCTGAAAGAGCATTCACCGTTGCTGCGCAGTGGCGATTTCCGCCTGCTGGGCTGCATTCCCTACCAGGCCGACCTCAACGCGCCGCGCACGCGCGATGTCGCCGACCTGCTGGGTGCCCAGGTGATCAACGCCGGTGACTACGAGCAGCGGCGCATGTCCAAGATCATCATCTGCGCGCGTACCGTGCTCAACACCCTGCAGTTGCTCAAGCCGGGCGTGCTGGTGGTGACCCCGGGCGACCGCGACGACATCATCCTGGCCGTGAGCCTGGCCGCCCTCAATGGCGTGCCGTTGGCCGGCTTGCTGCTGACCAGCGACACCCTGCCAGACCCGCGCATCATGGACCTGTGCCGCGGCGCGCTGCAGGCCGGGCTGCCGGTGTTGTCGGTGAGCACGGGCTCCTATGACACGGCCAACCAGTTGAACCAACTGAACAAGGAAATCCCCATCGACGACCGCGAACGTGCCGAGATCATCACCGATTTCGTCGCCGGCCACCTCGATGCCCATTGGCTGCACCAGCGCTGCGGCACGCCACGGGAAATGCGCCTGTCGCCAGCGGTGTTCCGCTACCAGTTGATCCAACGGGCGCAATTGGCCAACAAGCGCATCGTGCTGCCCGAAGGCAGCGAGCCGATGACCGTGCAGGCCGCCGCCATCTGCCAGGCCCGCGGCATTGCCCGCTGCGTGCTGCTGGCCAAGCCTGAAGACGTGCACGCCGTTGCCCGTGCCCAAGGCATCGAATTGCCCGAAGGCCTGGAGATTCTCGACCCGGAACGGGTGCGCGAGCGCTATGTAGAACCGATGGTGGCCCTGCGCAAAAGCAAGAACCTGAACGCGCCGATGGCCGAGCAGCAATTGGAAGACAACGTGGTGGTGGGCACCATGATGCTGGCGCTGGACGAGGTCGACGGGCTGGTGTCGGGGCTGGTGCACTCCACCGCCAACACCATCCGCCCGGCCCTGCAACTGATCAAGACCGCGCCGGGTTGCAGCCTGGTGTCATCGGTGTTTTTCATGCTGTTCCCCGAGCAAGTGCTGGTGTACGGCGACTGCGTGATGAACCCGCACCCCAGCGCCACCGAGCTTGCGGAAATCGCCCGGCAAAGTGCCGACTCCGCCGAAGCCTTCGGCATCCCGGCCCGGGTGGCAATGATCAGCTACTCCAGCGGCAATTCGGCCAGCGGCGAAGAGGTGGAAAAAGTGCGCGAAGCCACGCAACTGGCCCAGGAAGCCCAGCGCGACTTGCTGATCGACGGCCCGCTGCAATACGACGCCGCCGCCAACGAAACCATCGCCCGCCAACTGGCGCCCGACAGCCAGGTAGCCGGCCGTGCCACGGTGTTCGTGTTCCCCGACCTGAACACCGGCAACACCACCCACAAGGCCGTGCAACGCAGCGCCGACTGCGTCAGCCTGGGCCCCATGCTGCAAGGCCTGCGCAAGCCGGTCAACGACCTGCCGCGCGGCGCCCAGGTCGACGACATCGTCTACACCATCGCCCTCACTGCCATCCAGGCCAACCGTAGCGCGGAATTTCAGGACGCCCCATGAAGGACTTTTTACCGCCATTGCGAGGCGTGCTGGCCTCGCTGCTGCTGGCGCTCAACACCATCGTTTGCTGCACCCCGTTGTTCATCGTCAGCCTGTTCAAGCTGTGCCTGCCGTTCCCCACGGCGCAACGCATCACCGACGAACTGATGCGGCACATCCACGAGGCCTGGATCAGCAACAACAAAGGCTGGATGACCTTGCTCAACCACACCCGCTGGCACGTGGAGGGCATGCAGGGGCTGGACTACCAGCACTCCTACCTGATCACCAGCAACCACCAGAGTTGGGTCGACATCCTGGTGCTGCAGTACGTGTTCAACCGCAAGATCCGCCCGCTGAAGTTCTTCCTCAAGCAAGAGCTGATCTGGGTGCCGGTGATCGGCCTGGCCTGGTGGGCGCTGGGCTTCCCGTTCATGAAGCGCTACTCCAAGGCCTACCTGGCCAAGCACCCGGAAAAACAAGGCAAGGACCTGGAAACCACCCGCCGCACCTGTGCCAAGTTCGAAGGCAAACCCACGGCCATCTTCAACTTCGTCGAAGGCACGCGCTTTACCGAAGGCAAGCATAAGCAGCAGCAATCGCCATTTCGCTACCTGCTCAAACCCAAGGCCGGTGGCATCGCCTTTGTACTCGATGCCATGGGTGAGCAGTTGCAGTCGATCGTCGACGTGACGCTGCACTACCCCCACGGCCGCCCCGGTTTCTGGGACCTGCTGTGCGGTCGGGTCAAGGAAGTGGTGGTGCACATTCGCGAGACGCCGATCCCGGCGCAGTTCCTGGGCAAAAGCTATGATCAGGATGCGCAGTACCGGGCAGAGTTCCAGCAGTGGATCAACCGGATGTGGGATGAGAAGGACGTGCAGCTTGGGGAGTTGCACGGGCGGCATGACTGATTGCTGCCGGCCAAAAAAAACCCGCCAACACGGCGGGTTTTTTTATCCGGTCAACTTACTGCTGCGGGTACTGCTGGCCAGGGATCGGCTTGAGGTTCACCTCTACCCGACGGTTTTGCGCGCGGCCGTTGGCGTCGGCATTGCTGGCGATCGGCTGGTCGGGGCCGGCGCCGCGCACCGACAGGTGCGAGCCATCCACGCCTTGCGAGGTCAGGTAGGTGGCCACGCTCTGCGCACGGGCCTGGGACAGGTCCATGTTGTGCTGGCGGCTGCCGGTGCTGTCGGTGTAGCCGACGATCTCGATGCTGTTCTGGCTGAACTGTTTGAACGAGTTGGCCAGGTTGTTCAGCGGCGAATAGAAGCTTGGGGCGATGGCCGACGAGTCGGTGGCGAAGGTGATGTTACCCGGCATGATCAGCTTGATCTGATCGCCTTCACGTTGCACCTGCACGCCGGTGTTGGCCATGCTCGCGCGCAGGGCGGCTTCCTGCTTGTCGGCGTAGTAGCCATAACCGGCCGCGCCGGCACCCACCACGGCGGCGCCAATCAGCGCGCCCTTGCCACGGTTGTTGTGGTCGATGGCAGCACCGGCCACGGCACCGGCCAGCGCGCCCAGGCCGCCATACTTGGCGGTCTTGCTCATGCCGCTGGAGCCTTGGGCCTGGCCCTGGTTGTCATAGGGGTTTTGCGATGCACAGCCGGCTAGCAAGGCAACAGCGGTGGCAGCAATAATCACGCGAGTGGCGGTGAACATCAGGACGCTCCTGTACTTTCAAATTAGGTGCAGCGGCAGATCGCACACATGGACCACTGCGCGGATTGGATCGCCGCCACACGAAAAAATTCCGTGAATTAAAACTCAGGCCCGCACGTAAGGATTTTCCCGCATCTCATCCCCCAGCCGTGTATCAGGCCCGTGCCCGGTCACAACGGTGGCCCCTTCATCCAGGCTGTACAACCGTTGCTTGATGGAACGTACGATAGTCGCCTGATCGCCGCCCCACAAATCGGTGCGGCCAATGCCGCGCTTGAACAGCGTGTCGCCGGCGATCAACAGCTTGGCATCGGCGAACCAGAAACTCATCGAACCCGGCGTATGCCCCGGCGTGTGCAGGGCTACGCCACAGCCGCAGGCCAGCTCTTCGTCGTGTTCCAGCCAACGGTCCGGGGACGGCACCGGTGTGTAGGGCACGCGAAACATCTGGCATTGCATTTCCAGATTATCCCAGAGGAATTGATCCTCTTTATGAAGATGCAAAGTGGCGCCGGTCTTCTCTTTCAACTGCCCCGACGCCAGGAAATGATCCAGGTGCGCGTGGGTGTGGATGATGCTCACCACCTTCAGGCCCAGCGCATCCAGGCGCGCCAAAATCAGTTCATGGTTGCCGCCGGGGTCGACCACGATGGCTTTTTTGGTGATCGGGTCGCCGATGATGGTGCAGTTGCACTGCAACGGGCCGACGGGGAAGGTTTCGCGGATGAGCGTGGGTGGGGTCGTCATGGTGAATGACTCCGGCTGCGGAATTGAATGGCAGTATTGTCGCGGAAATGGAGGGTGAATGCTTCGCGGATAAATCCGCGCCTACAGGCCGCGGGACCCCTCTGTAGCAGCGGATTTATCCGCGAAGAAGTCCGCGCCGTCAGCGCACCCCATCCTGGCGCAACGCCGCTGGCGTAAAGTCCGCCGCATTGGCGGTAAAGCCGAAATCGTAGGCCTTCTTCTCTTCGTTCTTCATCCCCAACGCCAGGTAGCGCCCGGACTGCAGGTCGTACAACGTCTCAAGCGTGTACCACGGCACCTGTACGTTGTAGTAATCCTGGGCATGGGCCTCGGCCACGCGCCAGAGTTGGCCGCGGCCGTCGTAGTGGTCGATGACCGCCGCTTGCCAGGTGTCTTCGTCGATGTAGAAGTCGCGCTTGGCGTAGATGTGCCGCTGGCCTTCCTTCAGGGTGGCGACCACGTGCCATACCCGGCGCAGTTCGTAGCGGGCCAGGTCCTGGTTGATGTGGCCGGGCTTGATGATGTCGCTGTACTTGAGGGTGGGCGAGTCGAGCTTGTAGCTGTTCTCGGCGATGTACATCTCCTTTTTGCCCTCAAGCTTCCAGTCGTAGCGGTCGGGCGCGCCGTTGAACATGTCCAGGTTGTCGGAGGTGCGCAAGCCTTCGGCGGCGGTGCCCGGGCCATCGTAGGACACTTGCGGGGCGCGGCGCACGCGGCGCTGGCCGGCGCTGTAGATCCAGGCCAGGCGCGGTTCCTTGACCTGGTCCAGGGTTTCGTGAACCAGCAGCACGCCACCGGCCAGGCGCGAGGGGGCGGTCACTTCCTGTTTGAAATAGAACAGCACGTTGCCGGGGTTGTTCGGGTCGAAATCCTTCATTTTGTCGCGAAACACAAACTGGTCGTGGAAGTACACCAGGCTGTAGGAGCCGTTCTGCTGCGGCGTGGCCTGGGTGACCAGGCGGCTGACGCTGCCACCGCGATAACGGGTGATGTGGTTCCAGATCACCTCCAGGCCGTTGTGCGGAATGGGGAACGGGATGGCCGTGTGGAAGTTTTCCAGGCCGTTGCCGCCCGCCACCAGTTGCGACTCGGTGGCATTGCGCTTGATGGCGGCGTTTACCTCGTCCGGCACGGTGGCGCCACGATGCGTGGGGTACACCGGCATGCGATAGCTGTCCGGGTAGCGCTTGAACATCGCCACCTGGCCCGGCGATAACCTGGCCTGGTAGTGATCGACGTTTTGCGCGGTGATGGTGAACAGTGGTTTTTCATTGGCATAGGGGTCTGCCAGAAAGCCCCTGGCGTCGACCGTGCCCGCGGTCTTGGCCATCGGGCTCCAGGCGGTGATGGTGCCGTCGGCATTACCAGCCTTCACAGCGCCCATGGGTGTCAGCGTGGCACCCAATTGGGCCGCGTCCTGTGCAGAGACTGCGGCCATTACCCCGCCTGCCAGCAATGAGAAGCCAAGCACACACGCGTGCAGCAGAGGGTGACTGATGCGCATAGAGATCGTCCTGAACGGTGTTTTCTTATTGGCGGTGCCGTGCCCGGTCGGGCACGGCGGGCGGGGCTCAAAGCGTAGACAGCAAACTGCTGTTGGTGGCTTGCCACTGGGCAATGTCGATGCGAATTTTTTTCTTGTCGAGCTTGCCGACGCTGGTCTTGGGGATTTCCGTGACCACGGCGATCTGGCTGGGGATGGCCCACTTGCTCAGGGCCCCCAACTCGACGAACGGCTTGAGGTGCTCCTTCAAGTCTATGGCGCCGATCTGCTGGCCTTCGCGCACCACCAACAGGGCAAACGGGCGCTCGCCCCACTGCGCGTCGGGGATGCCTACCACGGCCACTTCACGCACGGCACCGTGGCGGCTGATCAGGTCTTCCAGGTCCAGGGACGACACCCACTCGCCGCCGGTCTTGATCACATCCTTGATGCGGTCGCGAATGTCGATCACGCCCATGGTGTCCAGCGTCGCGACGTCACCGGTGTGCAGCCAGCCGCCTTCCCAGAGCTCGGCACCCTTCTGCGGCTCGCGGAAATAACCCATGGTCAACCAGGGGGCGCGCAGCACCAGTTCGCCTTGGGATTCGCCATCGGCGGGCAGGAACTTGCCTTCGGCATCGATGACCGCCGCCTCCACCAACGGCACCGGCACGCCGGCCTTGATGCGGTAGGTGATCTGCTCGTCTTCGCTGCCGGCCAGCAGCTCTTCGTTAATGTGTGCCGCGGAAATAAGCGGGCAGGTTTCAGACATGCCGTAGGCTGCGGTCAGCTGAATGCCACGGGCCTTGGCGGCTTCGTACAACGCGCGGTTGAGCGAGCTGCCGCCGATGATGATTTTCCAGCCCTTGAAGTCCACGCCCTGGCCGGTCTTGCAGTTGAGCAGCATCTGCAGGATGGTCGGCACGCAGTGGGAGAACGTGACTTTCTCGTTTTGCCACAGTTGCACCAACATGTCCGGCTCGTAGCGGCCGGGGTACACCTGCTTGATCCCGAGCATGGTCGCCACGTAGGGCACGCCCCAGGCGTGTACGTGAAACATCGGCGTGATGGGCATGTACACGTCGTTGGTGCCCATCAACCGCGTGCTGTCGACGCTGCCGATCACCGTGGCCAGGCTCAGGGTGTGCAGCACCAACTGGCGGTGGGTGAAGTACACGCCCTTGGGGTTGCCGGTGGTGCCGGTGGTGTAGAAAGTGGTGGCGACGGAGTTCTCGTCGAAATCCGGGAAATCGTAGAGGGGGCTGGCAGCGGCCAGCAATTGCTCGTATTCACCGACCAGGTTAGGCAGGTCGGCCAACTTGTCCTCGCCATCGGTCAGCAGTAGGGTTTTCTCGACAGTGGTCAGTTGCGGCGCAATGGCATTGTACAAACCGATGAAGTCGCTGTTGACCAATACCAGCCGGTCGTCGGCATGGTTCATGGTAAACAGGATCTGCTCGGGCGACAGCCGCACGTTGATGGTGTGGATGACCGCGCCGATCATCGGCACGGCGAACATGCATTCCAGGTAGCGATGGCTGTCCCAGTCCATCACTGCCACGGTGTCACCGGCCTTCACGCCCGCCTCGGTCAACACGTTTGCCAAGCGCTGTACCCGTTCGAACAGCGTCGGGTAGCTATAGCGCAGCTTGTCGCGGTAGACGATCTCGCGGGTTTTCTCATAGCGGCTGCCAGACATCAGCAGCCGCTTGATCAACAAAGGATATTCGTAGGCGCCATCAGCTGGCGGAATAACGCGAGTCTGCATCATGAAGATCCCTTATCTGAGTGCAAGGATTTGGCGAGAACCTAAACACTCTGTACCTCTTCATGACGCCCAAATCAACCGGTGGAATGATTTGCAAACACTACTGTGCGTCGCGATCCGCGACAAACTCCTGTGAAATCAATGCATTTCCGTCAGGGCGATTTTCACGCCCAGCGCAATCAGCACCGCGCCCATGGTGCGGTCAAACCAGTGGCCCATGCGCGCAAAGCCCGCCCGCACGCGCTGTTGGCTGAACAGCATGGCCACCAGGCAGAACCACACGGCCGTGGCCACCGCCAAATAAACGCCGTAACCGGCCTGCACCCACAACGGGGTATGGGGGTTGATCACCACCGTGAATAGCGACAGGAAAAACAACGTGGCCTTGGGGTTCAGGCCGTTGGTCATGAACCCGGCAACATACGCCTCCTTGGGGGTGCGCACTGCAGGCTCCGCGTGCAGTTGCTCGGTGGCAGGCGCCGCCGGCTTGGCGCGGATGGCCTTGAAGCCGATGTACAGCAGGTAGGCGGCGGCCAGCCATTTGAGCACGTTGAACAGTACGATCGACTGCGACACGATCAGGCCGATGCCCAGCAACGAGTAGCCCACGTGCAGGAAGATCGCCGAGCCCACACCCAATGCCGTCCAGGTACCGGCGCGGCGGCCATGGGTCACGCTTTCGCGCACCACCACGGCAAAATCAGGGCCGGGGCTTGCAACGGCGAGCAGGTGAATCAGGGCAACGGTCAAGAATTCAGTCCAGTACACGGGGGCCTCCCACAGCAGATTCCAAAGCCAACACAATACCCCGTAGGAGCGGATTTATCCGCGAAAAGATCGCTGCGGTCTGTCAGGGAAACCGCAGTGCGCTTCTCGCGGATAAAGACCGCGCCTACAGGAACCAGCGGTATTCACGGGCGCTGACTTCATCCATGAACGCCAGGTGATCCTGGCGCTTGTTCTCGCAGTACACCATCACGAATTCCTCGCCCAAGCCTTCGCGCACGGCAGGGTGGCCCTGCATGGCAGCCACCGCGCTTAGCATGTCCTTGGGAAAATCGATGCCGCTCTGGCGGTCATCGTTCAGTGGCGCGATGGGTTCAAGCCCGGCGTCAAGGCCATGCTCAATGCCCGTGAGGATGGCGGCCAGCACCAGGTATGGGTTGGCGTCGGCACCGGCCAGGCGGTGCTCGATGCGCAAATTGCGTGGGTCGGACTCTGGTATGCGGATGCACGCATCGCGGTCTTCCAAGCCCCAACTGGCGCGGCTGGCAGCGTTGACCATGGCGCCATAGCGGCGGAAAGCATTGTGGTTGGCGGCAAAGATCGGCATGCAATGGGGCAGCAGTGCCAGGCAACCGGCCACGGCGTGGCGCAGTGGGCGCTGGCCGTCGGCCGCCAATAGGTTGTTACCCGCAGCGTCATACAAGCTGACATGCACGTGCATGCCACTGCCGGGCGCATTGAGGTAGGGCTTGCTCATGAAACTGGCCCGGTGGCCGTGCTTGAGCGCCACACCCCGCGTGCTGCGGCAGAACAGCGCGGCCCAATCGGCCGCCTGCAAGCCATCTTCGTTATGGGCAAAATTGATTTCAAACTGCCCGGGGCCCAGCTCGGCGGTGATCACGTTGGCTTCAACGCCTTGCTCGTTGGCCGCCTCGACCATTTCGTGCAATACCGAACTAAAGCGTGTCAGGCGCTCGATGTGCATGTTGGGCTGGTTGTCTTCATCGTCCGTATAGCCGTCGCGGGGGAATTGCGGCAGGCCATCCTTGAGCTTGCGGTCGAACAGGTAGAACTCCAGTTCAAACGCGACCACCGGGCGAATACCTCGTTGTTCCAGGCGCTTGAGCACGTGGGCCAGCACCTCCCTTGGCTCGAACTCGATGGGTGACGCGGTGCCGTCCGAACTGATCAGCATCTGGCCAAGGGGCTGCCCTTCCCAGCGCACGGGTTTGAGCGTGCCCGGGATCAACCGACGCGGCGCATCGGGGTCGCCATCGTTAAAGCAGTAGTCGCCAATCGGGTGCAACCCGCCCTGCACGCCCAGCAGCACGCAGTTTTGCGGCAATTTCAGCGGGCTGCCGGCCGCGACCTTTTCCAACATGTCCACCGGGTAGCGCTTGCCGTAGAAATGCCCGGGGATGTCCAGGGCAATCAGATCGACATAGCTCACCTGGGGATGTTGCGCGCGAAAGGCACGCACTTCGCTGAGCAGGTCGGGAAAGGCGGGGGTCATCTTTTTATCCTTATAGGCCGGTGCCGTGTTCGGCTTAGGCTTTAGTTGAACACCCAGAGCACTCGCGTGGGGGTATCGGTCAGGTTGGCGTAGCGAAACTGGGCATGGGCCGGTAATTGGAAACTGTCGTTGGGACCTAGGGTGACAGGCGCTTCGTTGCCTTCAAGCCACAGGGTCAACTGGCCTTCGAGCACAAAGCCGCCCTGCTCGGAGCTGTCATTCAAGTGGCCGTCACCGCTGGTGGCGCCCGGCTCCAGATGGCTCTCAAGCATCGAAAAGCCGCCCGCGATGGTCGGCGACGCCAATACATCGGTAATGCCACCGGCGTAGTGAAGGGTGCGTCGCTCGCCCGGGCGGGTCACCCAGGGTGTCGTGCGCGGCCTGTCCAGCGCATAGAAATAGGTGGTGGGCACGCCCAGGCATTCGCTGATGGCCGTGAGGTCTGCCACCGTGGGCCGGGAAATGCCGCGCTCCACCTGAGACAGGAACCCGACCGAGCGATCGATCTTTTTCGCAAGTTCGCCCAAGGTCAGGTTCTTGTGCTTGCGCAGGTCGCGAATCAGGATCGCCAGGCTTTCGACTTCTTCTTGCAGGTTCATGGGGGTGTCCATCAGATCACATCACGCAGGCGGTACCAGGCCTTGCCCGCCGCCTCCAGCGGAGCGGCCAGCAACGAGCCGCCAGGAAAGCGCGGATTGTCGATGCCCTGGTATAGCGATAGCAATGCCTGGTCACCCAGGATGGCATCGCTGACCGCACGCGCAGCGGCCAGGGTCGGCAACACGCCGTGCCCGGAAAAACCCTGCAGCCAATAGCGATTGCCCGCACGGCCGACATCCGGCGTGCGTTTCATGCTGACGTCGATATGCCCACCCCAGCCATAGTCCAGCGCCACCCCGCGCAATTGCGGGAATACCCGTTCCAGATAAGGCCGGGTGGCCTTGGCCACGTCCTTGGGGATACCGCCCAGGTAGGTGCAGCCACCGCCGAACAGCAGGCGATGGTCGGGGGTCAGGCGGAAATAGTCGGGCACGAATTGGTTGTCGATCACGCAACTGTTGCGCGGCAATAGCGAACGAGCCAAGTCGGGGCTCAGCGGCGCAGTCGCTACTTGATAAGAGCCTACCGGCAACAGGCGCTGTGACAGTTGCCGGTCGAGTGTGTCGACATAAGCATTGCAGGCCAGCACCAAAACCCCGGCGCGCACGCTGCCGGCATCGGTGTTGGCGATAAAACCGCCGGCATTCGCCTGGTAGCCAAGCACCTGGCTTTGTTCGAAAATCTGCCCGCCGGCTGTCTCTATCGCGCTGGCAAGCCCCTGCGCCAGCTTCAGTGGGTTGAGGTGGGCGCCTTGTGGGTCATACAGCGCAGCCTGATAGCGCTCGCTGGCGATCCATTCGGGCATTTCTTCGCGGCTTATAAAGCGCAACTGGTCATAGCCCCACAGGTCACGGGATTCGCGCTGGGCCTCTTGCAGCACGTGCACGCGATTCTTGCGCACTGCCGTCCAGAGGCTGCCCACCCGGTAATCGACCTCGAAACCGTGACGTTGTGGTAGCTCGCGCAGCTCTTCGGCGGCCCAGCACATGCTGTCCCACAATTGCCGGGTACGCTCCTGGCCCAAGGCCTTTGCCAGGGGCGGCATGTCACACGACCAACCCAGCAATGCCTGCCCGCCGTTGCGCCCCGACGCCGCCCACGCCACGCGGCTGGCTTCCAGGATCACTACGCGCTTGCCGGCCAGCGCCAGCCGAAGCCCCGTGTGCAAGCCGCTGAAACCTGCGCCGACGATCAGCACGTCGCACTGCAACTCGCCGCGCAATCGGGGCCGCAGCGCGATGGCGCCAGGGTAACTGGCGGCGTAGTAGGTTTGCGGGTGCTGCGCGGACTGTTTGAACATCAGCGGCTCACATGAAATATAAGTCGATTTATTTCATGAAAAACTACCAGCTAATTTTCATAAAGCCAAGCTTGATGTCCTTTCACGGCAAATCCGGGTTTAATCATGTAGGATTTTTCGCAATCAAAAAGGAGCTGATGCTGATGAGTGCTGACCGCCGTGCCGTGTTCCTCGACTACACCTCGCTGGACCTGGGTGACCTGGATTTCAAGGCCCTCGAACAACAGTTCAGCGACCTGACACTGTACGGTGCTACCGCATCGGAGCAAGTGGTCGAGCGCCTTCAGGGTGTTCAGGTGGCCATCAGCAACAAGGTGTCGCTGACCGCCGAAACGCTAAAGGCCTGCCCGGACCTGAAGCTGATCCTGATTGCCGCCACCGGCACCAACAACGTCGACCTGGCCGCCGCTCGCGCCCAGGGCATCACCGTGTGCAATTGCCAGGGCTATGGCACACCGTCGGTGGCCCAGCACACGCTGATGTTGCTGTTGGCCCTGGCCACCCGCTTGCCCGATTATCAAAAGGCGATTGCCGACGGCCAATGGCAACGCTCCAAGCAGTTCTGCCTGCTGGACTTCCCCATCGTCGAGCTGGAAGGCAAGACCCTGGGCCTGCTTGGCCATGGCGAGTTGGGCAGCGCGGTGGCGCGACTGGCCGAAGCGTTCGGCATGCGCGTGCTGCTGGGCCAATTGCCGGGGCGCCCGCCGCGTGCAGATCGCCTGGCGCTGGACGAGTTGCTGCCGCAGATCGACGCCTTGACCCTGCACTGCCCGCTGAACGAGCACACCCGCAACATGATCGGCGCCCGCGAACTGGCCCTGCTCAAGCCCAGCGCGTTCGTGGTGAACACCGCCCGCGGCGGCATGATCGATGAACAGGCGCTGGCCGATGCCTTGCGCCGCGGGCACCTGGCAGGCGCAGCCACCGACGTGCTCAGCGTGGAGCCGCCGGTCAATGGCAACCCCTTGCTGGCCGACGATATTCCTCGTTTGATCATCACCCCGCACAGCGCCTGGGGCAGCCGCGAAGCCCGGCAGCGCATCGTCGGCCAGTTAAGCGAGAACGCCTCGGGGTTTTTCGCCGGGGCGCCGCAGCGAGTGGTCAGCTGAGGCCAACGGCTCTGGTAGACTGCGCCCTTTTTTCAGGAGCCGCCCATGGACCCGCGCAGTGAAGTCCTGCTTCGTCAGGCTGATTTGTTTCAAGGCCAACTGCTGTTGGCCGGCCTGCCTGCCGATGACTTGCTGGGCAAACTGCCTGCGGCCAACGGCTGGTGCTGGCACGCCGGCGATCAGGCGGCGCTGGACGCACGCTTTGCCGGGCGCAGCCATTTCGGCGTGAACGCCCCGACGCAAGCGTTCGAAGGTGCCGTGTTGTTCTTGCCCAAGTCTCGCGACCTGGCCAATTACCTGCTCAACGCCTTGGCTTCGCGCCTGGGTGGGCGCGAGCTGTTCCTGGTGGGCGAAAAGCGCGGCGGCATCGAGGGCGCGGCCAAGCAGCTGCACGCCTTTGGTCGCCCACGCAAACTCGACAGCGCCCGCCACTGCCAGCTGTGGCAGGTCACCGTCGAAAACCCACCGGTGGCGGTAGAGCTGCAAAGCCTGGCCGAACACTACGAACTGCCACTGCCCGAAGGCCCGTTGAACATCATCAGCCTGCCCGGGGTGTTCAGCCACGGTCGCCTGGACCGCGGCACCGCATTGCTGCTGCAACACCTCGACAAGCTGCCAGCCGGTCACATCTTGGACTTCGGCTGCGGTGCCGGGGTACTCGGCGCAGCGCTCAAACGCCGCTACCCGCAAAACAGCGTGACGATGCTGGACGTGGACGCCTTTGCCGCCGCCAGCAGCCGCTTGACCCTGGCCGCCAACAATCTGGAAGCCGAGGTGATCACCGGCGACGGTATCGACGCCGCACCGCTGTACCTGGACGCCATTTTGAGCAACCCGCCGTTCCACACCGGGGTGCACACCAATTACCAAGCGTCGGAGAACATGCTGAAAAAAGCTGCCCAACATCTGAAAAAAGGCGGTGAACTGCGCATCGTGGCCAACAGCTTCCTGCGCTATCAGCCACTGATCGAGGCGCACTTGGGCAACTGCACAACCGTTGCCGAGGGCCAGGGCTTCAAAATCTATAACGCAAAACGCGGTTGAAAAATTAGGCTTGCCGAATCGGTTTTGCCTAGGCAGAATCCGCTCCGTCCTAGGGGAGTAGTCTCCCACGAGCGCCATGCTCGTCCGGCACGCGTCAACATACTTGGCCCACAGGCCATGGCGCGTGCGACCCACAGCCCGCATCAGACGGGCTCAGGGTTTGACAAGACCTATGACACGAACACCTTACCCGGGGCGGGGAGGCTGTACGTGTCATAGCCGTGTCGATCCCGCCCCCATAGGAAACCCTGATGTTGGAATCTCTACTTGTCCCTACCGCGATCGTGGCCCTGGCCGAGATCGGCGACAAGACTCAATTGCTTGCCCTGATCCTGGCCGCGCGCTTTCGCAAGCCCTGGCCGATCATCGCCGGCATCGTCGCCGCCACCCTGGCCAACCATGCTGCAGCCGGGGCCGTGGGGGCCTGGTTTGGCAGTTTCTTCTCGGATGCGACGTTGCACTGGATCTTGGCCGCGAGCTTTACCGCCACCGCGCTGTGGACGTTGGTGCCCGACAAGATGGATGACGACGAAGCCAGCAACGCCCGCCGCTTCGGGCCATTCCTGACAACCCTGATCGCGTTCTTCCTGGCCGAAATCGGCGACAAGACCCAAGTGGCCACGGTGATGCTGGCAGCGCAGTACCCGCACCTGTTGCTGGTGATCATCGGTACCACCCTGGGCATGCTGATCGCTAACGTGCCCGTTGTGTTGGCAGGTAACTTTGCCGCCGACAAGCTGCCGCTGACCATGATCCGCCGGTTGGCCGCGACCGCGTTCTTCGTGCTGGCGGTGGTCGCGGTTTACAAGGCGATGGAGGTTAGCGGTTGGGTGCCATAGCGATCGCGTCGTTCTTTTCGCGGATAAATCCGCTCCCACAGGGTGGGGAGCGGCCGCTTGCAACGAGGTAATCCGGCTGGCGGACGCCGGGTGCAGACTGATGAGGCGATTGGCGCAAAGCGCCAAGCCAGTTGCATCGGAAAATCTACACTCAGCCCGGCGTCAGGCACTCAGGGGCGTTGAGCTTGGGGTCGTTGACCAGGTTGGCCAGCGCCCGCTCGCGCAGGGGCGCGGGATTACCAGCCAGCAGCGATTGCAGCACCGGCAGGGGCGTTTCCGGGTCCAGCCAGGCGGCCTGGCCTGCGGCGTCCAATATCAAGGGCCGGCGCTGGTTGACCGCAGCCTGGGTGACCACCGCCGTGCTCAGCCACACCTGCTCCTGCACGGGATAAGCCTCCCATAATGCTGCAAAAAACAGGGACGACCCCTCACCCGGCGTCAGCCAGTAGGGCCGCTTGCGCACCGTGCCGCGCCACTCGTAAAAGCCGTTGGCAGGCAACAGGCAACGGCGCAGGCGCAGTGGCTCGCGACAACATCGGCTGCTCGGCCAGGGTTTCGGCCCGGGCGTGGGCCGGCGTGCGGGACATATCGGTGAGCCAGGGCGGGGTTAGGCCCCAACGGGCACGGGCCAATTGCAGTTCGCCGCCGATGTTGCGCTGCATCAGCACCGAATCACCCGGTGAAATGTTCCACTGGGCCTGCTGGTCCTGCGGGAACCCAGGCAGGGCCGCGAAAGCCGGTGACCAACGAAACAGCGCAAAACGTCCACACATTAGGCAAAAAACTCTTCAAATGGCTGGCCTGCCTGTCAGCAGACCAGGGTGCCGGGGAAACTGTCCGGCTCTTCGCCCGGCATCGGCAAGGCGGCATTGTACTCGGCGATCAACTGCCGTGCGTACCCGGCCTGGTCATTGGCCACGGTCAGGCCCAACAGGCCGATGGCCGGAAGGTCGCCAATGCCCCCCACCAGGTCGCGGCCCACCAGGTGCGCGACGATGCCCTCGCTGTCGAGCATGCCCAGCAACATTTCCGCTTCCATCAGGCTTTCCGGATCATATATGCGCTGCATCAATCGTTTTCGCCTTTAACCTCGAGCATCCATTCATCGCCCCCTACCTGCAATATGAACCGTATGGGCTTGCAGCACACGGAACAATCCTCGATGTATTCCTGATCACCGCCGGATGTGTCGATCATCACCTCGATGGTCTCACCACAATATGGACACTCTACCGCTTCACTTTCCTGAAAGAGCATGGCCGTCTCCCCATGGTGACTTGTGCGTATAATCGCCGGTCTATTTGAAGGGCATTATCCGCGCCCCTTATCATTACACTAGCCGTTTCCAACAAGAGAGCATGATGGGCGAATTCGATGCCATCCGACCGTACAACGACGCCGAGGTGCCTGCCGTGCTGGCACGACTGCTCAGCGATCAGGCGTTTCTCGACATCCTCACCCACTTTCGCTTTCCGCGCCTGGCCGGTGCTTTCGGCTGGTTGCTCAAACCTCTTATAGCTCATCGGCTGCGCCGCGAGTTCGCCGGGGTGAAATGCGTGTCCACGCTGCAGGACAAAGTCGAGTTCTACGTGGACCACACCATTGACCGGGCCACAGATGGTGTGACCTACACCGGTGTCGAGCAGTTCAGGTCGGGCAGTGCCTACCTGTTTCTGGCCAACCACCGCGACATCGTGATGGACCCCGCCTTCGTCAACTACGCCGTGTACCACGCAGGCTTGCCCACCCCGCGCATCGCCATCGGCGACAACCTGCTGCAAAAGCCCTTCGTCAGCGACCTGATGCGCCTGAACAAGAGCTTTATCGTGCACCGCTCCATCAGCGGCCGGCGTGAAAAACTGGCGGCGTATCAACTGCTGTCGGCTTACATCAACCACTCGATCCGCACCGATTGCGCCTCGATCTGGATCGCCCAGGCCGAGGGTCGGGCCAAGGACGGCGATGACCGTACCGACTCGGCGATCCTGAAGATGTTCCACATGAGCCGCAAGGACGAGCCGTTTGGCGAAGTCATCCAGTCGCTGAACCTGACGCCGGTGTCGATCAGCTACGAATACGACCCGTGCGACCAGGCCAAGGCACGCGAGCTGTACATCCGCGCCACCACCGGCACTTATGCCAAGGCGCCGGGCGAAGACGACGTGAGCATTGCCCAGGGCATCACCGGCTACAAGGGCCGGGTGCACGTCAACTTTGCCGCGCCGATCAGCCAAGCGTTCGACGACACCAAGCAACTGGCCGTGGCAATCGACCGGCAGATCCTGGCGGGCTACCGCCTGTTTCCGGCGCACTACCTGGCCTACGCCCAGTGGGCTGACGCCGACGCCAACGTGCAGGTGCCTGCAGCCGAGACGCTGTTCCCGGCCGACGAACTGGCCAAGGCCCGCGAAGAATGGAATCGCCGCCTGCAAGCTTGCCCGGCGGAACATCGGCCGTACCTGGTGCTGCAGTACGCCACACCCGTACGCAACCAGTACCGGGTCAAGGCAGGGCTGGCGCTGTAAACGCAACGGGCTGGTTAAAAAGGCGTCCTTCGGGACGCCTTTTTCATTGCGGCCAGAAAGACTAATTCCCGCCGTCACACGCACGTCATCTAAACAGGACAGGCTGTTGCACCACCCACATGGACCCGACACGGAGTTTGTCATGCTGCATGCACAGAACCAGGACCGCCTTTACCTGATCGCCCAGAGCGATGAGCAAGAAGCCTTGATCGATGGCCTGGCCTTCAATGTGCAGGACCGTAACTGGCTGGTGTATTGCGCATTGGGTGGGCACCAGCACACGGACTGGCCGGAGCTGGATGCCGGGACGGGGATCAGCATGTTGGATTTGTATGTGGAGGCGGCCTGAGCCCAGGTCATTTCGCGGATTTTGCCCCGCGAACCAGTCAAAAAAAAGCCCGCTGGCAATCCGCGGGCTTTTGTATTTCTGACGACTTACTGACCGAGCATCTGCCCCACGGTCGGGTCCTTGAACAAGCGGGTCAACGCATCGCTCAACACGTCGCCTGACAAGCTTGGTATTGGTTTCCTGGTTAGGAGCCATGCCGAAACGCTGGTCCAGGGACGCGCCGTAACGGCCGCTGTAGTGACGGCCGTTGTTGTTCACATCGGCGCGGAAGGTGGCGGCGATGGTGGCTTGGGTCACGTACATGCCTTCTTTAGGCGACTGGTAGGTGAGGTCGGCCAGGGTCACGGTCAACTGGGGGCCTGCGCCCTGCGTCGGGGTATAGCCCAGCAGGCGCACGGCGGCTTCGGCCTGGGCTTGCAGCTTGGGCAACACGTCGCTGCCATTGACCGTCACGGCGCTGGTTTCAGGGTACAGGCCACCGCGGGTGCCCAGGGTTTGCGATTTGCGCCCATCGACCACGCGCACCGTCACTTGCTGGCCTTGGCCGACGGCTGCCAGCTGCGAAGTCAGCTTGGGTTGGGGGCTGAGTTGTTGCGGGCTGTTGGCACAACCGGCCAACGTCAGGGTGGCCACCGCGATCAAACCGAACAACAGGCGTTGCAACATGCTCATCTCTCCTGGAATAGGCACTAATAGCTGCGCAGTATAGCGGCCCGAAGGCCCGCCAAACCAGTGAACAAAACTTTGACCGGATGTGTTTGCAAGCGTTCCTGTAACGCCTGTGTCATCCCTGGGTGGCACTCTTCGATACATTCCCTACCGAGGTACGCCGGCATGACAGCGCTCTGGTCCTGGTTGTTCTCCACCCCCCGTACTCGCTACTTCGTGCGCCTGGATGCCAAGGGCCATTGCCAGGCCTTCAAGCAGTGCCTGCACATGCCCACCGGCGGCCATTGGGTAGAAACCGACGAAATCCGCCTCGGCTGGCTGGACCGGCCATTACCGCTGCAAGCCCTCATTCACGTGCCCTGCAGGGGTGCGCGGATCCACCACGCCCTGCCCTCTTGACGCGCTGAAAAAGAAAACTCCCGAATTAAGATCAATTCTCCTCGTTTCATCGTTATAATCTCCCCCCGATTATAAGGACGTCTCCTGATCGGGCCTCGCAGTACCGCTGATGCACTGCTTCAGCTCCCCCGCACGCCCCACAGAGAGCCGCCCACACAGGCCATTGATGCCGGTGTGCCCGCGTTTTCGGCACCCCTCGCCCCTCGCTGGACCTGCCGCTGCCTGTTCGTTCCGGTAGCTTTTTTGAGGTTCACGGCTCCAAAAGAGCGTGAAAAAAAACGGTTTTCACAACTTCACAAGAGTGTGGCGAGCAAATGAACAGTTTTGCATCAGTAAATGCTTCATTAACGTCCAGATCAGCCCACGGCGATCGGCGTTGCGGCTCCTGCCTGGCAGGGTCGTGATAGCGATCGGCAAGTAGCAGCGGGCGCATTGACCTAAGTCGAATTGCCCACCAGCCCCGAAAATGCGTTCATATGAGCTGCATGGGCCGGTTGGTAGCGTCCGCTGAAGCTGCAAAAAATTGCGAAGAGTCGGATATGGCGATCCTGGCCTGCTGAGAGTATCGGGATCCTGTGCTGTCAATTTGGTGCTGAAGATTTTGGAGACGCGTTAATGGCGCATAACGAAGCAGTGGACGTGGTATTGGTTGGGGCCGGCATCATGAGCGCCACCCTGGCAGTACTGCTCAAAGAGCTCGACCCGGCGATCAAGCTGGAAGTCGTCGAGCTGATGGACTCGGGTGCCGCGGAAAGTTCCAACCCCTGGAACAACGCCGGTACCGGTCACGCTGGCCTCTGTGAGCTGAACTACACGCCGCAGGCTGCCGATGGTTCCATCGACATAAAGAAAGCCGTGCACATCAACACCCAATTCGAGGTGTCGAAGCAGTTCTGGGCGTACCTGACCCAGAAAGGCACGTTCGGCTCATCCAAGTCTTTCATCAGCCCAGTGCCGCACCTGAGCTACGTGGAAGGTGACAAGGGTGTCGATTTCCTCAAGAAGCGCTACGAGGCCCTCAAGCCGCACCACGCCTTCGACGACATGGAATACACCGAAGACAAGGCCAAGATGGCCGAGTGGATGCCGCTGATGATGCCCGGCCGCCCGGCGGACCAAGCCATCGCTGCCACCCGCGTGATGGGCGGCACCGACGTGAACTTCGGCGCCCTGACCAACAAGCTGCTCGCACACCTGGCCAGCGCCCCCGACGCCCAGGTCAAGTACAGCAAGCGTGTCACCAACCTGACCCGCAAGGGCGCCGGTTGGACCGTCACCATCAAGGACGTGAACAGCGGCAACAGCCGTGAAGTCGATACCCGCTTCGTGTTCCTGGGCGCAGGTGGCGCAGCCCTGCCGCTGCTGCAACTGTCGGGCATCGAGGAAGGCAAGGGTTTCGGCGGCTTCCCGGTCAGCGGCCAGTGGCTGCGTTGCGACAACCCGGAAGTGGTCAAGCGCCACCAGGCCAAGGTCTACAGCCAGGCTGCGGTGGGTTCACCGCCCATGTCGGTACCGCACCTGGACACCCGCGTGGTCGACGGCAAGACGTCGCTGCTGTTCGGCCCGTACGCAGGCTTCACCACCAAGTTCCTCAAGCATGGCTCGTTCCTGGACCTGCCCAAGTCCGTTCGTGCCGGCAACATCGGCCCGATGCTGGCCGTGGCGCGGGACAACATGGACCTGACCAAGTACCTGATGAGCGAAGTGATGCAGTCCATGGAACAGCGCCTGGACTCCCTGCGCCGCTTCTACCCCGAGGCCAAGGCCGAAGACTGGCGCCTGGAAGTGGCCGGCCAACGGGTGCAGATCATCAAGAAAGACCCAAAGAAAGGCGGCGTGCTGCAATTTGGTACCGAACTGGTGGCGGCCAAGGACGGCTCCCTCGCCGCCCTGCTGGGCGCCTCCCCCGGCGCCTCGGTCACCGTGTCGATCATGCTGGACTTGATCGAGCGCTGCTTCCCCGAGCAGTACCGCGGCGAAGCCTGGACCACCAAGCTCAAGGAAATCTTCCCGGCCCGTGAAAAAGCCCTGGAAACCGATGCGGCGCTGTATCGCCGGGTCAGTACCCAGAGCAACAAGTGCCTGGAGCTGGTCGAGCACAACAGCCCGACTGAAAGCTACGCTTAAGCAACGCCCATAAAAAAACGCCCTGCGGGGCGTTTTTTTATGCCTGCAATATCGGCTTCAGCCGCGAGCGTTGGCGATCAGCTCGATGTATTCCTCGGCATTGCGTTGGTCCTTGATCAGGGCAACGAAGTCATTGCCGTGCTCGTCCTTACCGTCCAGGTCCAGGCCGGCCTCCTTGAAAAACACCAGGAAGCGCGCGAAATCATCGACACGCAGGCCACGGTAGGCCTTGATCAGCTTGTGCAGCGACGGCGAAGTGGCATCGACCGGTTCGAAATCCAGGAACAACTTGATCTGCGCATCGCCGATCTCGTCACCAATCAACTGCTTTTTGTCTTTACGCATTGCCGACTCCAACTCGCTATCACGGTTTTTCACGGGGCGGGCAGTTTACCCCCCTCAAGGGCGCAGGCTCAACGCGCGCGTACGCTGCCGGTATGCAAGTCAGCCCAGATATGGCCGTTGGCGTAGGTCAGAAACTGCACGTACACGGTGTCGTTGCGCAAAAGGTCCATGATCACCCGGTACTGGGTCAGGGGGTAGTTAAGCGTCAGCCGCTTGGTGGCGTCATCGAACACCGGCTTTTTCAAGCTTTTGCTTTCGGCGTCAAAGGTCAGCAACACCTCGCTAACGCTGGCGCCCTTGTTCAAGGGCTTGCCCTTGAGGCGAATAAACAGCGAGGACGTCACCGGGATCGGTTGCTGATTGGACTGGCGCTGATCACCCACCACCACGGCAAAGTCGGTGACTTGCAGCAACTGTTGTTGTTCGGGCTTTTCCTGGCGCAGGGCCAGGTCATCGGGGGGCAGAAACTGCGAATGCATCGGCGCGGCGGCCAACGGCAAAGTTGTAGACAGAGCGAGGGCAGCGATCATCATGCGCATGGGCGAGCTCCTTGGGGGCAGCTGCGCACTCTAGCATGGCGGGGTTTAGCGGGGAGGGCTTCGCGGATAAATCCGCTCCTACGGGTGGCGGCGTCTGGTTCGCGGATGAATCCGCGCCTACAAGGTGGCTGAACGTTCTGTAGGAGCGGATTTATCCGCGAACCGAGCAACGCGGTCTTACATGCCCTTCACAGCATAGATCCCGGCCGCGTTGCGCCAGTAGCCCTTGTAATCCATGCCATAACCGAAGATGTAACGGTCGATGCACGGCAGGCCGACGAAATCGGCTTTCAGGTCCGGGCTTGCCTTGCGGTCGTGGTCTTTGTCGATCAGCACGGCAGTGTGCACGGCACGGGCACCGGCGTGCTTGCAGAAGTCGATGATCGCGCTCAGGGTGTGGCCTTCATCGAGGATGTCGTCGATGATCAGCACGTCACGGTCAATGAACGACACCTCAGGCTTGGCCTTCCAGAACAGATCGCCGCCGCTGGTCTGGTTGCGGTAGCGGGTGGCGTGCAGGTAGGACGCTTCCAACGGGAAGTTCAGATGCGTGAGCAGCTTGCCGGAAAAAATCAGCCCGCCGTTCATCACGCAGAACACCACCGGGTTGCTTTCCGACAGCTGTTCGTTGATTTGCGCACCGACACGGGCGATCGCCGCTTCGACTTCAGCTTCGGTGTACAGGCAGTCAGCCTCGCGCATGACTTGACGGATGTGCTCGAGATCAGCGGACATGTCGCTCTCCAGGGGGTGCGGTTCAAGAAAAGCGGGCAAAGGTACGCATCCGCTCGGCACAGATCAAGCATTTCTGGACTAACGTGCATGATGTCCTGACGACACTGCCAGCTGAATAGATTAATCTAGCGCCGTTTTTTTGCCCGCCTCGGAGCCTTTCCCCATGCCAATCCGTGAGATCCGCCACCCGCTGATCCGCCACAAGCTCGGCCTTATGCGCCGCGCCGACATCAGCACCAAGAACTTTCGCGAACTCGCCCAGGAAGTCGGAGCCCTGCTGACCTACGAGGCCACCAAGGACCTGCCGCTGGAAAGCTATGACATCGAAGGCTGGTGCGGCACCGTGCAGGTCGAGAAAATCGCCGGCAAGAAGATCACTGTAGTACCGATCCTGCGTGCTGGCATCGGCATGCTCGAAGGCGTGCTCAGCCTGATCCCCGGTGCCAAGGTCAGCGCCGTGGGCGTGGCCCGCAACGAAGAGACCCTGGAAGCGCACACGTACCTGGAAAAACTCGTCCCGGAAATCGACGAGCGCCTGGCCATGATCATCGACCCGATGCTGGCCACTGGCGGCTCCATGGTCGCCACCATCGACCTGCTGAAAAAAGCCGGCTGCAAAGACATCCGCGCCATGGTGCTGGTAGCCGCGCCGGAAGGCATCGCCGCCGTCGAGAAAGCCCACCCGGACGTGCAGATCTACACCGCATCCGTAGATGAGCGCCTGAACGAACACGGCTACATCATCCCGGGCCTGGGCGATGCCGGTGACAAGATCTTCGGCACCAAGCAGAAGGACGCTTGAGCATGCCCGAGGAGTTCAACGACCCGCTCTGGCGGCAGATTCTCTCTGGCGCGCAGATGCTGTTCGTGGCCTTCGGCGCCCTGGTGCTGATGCCGCTGATCACCGGTCTCGACCCCAACGTGGCGCTGTTTACCGCAGGCCTTGGCACGTTGCTGTTCCAGATTGTCACCCGGCGCCAGGTGCCGGTGTTCCTGGCCTCAAGCTTCGCCTTCATCACCCCCATCATCCTCGCCAAGGGCCAGTTCGGCCTGGCCGAGACCATGGGCGGGGTCATGGCGGCTGGCTTCGTGTACACCTTTCTGGGCCTGGCCGTTAAGGTCAAGGGCACCGGCTTCATCGACCGCCTGCTGCCACCGGTGGTGATCGGCCCAGTGATCATCTCCATCGGCCTGGCCATGGCGCCGATTGCCGCCAACATGGCAATGGGCAAGGCTGGCGATGGCGCGGAACTGATCCCGTACAGCACCGCGATGCTGATCTCCATGCCGGCATTGCTGACCACGCTGATCGTGGCCGTGTTTGGCAAAGGCATCTTCCGCCTGGTGCCAATCATCTCCGGCGTATTGGTCGGCTTTGCGCTGGCGTTCTACTTCGGCGTGGTCGACACCGCCAAGATCGCCGCCGCCCCTTGGCTGGGCGTGCCGCACTTCACAGCGCCGGCGTTCAACTGGCAGGCGATCCTGTTCATCGTACCGGTGGCCCTGGCGCCGGCGATCGAACACATCGGCGGCGTGATTGCCGTGGGCAGCGTGACCGGTCGCGACTACCTGAAAAACCCCGGCCTGCACCGCACGCTGCTGGGTGACGGCATCGCCACCACCGCTGCCGGCCTGTTCGGCGGCCCGCCCAACACCACCTACGCGGAAGTGACTGGCGCGGTGATGCTGACCAAGAACTACAACCCCAAGATCATGACCTGGGCGGCGGTCTTCGCCATCAGCCTGGCCTTCATCGGCAAATTCGGCGCGCTGCTGCAAAGCATCCCGGTACCGGTCATGGGCGGCATCCTGTGCCTGCTGTTCGGTTCGATCGCGGCGGTGGGCATGAACACCCTGATCCGCCACAAGATCGACCTGGGCGAAGCACGCAACCTGGTGATCGTTTCGGTGACGTTGGTGTTTGGTATCGGCGGCGTGCTGATCGGCACCGGCACCGGGCCGAGCGACTTTGGCTTGAAAGGCATTGCCCTGTGCGCCGTGGTGGCGATTGCGCTGAACCTGATCTTGCCGGGCAATGATGGCTGGAAGAAGGACAAGACCGATACGGTGTTGTAACGCAGCCAGCCTGAGGCACCGTGGCATGCACTTCGCGGATAAATCCGCTCCTACAGACCCAGCTCTTGTAGGAGCGGATTTATCCGCGAAGAACGCGCCGCGCTGCCCTAGAGCATCACCGGCGCCCGCTCACACAACACCTTCAACGCCTGCGCCCAATCTGCCCGATCATTCAGGCAAGGCACCAGCACCAATTCCTGCCCCCCCGCCGCGATAAACTGCTCGCGGCCGCGGTCGCCGATCTCTTCCAACGTCTCGATGCAGTCGGCCACGAACGCCGGGCACATCACCAGCAGCTTTTTAACCCCCTGCTTGGCCAACTCGTCCAGGCGTGCCTCGGTGTAGGGCTCGATCCATTTCGCACGGCCCAGGCGCGACTGGAAGGCCACCGACCACTTGCCATCAGGCAAGCCGAGGCGCTCTGCGCAGGCTTGTGCCGCACGCAAGCACTGCGCGCGATAGCAGGTGGCGAGCACCTCGGGGGAGGCGGTGCGGCAGCAGTCGGCGTCTTTCAGGCAATGGCCGGGGTTGAGCTTGGTGAGGTGCCGTTCGGGCAGGCCGTGAAAGCTCATCAGCAGGTGGTCGAAGTCTTGTTCCACGTGCGCGCGGGCGCTGTCGGCCAGCGCCTGGATGTATTCGGGCTGGTCGTAGAACGGCTGTAGCACAGAGAACTGCACGGGCAGTTTTTTCTGCCGCACCACCTTCCTCGCTTCCTCGATCACCGTGGTCACGGTGCTGTCGGCAAACTGTGGGTACAGTGGCGCCAGGGTGATGTTCTTGATGCCCTGCCCGGCCAGGCGGGTGAGCACGGTATCGAGGGAAGGCTCGCCGTAACGCATGGCGATTTCCACCGGGCCGTGGGTCCACTGGCGGTGCATGGCGGTTTGCAAGCGGCGGGTCAGCTCCACCAGCGGCGAGCCCTCCTCCCACCAGATCGATGCGTAGGCATGCGCCGACTGCTCGGGGCGCTTGATCAAGATCAGCGACACCAGCAAGCGCCGCACCGGCCAGGGCAAGTCGATGACGTACGGGTCCATGAGGAACTGATTGAGGTAGCTACGCACATCAGCGACAGACGTCGAGGCGGGCGAGCCCAGGTTAACCATCAGCAAGGCATGATCGGTCATGCAGCGTCCTAATTTCAGAGGCGCCTGGACAGGTCGTCCAGCGCCGTTGGCAAATCGGTAAAACGAAAGGTAAAACCTTGCGCCAGTAAACGTTGTGGGAGCGCACGCTGGCCACCCAGCAGCAGACCAGACAGCTCGCCCAGCCCGGCTTTAAGCAGCAACGCCGGCAAGGGCATGAAGGCTGGCCGATGCAGCGCCTTGCCCAGCAACCGGGCGAACTCACGGTTGCGTACCGGCGTGGGCGCGCAGGCATTATAAGGACCGCTGGCATCATCGTGCTTGAGCAGAAAATCTATCAGGGCGATTTGATCGTCAATGTGGACCCACGGCATCCACTGCCGACCGTTGCCAATCGGCCCGCCCACGCCCAGCTTGAAAGGCAGGCGCAGCTTGGTCAAAAATCCGCCTTCGCTGGCCAGCACCAGGCCGGTTCGCACGCACACCACGCGCAGGCCGAATGCCTGTGCGCGTTGCGCGGTTTCTTCCCAGGCCTGGCAGAGTTGGCTGGCAAAATCCTGGGTCACCGGTTGCGATTGCTCGGTGATTTCCCGCTCGCCGCTGTCGCCATACCAGCCCACGGCCGAACCCGAGATCAGCACAGAGGGGCGTTGCTGGCGCGTCTCAAGCCACGCCAATAATTGTTCGGTGAGGGTGATGCGGCTGGCCCACAGCAAAGCCCGGCGCTTGCCAGTCCAGGGCCGGTCAGCGATGGGTTCGCCGGCCAGGTTGACGATCGCATCGAGCGGCTCTTGGCCCAGCTCTTCAAGCCGGGCAATACCGCGCACCGAAGTACCACAAAGGGCCGCGACCCTGTCCGGCCGTCGGCTCCACACCGTCAGCTGAAAACCCTGCTTGAGCCAGTATTGGCAGAGCTTGCGACCTATCAGACCTGTACCGCCGGTCAGCAATATGCGCATGACGGCTTCCTCTTGTGGCGTTAATTGGCCATCGCTAGTCTATTTTTAAGAGAGAGGCACTTTTGCCGATGGACTGCTCTCAGATAAATCATAGGACAACGACCGTTGAAGGATAACGATAACTTATACCAAAAATGATTATTGTACAGGTTTGTCCATCGGCGTAGTCTGTGCATAGAAGTAACGAGGCCACTATGACTGTACCTATTGCCATCATCGGTACCGGCATCGCCGGGCTCGCAGCTGCCCAGGCGCTGCACAAGGCCGGCCATGCCTACCGCTTGTTCGACAAGAGCCGCGGCGCCGGCGGACGCATGTCCAGCAAGCGCAGCGAAGCCGGTTCGCTGGACCTGGGCGCGCAGTATTTCACCGCGCGTGATCGGCGCTTCGTCGACCAGGTCAATCAGTGGAAGGCCCAGGGCCTGGTCGCCGAATGGACCCCCCTGCTCTACAACGCCAAAGAAGGCCAACTGAGCCCATCGCCCGACGAGCAGGTGCGCTATGTCGGCACCCCGCGCATGGGCGCGATCGCCAAGGCCATGGCCGTCGAAGAGTTCACCACCTTCAACTGCCGCATTACCGAAGTCTTTCGCGGCGCCCATCACTGGCACCTGCTGGATGCCGAGGGGTGCAGCCACGGCCCCTTCAGCCACGTGATCGTTGCCGTGCCAGCGCCTCAGGCGACCGCTTTGCTGGCGGCCGCGCCGAAGCTTGCCGGCGTAGTCGCGGGCGTGCAGATGGAACCGACCTGGGCCATCGCGCTGGCCTTCGACACGCCGCTGGAAACCCCGATGCAGGGCTGTTTCGTACAAGGCAGCCCGCTCGACTGGGTGGCGCGAAACCGCAGCAAACCGGGCCGCAACGATAGCCCCGATACGTGGGTGCTGCATGCCACCAGTCAATGGAGCAAGCAGCATATCGACCTGCCCAAGGAAGCGGTCATCGAGCACTTGCACGGCGCTTTTGCCGAGCTTGTCAACTGCGCCATGCCGGCACCGGCCTTCAGTATTGCCCACCGCTGGCTGTATGCCCGCCCTGCCGGCAACCATGAATGGGGCGCGCTGGCCGACGCCGATCTGGGCCTGTACGTATGTGGCGACTGGTGCTTGTCGGGCCGTGTCGAAGGTGCCTGGCTCAGTGGCCAGGATGCTGCCCGCCGCTTGATCGAACACCTGGAGTGAAGGCCGGCCATCGTCTCAACCCGCGCAAGTTGCTGCTGTCCAAGTGGACAGCAGCCCATCCTGTTAAACGCGAAAAACATTTCCTGGTCACCGAACTGTTCAGCGATGAGGACGGCACCGTCATCGACATCGAATTGCAAGCGGTGCTCACCCACGGCACCCGTCGCCTGCCTTGGCAGGAGCTGGCCAACGCCGAGCAGTGGCTGATGGGCTGGAAGTAGAACCCTCTGCAAATCTTGTACAAATAATTTGACTTGTACAGCTACGCTCCTATGATGAGTAGAGTTGTACACAAATCATTGCATGTACAAGATTGCACGAGGTGCTACATGTTCGATCCGCCCGCTGGCCACAAACCGAAAATCGCCATCAGCGCCTGCCTGATGGGTGTCGAAGTGCGCTTCAACGGCGGGCACAAAGAGTCGCGGCTGTGCAGCCATGCCTTGGCCGAGCACTTCGATTTCATACCGGTGTGCCCGGAAGTGGCCATCGGCATGGGTATCCCCCGCGAGCCCATTCGCCTGGTGGGCGACCCCGCACGCCCCCAAGCAGTCGGCAGCGTGAACCCCGACCTGAACGTCACCCAATTGCTGGCTGACTACGGCCGCAGCATGGCCACCCAACTCGACGACATCAGCGGCTACATCTTCATGCACAAATCGCCGTCCTGCGGCCTTGAGCGAGTGAAGGTGTACCGCGACAACGGTGCCCCGCAAAAAGACGGTGGCCGCGGCATTTATGCCCAGGCCTTCTGCGCGCAGTACCCGGATTTGCCGGTGGAAGAAGACGGCCGTCTGTGTGACGCCGTGCTGCGCGAAAATTTTCTGGTGCGGGTGTACGCCTATTCCGACTACCAGGCACTGTGCGCTCAGGGGCTGACCCGTCGCGGCCTGATGGAATTTCACTCGCGCTACAAATACCAACTGATGGCCAATAACCCACTGCAATACAAAGTGCTCGGCAAACTGCTGGGCAGCATGGGCCGCAGCGATGCCAACGACGTGGGGCCGGCCTATTTCAGCCAGTTGATGGCGGCCCTCAAGCGCTGCGCTACCCGCGGCACCCACACCAATGTGCTGCTGCACCTGAGTGGCTACCTCAAGCAAGCCATCAGTACCGATGACAAGCAGGAAGTACAGCAGCTGATCACTCAGTACCGCGAGGGCATCGTGCCGCTGGTGGTGCCGCTGACCCTGCTCAAGCACCTGTTCCGCCTGCACCCCGACCCGTATGTCAGCCAGCAGGTGTACCTGCAGCCGCACCCGGAAAACCTAAGCCTGCGCAATGCGATCTGACCTCATGGATGCTTCCCCCGAACACCTCGACGACCGCGCGGGGCCACTGGCCGAAGGCTGGCTACCCATCCGTGAGGTCGCCAGGCAAACCGGCGTGAATGCCGTGACCTTACGCGCCTGGGAGCGCCGCTACGGGTTGATCGTGCCGCATCGCACGGCCAAGGGCCACCGGCTCTACACCCTGGAACACGTGCAACGCATCCACACTATTTTGATCTGGCTGAACCGCGGCGTGTCAGTGAGCCAGGTGCGCGACCTGCTGGATGCACCGCAGCAAGCCATCGCCGAGCGTGGTGCCAACGATTGGTTGCCGCTGCGCCACACCTTGCTGCAAGCGATCAGCGAACTGGCCGAGCGGCGGGTTGACGACACGTTCAACCAGGCCATGGCCCTGTACCCGCCAGTGACCTTGTGCGAGCAGTTGCTGATGCCACTGCTGGCCGACCTGGAGCAACGCTGGCAGGGCCAGTTTGGCGCGCAGATGGAACGGGTGTTCTTTTACTCCTGGCTGCGCAGCAAATTGGGCGCGCGCATCTACCACAACAACCGCCAGCTCAGCGGCCCACCGCTATTGCTGATCAACCATAGCGACCTGCCACTGGAGCCTTCGTTGTGGTTGACCGCATGGCTGGCCAGCAGCGCCGACTGCCCGGTCGAAGTGTTCGACTGGCCTTTGCCGGTGGGCGAGCTGGCCATGGCCTGTGACCGCCTCCAAGCCCGTGCAGTGGTGCTGTACGCCAGCAGAAGCTTCAACGTTCAACACCTCCCCCGGCTACTGGCCGGCTGTCACACGCCGGTGGTGATCGCCGGACCAGCGGTATGCATCCACAAAGCGGAGTTGCTCGTACATAGCTCAGAAATCGACGAACTGAGTCTGGTCGACGACCCGTTGTCTGCCCAGCAGCGCCTTCTGCAGTTGGGACTTCTTCAAGGCAGACCTTCATGAAACGACACGACTCTGAAACAGGACATCCCATGCAATTGATCTGGCTGCGCAGCGATTTGCGCCTACATGACAACACCGCCCTGGCCGCAGCCTGCGAGCAGGGCCCGACGGTCGCGGTGTACCTGATCAGCCCGCAGCAATGGCAACGGCATGACGATGCCGCCTGCAAAGTCGATTTCTGGCTGCGCAACCTGCACATCCTGAGCAAAACCCTCGGTGAGTTGCACATTCCCCTGCTGATCCGCGTGGCCCAGACCTGGGACCAGGCGCCGAGGGTGCTGCTTGAGCTGTGCCAGCAGCACGGCATTCAAGCGCTGCACTGCAATGACGAGTACGGCATCAACGAGACCCGTCGCGACGCAGCGGTCGCCGAGGCGCTGGCAGGTGCCGACATCGGTTTTAACCACTACACCGACCAACTGCTGTTCAAGCCCGGCAGCATCCTGACCAAAAGCGGTAGCGTGTTCCAAGTGTTCAGCCAGTTCCGCAAAGTGTGCTACGAGCACCTGCATCGCGCCCTGCCGGCCATCGTCGCACGGCCAAAAGCGCAGGCCCCGTTGCCGATCAAGGCCGACACCGTGCCCCAACTGGTCGAGGGCTTTGCCACCCCCACCCAGGCCCTGCAAACACTCTGGCCTGCCGGTGAAGACGAGGCGCAACGTCGCCTGGACACCTTTGTCGACGAGCCCATCGAGTATTACCAAAACGAACGCGACATCCCCTCGCGCCCGGGCACCAGCCAACTGTCGGCGTACCTGGCGGCGGGCGTGATCTCCCCGCGCCAATGCCTGCATGCCGCAATCGCCCGCAACCACGGCGAGTTCGAAAGCGGTAACGTCGGCGTCGCCACCTGGGTCAACGAGCTGTGCTGGCGGGATTTCTACAAACACATCCTGGTCGGCTACCCGCGCGTATCGCGGCACAAGGCTTTCCGCCAGGAAACCGAGGCCCTGGCCTGGCGTGACGCCCCTGAAGACCTCAAGGCCTGGCAAGAAGGCCGCACCGGTATCCCGATCGTCGACGCGGCCATGCGCCAACTGCTGGAGACCGGCTGGATGCACAACCGCCTGCGCATGGTGGTGGCGATGTTCCTGACTAAAAACTTGCTGATCAACTGGCGTGAAGGCGAGCGGTTTTTCATGCGCCACTTGATCGACGGCGACCTGGCGGCCAACAACGGTGGTTGGCAATGGAGTGCCTCGACCGGCACCGACGCCGCGCCGTACTTCCGCATCTTCAACCCGGTCAGCCAGTCCAGCCGGTTCGATGAACAAGGCGTGTTCCTCAAGCAGTGGCTGCCGGAGCTGGCCAAACTGGGCAAAAAAGAAGTCCATGCGCCAGCCACCGGTGGCCTGTTTGGCAGCGCCAACTATCCGGCCCCTATCGTCGACTTGGGCAAAAGCCGCGACCGCGCCCTGGCCGCGTTCAAGAACTTGCCCACACTCAAGCAAGTCGGGGGTCAGCGTGGCTGAATTCCTGTACCGCTTCGCCGACACGTTCAGCGAACTGGACAAGGACAACCTCGACCAGTTGTCGCTGATCTACAGCGACGACATCCATTTTCGCGACCCGCTGCACGAGGTGCGCGGCATGGCCGAGCTGCGCCGTTACTTCGGCGAGCTGTACGCCAATGTCGAACAGCTGCATTTCGACTTCGAGCACATCGACCAGGTGCGTGAAGGCGAAGGCTACCTGCGCTGGTGCATGACCTTCGCCCACCCACGCCTGAACAAGGGCCAGCGCATTCAGGTGCCAGGCTGCTCCCACGTGCGCTGGCACGACAAGGTGTACCAGCACCGTGATTATTTCGATGCTGGCGCCCTGCTTTACGAACATGTACCCGTGTTGGGCTCTGCCGTCAGTTGGTTGAAAAGGAGAATGGCATGAGCACGGCGCGGCGTATCTGGCTCACCGGAGCCAGCAGTGGCCTGGGCGGCGCATTGGCCCAGGCCCTGTTGGCCCAGGGTCACCAAGTGGCGATCAGCGCGCGCTCCCTGGCGCCACTCAAGTTGTTGGAACGCCAATTCCCAGGCCAAGTCCTGGTGGTCGCCGGGGACCTGACCGACCGCGACCAGGTCGGGGCCATCGGCCAACGCATCGAGGAGCATTGGGGCGCGCTGGACAGCGTCATCCTCAACGCCGGTACCTGCGAATACATGGACACCCGCCAGTTCGATGCCGGCATCATCGAACGGGTGATCAAAACCAACCTTATGGCCAGTGCCTATTGCATCGAAGTGTCGCTGCCATTGCTGCGCAAGGGCAGCCTGCCGCATTTGGTCGGCGTCAGCAGCTCGGTCACCTACCTGCCGCTGACACGCTCGCAAGCCTACGGTGCCTCCAAGGCGGCGCTGCGTTACCTGTACGAATCCCTGCGCGTGGACCTTGCCCATGAAGGGATCGATGTCACGGTGGTCAGCCCAGGCTTCGTCGACACGCCGCTGACGGCCAAGAATGACTTCCCCATGCCCATGAAAGTCAGCGCCGATACCGGTGCCCGCTACATCGCCGAGCGCCTGCACAAGCGCCCCTTGGAGATCGCCTTCCCGACGCTGTTTATCAGCATCCTGCGCGTGCTGGCGTGGCTGCCCATGCGGCTGCAACTGGGCATTGCCAAACGCATGGTGCGCCAAGGAGAACAAGGATGAAGGTGGCCATCATCGGCAGCGGCATCGCAGGGCTGACCTGCGCTTGGCTGCTGAACCGCACGCACGACATCACCGTGTTCGAAGCCGGCGAATGGGTGGGCGGGCATACCCACACCCTGGACATCGAGCACCAGGGCGAACGCCACGCCATCGACACCGGCTTTATCGTATTCAACGACTGGACCTACCCCAACTTCATCAACTTGCTGGGCCAACTCGGCGTGCCGTTCAAGCCCACCGAGATGAGTTTTTCGGTCAGCGACCCGGCCGCCAACCTGGAATACAACGGCAATAACTTGAGCAGCCTGTTCGCCCAGCGCAGCAACCTCTGGTCGCCGGGCTTCTGGGGCATGCTGCGCGATATCCTGCGCTTCAACCGCCAAGCGGTGATCGACCTGCAAGCCGAGCGCATCGCCGCCGACACCACCCTGGGCGATTACCTGAAAGCCAATGGCTACGGCAAACGCTTTGTCGACCACTACATCGTGCCCATGGGCGCAGCCATCTGGTCGATGTCGCTGGCAGACATGCTGGGTTTCCCGTTGCAGTTTTTCGTACGGTTTTTCAAAAACCATGGCTTGTTGTCTGTCACCAACCGGCCGCAATGGTACGTGGTAGAGGGCGGCTCCAGCCGTTACATCGAGCCTTTGACCTCAGGCTTTCGCGAGCGCATTCGCACCCAGTGCCCAGTGTCTTTGGTTGAGCGCGACCTGGACGGCGTGACCGTGCACAGCCCCCGCGGCAGCGAGCATTTCGACAAGGTGGTGTTCGCTTGCCACAGCGACCAGGCCTTGAAATTGCTGGCGGCACCCTCCGATGCCGAGCAGCAGATCCTGGGCGCCCTGCCCTATGCCGACAACGAAGTGGTGTTGCACACCGACATCTCGCGCCTACCACAACGCCGCCTGGCCTGGGCCAGTTGGAACTACCGGCTGGGTGAACCCGGCCAGCGCCTCGCGGCCGTGACCTATGACATGAACATCCTGCAGGGCCTGCAGAGCGACACCACATTCTGCGTCAGCCTCAACCAGACCGATCGCATCGCCCCCGGCAGCATCCTGGCCAAATACACCTACGCCCACCCGCAATACAGCCTGGCCGGCACCCAGGCCCAGGCACGCTGGGAAGAACTGCACGGCGTGCACCACAGTTATTACTGCGGCGCCTACTGGGCCAACGGTTTCCATGAAGACGGCGTCACCAGCGCATTGCGCGTGGCCCACGCCTTTGGCGAAAGCCTGTGAACAGCGCCTTGTACAGCGGCTGGATCAGCCACCGGCGCTTCGTGCCCAAGGGGCATGAATTCCGCTACCGGATCGGCTTGCTGTACCTGGACCTGGCCGAGCAGGCCAGCGTGCTCGGCTTGTCGCCCCTGGCCGGCACCAGCCGCTGGGCGCCATTTGCCTTTCGCGAAACCGACTACCTGCATGCCTACACCGGCACCGGCCAGCCGTTGATCGAGGCCGTACGGCAACTGGTCGGCGAAGCATTAGGTACCGTGCCACAGGGCTCGATTCGGTTACTGACCCAAGCACGCAGCTGGGGCCTGGCCTTCAACCCGGTCAGTTTTTTCTACTGCTTTGACGAGCACGAAAAGCTGATGGCCATTTTGTGTGAAGTGACCAACACCCCTTGGCGCGAGCGTTACCACTATGTGCTGCCCGCCGAGGGCAATGGCCACGAGCACGTGGCCGTCAGCAAGGCGTTCCACGTGTCGCCGTTTTTACCGCGCGACCTGGAATACCACATGAGCTTCAGCCCGCCGGGCGAGCGCCTGGGCGTACACATGAGCGACTGGCAGGGCCCGGAAAAGGTCTTCGACGCCACCCTCAGCCTGCATCGCCAGGCACTCAGCCGGGCCAGCCTGCACCGCCACCTGCTGACCTTCCCGTGGATGACCGCCAAAACCTGCCTGGCCATCTACTGGCAGGCCGTGCGCCTGGCCGTGAAGGGCATGCCGATTTTCAATCATCTGGCCGCCGAAGGCCGTTACCGCACCGCTACTGCGCAACCAAAGGAACGACGCCATGAATAGTTTTTCGGCCAAGGCCAGCCCGTTCAGCACCTACGGACTTACCAGTTCCCTGCTGCGCCGTGGGGTACTGCGCCAGTTACAGCACCTGCGTCACGGGCAACTGGTGGTGATTGAGGGCGAAGACCGCCAAGTCTTCGGCAGCAGCGGCTCGCCCCTGCTCGGTGAAATCCATATCCATGACGCAGCGGCCTGGGGCCTGGTGGCTAGCAATGGCTCAATCGGCGCCGGCGAGGCGTTTATCCACGGTTACTGGAGCTCGCCAGACCTGACCTCGGTGGTGCGCGTGTTCGTCAGCAACCTTGATGTGCTGGACGCCATGGAAGGCGGCCTCGCCCGCCTGAGCCGGCCGCTGGTACAAGGCCTGCACTGGCTGAACCGCAACACGCGCAAGGGCTCGCAGAAAAACATCGCGGCCCACTACGACCTGGGCAACGACCTGTTCGAGCAGTTTCTGGACCCCACCATGATGTATTCGGCGGCGCAATTCGCCAGCCCCGACGACACCCTGGAACAGGCCCAACTGAACAAGCTGGAACGCATCTGCCAGAAGCTGGCACTCAAGCCCAGCGACCACCTGCTGGAAATCGGCACCGGCTGGGGCAGCATGGCGCTGTATGCCGCACAGCATTATGGCTGCCGCGTGACCACCACTACCCTGTCCAAAGAACAGTTCGCCTTTACTCGCCAGCGCATTGATGAACTGGGCCTGCAGGGCCAGGTGACCCTGTTGCTGGAGGACTACCGCGACCTTGAAGGGCAATACGACAAACTGGTGTCGATCGAAATGATCGAGGCCGTCGGCCATCGCTTCTTACCCACCTACTTCCAAAAATGCGCGAAGCTGCTCAAGGACGACGGTTTGATGCTGCTGCAGGCCATCACCATTCGCGAGCAACGCTACGAGCAGGCCAAGAACAACGTCGACTTTATCCAGCGCTACATCTTCCCCGGTGGCGCGTTGCCCTCGGTGCAGAAGATGCTGCAGATCGTCGGCCGCGACACCGACATGAACATGCTGCACATGGAAGATTTCGGCTTGCACTACGCGCGCACCCTGCACCTGTGGCACGAGAACTTCCGTCGCTCGCATAACCGCCTGCGCGAACTGGGCTACGACGACTACTTCCTGCGGCTGTGGGAGTTCTACCTGTGCTACTGCGAAGGTGGCTTCCTGGAACGCACCATCGGCACCGCGCAACTGCTGCTGGCCAAACCTGCGGCCTTGCCACAACCGCTACTCGGGCGCTTCGATGCCTGAAAAACTGGCCAATGCGCTGCTGTTCCAGGCCGGCTGGTTTGCCTGCGTCATCGGCGGCGACAGCGCCTGGCTGCTGCTCGCCCTGGCGGTGCTGGCCTTGCACGTGGCGTGGCACGGCGAGGCGCGATTGTTGATCGAGGCGTTTGGGCTAGGGGTGCTGCTGGACAGCGCCCTGATGTGGGCCGGGGTCTACGACTTCAGGCCCAGCGGCATGGTCATCCCCCTTTGGCTGGCATTGTTGTGGCCGCTGTTTGCCAGCACCCTGCGCCATTGTTTGGCGTGGACGGCCGAGCCGGCCTGGCTGGCCGCCGCGCTGGGCGCTGTTGGCGGGCCGCTGTCGTATTACGCTGGCAGCCAGTGGGCTGGGGTGGCATTCCCCTATGGCCTGTGGCCGACGATGTTCGGGTTGGGGCTGTTGTGGGCGATGATCTTGCCGGGGTTGCACTGGGTGGCGCGGCGCTCGGTTCGCGGTTGAGTGCATGTGCAACTATGTGGAGTGTACGGCCTTCCAGATATTGAACTGTGAGAGCCTCAGGCCGTAACGAGCCAGGACGCCCTCATGCAAACGGCGCAACTCCTCGACAATCAACGCTTGCACATTGGCTCGTTCCGAAGCCGGCACGGCGGCCTCTACAAGCTGTTCGATGACCGTCAAGGGATCCGCATCTGGCTGGCAGACAACATCATGAATCGTGGTCTTGATCAAACTGCGCCATGCCAAACGCATCGGGTCTGGTTCGGCCAGCTCCTGTCTGATTGCCAAGTACTCCTGAGTGGAGCGCTCATAAGCCCATACATATAAATCGCGTAATAACTCGACCCGCGTCAGCTCATAAACACCCAATATCGCCCGGCTGTAGGCTTGCTCAGGAACATCCAGAAAGGTTAAGGGGCATAGGTTGGCGCGAAACAATGGCAGGTTGGCAGCCAAGCGTGAGGTGCGCTTATTGATGTCGGCAAACGGCTGCAGGTAGGGCAGATGCACCATGACGAAAAAGGACTGCTCGAACGGGTCGACAATAGCGCTCGCCTTGGCAAGCACCTGATCAAGCGCTTCTTCAATTTGCGCCGGGGCTGCCAGCGGGCGATAGACACTTAGTCCGATCTCGACCGCGTGCTGACGTAAACGGCCTTCATCGGCGGGGTTTGGCAGCAGGTTTTCAGATAGAGCCTTGAGAGTTGTGCGGCTGTAGGTACCCGCAGGTTCAACTGCCTGACTGGTACGCCCCATCCGGTGGAGCTGCCGGCGTAATGGTTCGGGCAAATAAGCCGTGACGTTCGGCACATAAGCGTCGAGGAACTCATGCTGATACCCCACTGGTTTTCGCGCTTGCAGTGGCAGATCGATGTACTCCAAAATATCTCGGCTATCGGCAGACAGCGGGATGTACGCAGGAAACTGCCCACCCACCGGCGAAGCGACAGGGGCAGGCACAGCAGCCGCGTAGTAGCGCCGGGAGCGCGCCTCACCCACCGCGACAATTTGCCCACCATCGCTTAACTGCGCGATCCACCGTTGTGCAGTGCGGCGAGCGACCTCTGGATGAGCACCCAGCCAATCCGAAAGGATCAAACCGTGGTCGGACCCTTGAATACTGGCGAGCAAATCGGTAACTGTGGTCATGGCCGTGGCGCGATTAGAATGAATATGGCGCGATTGTGGCGCGATTCACAGAATCGCGCCACTTTTGATGGCGCGATACTTTCCCCTGTGGCGCGATAGCGTCAGGTACCTAGCACTTTTCGCCACCAGCTTCCCTGCTCCTCTGGCATTGCCATCGGCAAAACCTGCGGCATATCACGCAACCGAATCCACGGCTCACTCTGCCAATACAACACGCTCAACGACGCACGCCGCCAGCACATCTGCCCCTGGACGGGTGCCTGCCCGGGCCTGGTGCGCAGGCTGGGCATGACCACGTAAGTCAGCCATTGGCGCAACGCGCGGTTTTCCGGCACGTAGTGATACACCAGCAAGGCCAGCACCCCGGATTCACTGACCATGGCCGTGTGCCGTAGCTGGCCGTCGTAGCGCAGCCAAAGCATGCGGCGTTGATCAGCGTCGAGCTTGGTGGCGTTGCGCTCCTCCAGCCCCGTGCCCATAAGGCGGCCGATGTCTTTCAGGCAAAACCAGGCTTGGTCTTCCAGCATCAATGCCTTGAGCAACCGGCCGTGGCGAAGGAAGGGGATAGAGTCGTGGGGTTCGTTGTCGGCGGGGCTGTGTCCGTGCATAGGTCGAGATCCTTGATTCGGTGATCTGCCATCCATTGTCGTCAAACAAATGGGGTGGCAGCTGTGCGCGGGTTGACGAACCGGGAATCAAAGAACCGGCAGGCCCGAGGGCCTCCCACGCACAGCTGCCATAACAGGATGCTGCGGGCGACATGGTACGCCAGAGTGCAGGGCCTGGTAGAGCGCTGTGGGGCTTTGATTAACAGATCGTCAAATCCGGCCGCTGAATAGGCAGCGACGGGATACAGGGTATGGAGGTGCCGTGCGCCGCACAACCCGGTGGCGGAAAATCAGAAACGTCTGACACACCAAGGGCATTCGGCTACGGCGTATTGGGCTTACCCGGGAAAATGGCGCGTATGCCGCGGCACTTGGGGTAGTCCGTGCAGCCCCAGAAATTGCCGCCGGCATTGCTGCCCGTACGAGCGACTTTTATCACCATGGGCTTTTTGCAGTGGGGGCAGCCAGGCACTTTGGCCTTTACCGGCAAGGATGTTTTTATCGACGTTCGGGGCGCTTTGACTGGTTTAACGATCGTGGGGCGCTTTCCTGACACGTTCGCCGGCTTTTCTGCGAGGGGCTCAGAGGGTTGATCCACTTTTGGACCGCGCCGAAAGACCGAAACGATCCGGTCAATGAAGTCTTTCAACGCCTTAGTCTTCTGGGCCATTACTGATCTCTTCTGCCACAAAAAAGCCCCGGCTGGCGGGGCTTCCTTGTAGCTCTAACGGGGTTAGACGTTAAAGCGGAAGTGCATCACATCGCCGTCTTTAACGATGTATTCCTTGCCCTCAAGGCGCCATTTGCCGGCTTCCTTGGTGCCCGCCTCACCCTTGTACTGGATGAAGTCGTTGTAGGCGATGACTTCGGCGCGGATGAAGCCTTTTTCGAAGTCGGTGTGGATCACGCCAGCGGCCTGTGGCGCGGTGGCGCCGACTTTCACGGTCCAGGCGCGCACTTCTTCAACGCCTGCGGTGAAGTAGGTTTGCAGGTGCAGCAGGTCGTAGCCGGCGCGGATCACGCGGTTCAGGCCTGGTTCTTCGAGGCCCAGGGCTTCGAGGAACATGTCTTTCTCTTCACCGTCGTCGAGTTCGGCGATTTCGGCTTCGATCTTGTTGCAGACCGGTACCACGATCGCGCCTTCTTCTTCGGCGATGGCCCGCACCACGTCCAGCAACGGGTTGTTCTCGAAACCGTCTTCGGCGACGTTGGCGATGTACATCACAGGCTTGGTGGTCAGCAGGTGGAAGCCACGAACGACCTGTTTCTCGTCTTCGCCCATGTTTTTCATCAGGCTGCGCGCAGGCTTGCCCAGGGTGAAGTGGGCAATCAATTGCTCCAACAGGCCCTTCTGAACGACTGCGTCCTTGTCACCGCCCTTGGCGTTGCGCGCGACTTTCTGCAGTTGCTTCTCGCAGCTGTCCAGGTCGGCGAAGATCAGTTCCAGGTCGATGATCTCGATATCGCGCTTGGGGTCGACGCTGTTGGAGACGTGAATCACGTTCTCGTCTTCGAAGCAGCGGACCACGTGGGCGATGGCATCGGTTTCGCGGATGTTGGCCAAAAACTTGTTGCCCAGGCCTTCACCTTTCGACGCGCCAGCCACCAGGCCTGCGATGTCGACGAACTCCATGGTGGTCGGCAGGATGCGCTTGGGCTTGACGATATCGGCCAGCGCCTGCAAGCGTGGGTCGGGCATCGGCACGATGCCGCTGTTCGGCTCGATGGTGCAGAACGGGAAGTTTTCTGCCGCGATACCGGATTTGGTCAAGGCGTTGAACAGGGTGGACTTGCCGACGTTGGGCAGGCCGACGATACCGCAATTGAAACCCATGGTGATTCCCTCTTCGGAGTCAGGCCTTTTGGCTGTGCAGGGTTTTCATCGCGCGATTCCACTCGCCGGCGAAGATATCCGGCAGCACGCCGAGGGCAAAATCGATACTGGCGTCCAGTTTGTCCTGCTCGGCACGCGGTGCGCGGCCTAGCACGAAGTTGGACACCTGACTGGCTACACCCGGGTGGCCAATGCCAAGCCGCAGACGGTGGAAGCCGTTGTTGTTGCCCAGCTGCGCGATAATGTCGCGCAAGCCGTTGTGCCCGCCATGGCCGCCGCCCAATTTGAGCTTGGCAACGCCAGGTGGCAAATCGAGTTCGTCGTGGGCCACCAGAATCGCCTCTACCGGTATGCGGTAGAAATTCGCCAAGGCTGCTACGGCCTGGCCACTGCGGTTCATGTACGTGGTGGGGATCAACAGGCGAACATCATGGCCCTGATGGCTGAAACGCGCCACCAAGCCGAAATACTTGCGATCGGCAACCAGGCTGACGCCTTGTTTGGCTGCGATACGCTCAACGAAAAGAGCCCCTGCGTTATGCCGGGTCTGTTCGTATTCCTGGCCGGGGTTACCCAGGCCAACGATCAGTTGTATGGCGGTCACGACAGGGGCTCTTCCTTGGAGTTGATAATAAGATCGCCGCAGGGTTTACCTGCGGCACGGGTGGCCAAGTATTGCTCATTTACCATTGTAAACTCCGCGATCTCGACCACTCGTGCGCTACGCGATGTTACTGGAGCAACTCCGGCGTGCTGAGTAAATGCTTACTCTGCAGCGCCTTCTTCAGCTTCTGGTGCTACACGTGGCGCGTGAACGTTGGCAACAGCCAGGTCGTTACCGTGAGCCAGTGCAACGAACTCAACGCCTTTAGGGGCTTTGAGGTCAGACAGGTGAATGATCGAACCGATTTCGGCGTTAGCCAGGTCGACTTCGATGAATTCAGGCAGGTCTTTTGGCAGGCAAGAAACTTCGAGCTCGGAAGTAACGTGCGAAACTTCGCCGCCTTTCTTGATCGGAGCAGCTTCGCCGACGAAGTGCACAGGCACGATAGCGGTCAGTTTCTGGCCGGCTACGACGCGTACGAAGTCAGCGTGCAGCACGTGGCCTTTGGCCGGGTGGCGCTGCAGAGCCTTGATGATGACGTTCTGCTTGGTGCCACCAACGTTCAGCTCGATGATGTGGCTGTAGGCCGCGTCGTTTTCGAGCAGTTTGGCAACTTCTTTAGCCAGCATGCTGATGGATTCAGGGGCTTTTTCGCCACCGTAAACTACAGCTGGAACCAGGCTTGCGAGACGACGCAGGCGGCGGCTCGCACCTTTCCCCAGGTCGGAACGCAGTTCAGCATTCAGAGTAAAATCGTTCATTGTGTATCTCCAAGTAACCACATTCGCCCAGCGTTTGCGACCAGCGCTCAGGCGATATGGGCAAAAAAGCCCCGCCACGACCTAAATGTCGGGGCGGGGCGCTTTTCGTCAGCGGACTATCCGTTAAAGGCAGGGCCCTTAGCGGAACATCGCGCTGATCGATTCTTCATTGCTGATGCGGCGAACCGCCTCGGCAACCACCGGCGCGATATCCAGTTGACGGATACGCGAGCAGGCTTGTGCTGCAGCGGACAGCGGGATGGTGTTAGTGACCACCAGCTCGTCCAGCACGGAATTCTCGATATTCTGGATCGCCTTGCCCGACAGCACAGGGTGCGTGCAGTAGGCAAAGACCTTGGCAGCGCCATGCTCTTTCAAGGCTTTCGCCGCGTGGCACAGGGTGCCGGCGGTGTCGACCATGTCATCGACCAGAATACAGGTACGCCCTTCGACATCACCGATGATATGCATCACTTCAGAGTGATTGGCTTTCTCACGGCGCTTGTCGATGATACCCAGATCAACGCCCAGGGACTTGGCAACAGCACGTGCACGCACGACGCCGCCGATGTCCGGGGACACGATCATCAGGTTTTCGAAGCGTTGATCTTCGATATCGTCCACCAGTACTGGGGAGCCGTAGATGTTATCTACTGGGATATCGAAGAAACCCTGGATTTGGTCAGCATGCAAATCAACCGTGAGAACACGATCGATCCCCACCACGGTCAGCATGTCAGCAACGACTTTCGCGCTGATAGCCACACGTGCGGAACGCGGACGGCGATCCTGACGGGCATAACCAAAGTATGGAATCACCGCAGTGATTCGGGACGCTGAGGAGCGACGGAAGGCATCAGCCATCACGACGAGTTCCATCAGGTTATCGTTGGTCGGAGCGCAAGTCGGCTGAATGATAAAGACGTCTTTACCGCGGACGTTTTCATTAATCTCAGTGCTGATTTCGCCGTCGGAAAACTTACCGACAGAGACATCACCCAGTGGGATATGCAGCTGACGTACAACACGCCGAGCCAGATCGGGGTTAGCGTTCCCCGTAAAGACCATCATCTTGGACACGCGCAGTACCTGCCGGCTGAGGGTATACCTGGATGAGTATAGGAAAATGGCAGGGGCGGCTGGATTCGAACCAACGCATGGCAGGATCAAAACCTGCTGCCTTACCGCTTGGCGACGCCCCTGTATCTGTTGCTACGAATGCCCAGCATTCGTTTCCTGTGCCAGACTTTGCAGCTTGCGATGCAACATCGAAACGTTGCTTCCTTTCGCTACAAACCCTGTAAGGGTATCTGCAAGAAGGTGCGAAACTCTATCAGCTTCCGCTTTGCTTGGGAAGGCCCCAAACACACAACTTCCAGTTCCGGTTAGCCTAGCATCACTAAATTTCTTTAGCAAATTCAAAGCGTTAAGTACTTCTGGATAACGCCTTGTGACTACCGCTTCACAGTCATTTCGACTATTTCCCTTGGGAACGGGGCGCACTTTAATGGGATCTGAATCACGTGTCAACAACGGATCTGAAAAAATTTCTGCTGTACTTACAGAGACTTGCGGCACGAGCACCAGATACCACGGTTCTTCAGGGTCTACGGGGGTGAGTTTCTCGCCCACGCCCTCTGCAAAAGCCGCATGCCCGCGCACGAAAACCGGCACGTCGGCCCCCAGCGCAAGGCCCAGGCTGGCCAGGCGATCGACATCAATGCCGGCCTGCCATAGGCAGTTCAAACCCAGCAACGTGGTGGCCGCATCGGAACTGCCGCCACCGATGCCACCGCCCATGGGCAAGACCTTTTTCAACCAGATGTCGGCGCCCAGCGGGGTGCCGGACAGGGCCTTGAGCTTGCGCGCAGCTTTCACGATCAGGTTGCTTTCGTGAGGCACGCCGGCAATGTCGGCGTGCAAGCGGATTTCGCCGTCTTCGCGCACGGCAAATTCCAGCTCGTCGCCGTGATCCAGAAATTGAAAGATCGTTTCCAGCTCATGGTAGCCGTCGGGGCGGCGACCAATGATGTGCAGCATCAGGTTGAGCTTGGCCGGTGCCGGCAACGTCAGGCGCGACAGGGCCATGTCATTGCCCCAGTTGGCGCGGCTGCCAGGTCTTGACCACCAGGGTCACGTCCAGGTCCTTACCGTGCAGCTTGATCCGATCGGGTAGCCAATAGCCGTTCTGTTGGGCATAGCTCAAGTATTCGACCTGCCAGCCATCCTGTTCCAGGTTGGCCAGGCGGCTGTCGCCGTCCAGGGTCAGGCGGCTCTTGCTGTCGGGGGCTGGCAGCCCGCGCACCCACCACACCAGGTGCGAAACGGGCAGCTTCCAGCCCAACTGATCTTGCAGCAGGGTCTCTGGGCTCTCTGCCTCGTAGCGGCCCTGGTTGGCGACTTCCAGGGTGACGTGGCCAGGGCGCCCGGTCAGGCGGGCGGCGCCGCGACCCAGCGGGCCGGACAGGCGAATATCGTAGTAATCCTGGCGCTGCAGCCAGAACAGCGTGCCACTGCCCGAGTCCTTGGGCGCGCGGATACCCACCTTGCCGTCGATCTGCCAGCCGTCGAGCTGGCTGAGCTGGGCCTTGTGGGCGTTCCATTGTTGCGGGTTACCGGTGCCTTCGACGGCTTCACGGCCGCCGAAGCCGGCGCAACCGGCCAGCAGGGCAACCAGGCAGAAAGTGATGCAGTGGCGCAAAAACATAAAATTAAAGAGTCTCTGATCCGGTCAAGCGCAACACGGTGCTGCGCAAAATAGGGCTATCGGGTTGATCTTTCAGGGCCTTGGCCCACACCTGCCTGGCTTCACGCTGCTTGCCATTGGCCCACAGCACCTCGCCCAGGTGGGCGGCGACTTCGTGATCGGGGAAGCGTTGCAACGCTTGACGCAGCAAGGCTTCGGCCTCGTTGAGGTTGCCCAGGCGGTAGTTCACCCAGCCCAGGCTGTCGAGCACGGCCGGGTCGTCCGGGTTGATCTTGTGCGCCTGTTCGATCAGTGCCTTGGCCTCTGCGTAGCGCGTGGTGCGGTCCGACAAGGTGTAGCCCAGGGCGTTGAGGGCCATGGCGTTGTCGGGCTCGCGTTTGATGATGGCGCGCAGGTCTTTTTCCATTTGCGTCAGGTCATCGCGCTTTTCGGCGAGCATGGCGCGGGTGTACAGCAGGTTCAGGTCGTCGGGGTACATCTTCAACGCCTGGTCCAGCACCTGGTTGGCCTGCGCCTCCTTGTTGTTGTTGGCCAGCGTCTCGGCCTCGATCAAGTACAGCTGAATGGCGTAGTCAGGCTGGGCATCACGAGCGTCGGCCAGGCGCTTGGAGGCCTCGGTGGCCTTGCCGCTGGACACCAGGATGTCGGTCAGGCGCAGTTGCGCCGGCAGGTAGTCGGTGCCCGGCCCCACTTGTTCGTACTCGCCCAAGGCGGTTTTCGGGTCGTTGCGCACTTCGGCGATGCGGCCCAGGTTCAGGTGCGCCGAATCGACATGGGCGCCCCGCTCCACCAGTTCGTTGAGGTAGGACTGCGCCTCATCCCAGGCCTTGGCTTCCAGGCACACCAGGGCCAGCGAGTAGCGCAGCTCGTCGTCGTCCGGGTACTGCTGCACCAGGCTTGAGAACTGCACCTTGGCGTCGTCCATGCGGTTCTGCTCGACCAGGGTGCGGGCGTAGGTCAGGCGCAGGCGCTTGTCATCCGGGTACTGGCGAATGTTCTTTTCCAGCAGCGGGATGGCTTCCTTGCCGCGATCCAGGCTTTGCAGCAGACGCGCGCGCAACAGGATCGGGGCGATTTCGCCATCTTGCGGGGGGTTGTCTTCCAGAAGCGTCAGCGCGCCCTTGCCGTCGCCATCTTGTTGCATGAGCAAGGCCTTGCCGAAAATCAGCTGGCCATTACCCGGGTATTTTTTCAGCAGGCGCTCGAACCCTTGCAGCAAACCCTTGCGGGTTTCGGGGTCGGTGTCGGCGGCCGACAGCGCCAGGAAGTCGAAATGCGTGTCGCCCTGGCCTTGGAGCACCTTCTCCATATAGACCATCGACTCGTCGTAACGGCCATTGCGCGCTAACTGGATGGCGGCGGCGCGCTGGGCGTCGAGGTCGGTCGGGGCGTTTTTGGCCCACAACAGCGAGGTATCCAGGGCTACCTGGTCGGCGCCGACATATTCGGCAATACGATAGGCGCGCTCGGAAACCCCCGGGTCTTGGGTTTTGTTGGCCTCCGCGACGTAGTTATCCAGGGCAATGTCGAAGCGGTTGCGCTGGCCCGCCAGCTCCGCCGTCAGCAAGTTGAACACGGTTTCTTCACTGAACGACTTGTACACCTGCGGCTTGGCAACCGGCGCAGGCGTGCTGTCGGCAACGGGAGCAGCCCCGTCGTGCCGGGTCGGAGACCAGGACTGGCAGCCGTTGAGCATGACAAATGCGAGGAACAACGCGGAGGATCTATTCATATTGGGGATTTGGCGACTTACCTGCGGTCGGATCATCATGACACAAGCCGTATGGCAAACCCATAAGGAAGGCCACTTCTAGGCACAGACTATTAGGACAATAGAGAGCGGTGGTTGTTCTCAGTGAAGCGAAGTAGGACAATTGTCGGCTCCTCGATATGATCAGCGACCTTGAATGGCCTTCCTCGCCCTCGGAATCAACCATAAGACTGCCTCGGTAGACGTGCGCGAACGCGTGGCCTTTACCCCTGAGCAGCTGGTCGACGCCTTGCAGCAGCTCTGCCGCCTGACCGACAGCCGCGAAGCTGCGATCCTCTCTACCTGCAACCGTAGCGAGCTGTACATCGAACAGGACAGCCTGGCTGCCGATGAGGTATTGCGCTGGCTGGCCGATTATCACCAGCTGAACGTAGACGAATTGCGCGCCAGTGCGTACGTGCATCAGGACGACGCCGCGGTGCGGCACATGATGCGCGTGGCCTCGGGGCTGGATTCACTGGTGCTGGGCGAGCCGCAGATCCTGGGGCAAATGAAGTCCGCTTATGCCGTGGCGCGCGAGGCCGGCACCATTGGCCCGCTGCTGGGGCGGCTGTTCCAGGCTACCTTCAGCGCAGCCAAGCAAGTGCGCACCGACACGGCCATCGGCGAAAACCCGGTGTCGGTGGCCTTCGCCGCCGTGAGCCTGGCCAAACAGATTTTCAGTGACCTGCAGCGCAGCACCGCCCTGTTGATCGGCGCCGGCGAAACCATCACCCTGGTCGCCCGCCACCTGCATGAGCAGGGCGTGAAGCGCATCGTGGTCGCCAACCGCACCCTGGAGCGCGCCAGCCTCCTGGCTGCGCAATTCGGTGCCCACGCGGTGCTGTTGTCCGACATCCCACAGGAACTGGTCAACAGCGACATCGTGATCAGTTCCACCGCCAGCCAATTGCCGATCCTGGGCAAGGGCGCGGTGGAAAGCGCCCTGAAGCTGCGCAAGCACAAACCGATTTTCATGGTCGACATCGCCGTGCCGCGCGATATCGAACCGGAAGTCGGCGAGTTGGACGACGTTTACCTTTATAGTGTCGACGACCTTCACGAAGTCGTGGCTGAAAACCTCAAGAGCCGCCAGGGCGCGGCCCAGGCTGCCGAGCAGATGGTCAGCGTGGGTGCCGATGACTTCATGGCCCGCCTGCGTGAACTGGCCGCCGTCGATGTGCTCAGGGCCTATCGCCAGCAAAGCGAACGCCTACGTGATGAAGAATTGCAAAAGGCCCAGCGCCTGCTGGCCAACGGCGGCAACGCCGAAGAGGTATTGTTGCAACTGGCCCGTGGCCTGACCAACAAGTTGATGCACGCGCCAAGCGTGCAGCTTAAAAAGCTGTCTGCCGAAGGCCGCCACGATGCGCTGGCCATGGCCCAGGAACTCTTTGCCCTCGGTGAGGGCCCCACGGATAAACCCCCGCAATGAAAGCGTCACTGCTCAATAAACTGGACATGATCCAGGACCGCTTCGAGGAATTGACCGCCCTGCTGGGCGATGCCGAGGTCATTTCCGAGCAAACCCGTTTCCGCACCTATTCGCGCGAATACGCGGAGCTGGAGCCCATCGTCGCCACCTATAAAGAGTGGCGCAAGGTGCAGGCTGACCTGGAGGGCGCCCAGGCGCTGCTCAAGGACAGCGACCCGGACATGCGCGAAATGGCGGCCGAGGAAGTGCGCGAAGGCAAGGAGCAGACCGTCGAACTGGAAAGCCGCTTGCAGCGCATGTTGCTGCCCAAGGACCCCAACGACGGCCGCAATGTGTTCCTGGAGATCCGTGCGGGCACCGGCGGCGACGAGGCGGCGATCTTTTCCGGCGATCTGTTTCGCATGTATTCGCGCTATGCCGAGCGCCGTGGCTGGCGCGTCGAAATCCTCTCGGAGAACGAGGGTGAGCATGGCGGCTACAAGGAGGTCATTGCCCGCGTCGAAGGCGATAACGTCTACGCCAAGCTGAAGTTCGAGTCCGGTGCCCACCGCGTACAGCGCGTGCCGGAAACCGAATCCCAGGGCCGCATCCACACCTCGGCCTGCACCGTGGCGGTATTGCCCGAGCCAGACGAGCAAGTGGCGATCGAGATCAACCCGGCCGACCTGCGCGTGGACACCTACCGCTCCTCGGGTGCCGGTGGCCAGCACGTGAACAAGACCGACTCGGCGATTCGCATCACCCACTTGCCCACCGGCATCGTGGTGGAGTGCCAGGAGGAACGCTCGCAGCACAAGAACCGTGCCCGCGCGATGTCCTGGCTGTCAGCCAAGCTCAATGACATGCAAACCAGCGCTGCGGCCAATGCCATCGCCAGCGAGCGCAAGCTGCTGGTGGGTTCCGGTGATCGCTCCGAACGTATCCGCACCTATAACTTCCCCCAGGGCCGAGTGACCGACCATCGCGTCAACCTGACCCTGTATTCGCTGGACGAAATCCTTGCGGGCAGCGTCGACTCGGTGATCGAGCCGTTGCTGGCCGAGTATCAGGCAGACCAACTTGCGGCATTGGGTGAGTAAATGACGATTATTGCCAGCCTGCTCCGTGGCGCCGAGCTTCCCGACTCGCCAACCGCCCGCCTGGACATCGAACTGCTGTTGGCGGCGGCCTTGGGCAAGTCGCGCAGCTATCTGCACACCTGGCCCGAGCGCATCGTAACCAGCGAAGCGGCCGCGACCTTTTCCGACTACCTGGGCCGCCGCCGCGCCGGTGAGCCGGTGGCGTACATCCTCGGCCAGCAAGGTTTCTGGAAGCTGGACCTGGAGGTGGCGCCGCACACCCTGATCCCACGGCCAGAAACCGAACTGCTGGTAGAAACCGCCCTGGAACTGTTGCCCGTGGACACCGCCCAAGTGCTGGACCTGGGCACCGGTACCGGCGCGATCGCCCTGGCATTGGCCAGCGAGCGGCCGTACTGGCAGGTCACGGCCGTGGACCGTATCGAGGAGGCCGTGGCCCTGGCCGAGCGCAACCGCCAGCGCCTGCACCTGGACAACGCCCGGGTGCTGGCCAGCCACTGGTTCGACGCGCTGCAGGGCGAGCGCTACCAACTGATCATCAGCAACCCCCCGTACATTGCCGACGCCGACCCACACTTGGCCGCCGGCGATGTGCGCTTCGAGCCGGCCAGCGCCCTGGTGGCGGGCAAGGACGGCCTGGACGACCTGCGCCTGATCATCGCCCAAGCCCCCCAGCACCTGACCCCGGGCGGCTGGCTGCTGCTGGAGCACGGCTTCGACCAGGCCTTCGCGGTGCGCGAACTGCTGGCCAAGCACGACTTCGAACAAATCGAAAGCCGTGACGACCTCAGTGGCCACGAACGCATCAGCCTGGGCCGCCTGTCGTGCTGAGCGATCAGGAGCTGCTGCGCTACAGCCGCCAGGTGTTGCTGTCGCAAATCGACATCGACGGACAGTTACGCCTGAAAAACAGCCGCGCGCTGATCGTCGGCCTGGGCGGCCTTGGCTCGCCGGTGGCGTTGTACCTGGCAGCGGCCGGCGTGGGCGAGTTGCACCTGGCCGACTTCGATACGGTCGACCTGACCAACCTGCAACGCCAGGTGCTGCATGACTCCACTACCGTCGGCCTGAGCAAGGTTGACTCGGCGCTCCAGCGCCTGGGCGCGATCAATCCCGAGGTCACCTTGGTGGCCCACCGCGCGGCGTTGGACGAAGACTCATTGGCGGCGGCTGTGGCGGCGGTCGACCTGGTGCTGGACTGCTCAGACAACTTCGGCACCCGTGAGGCAGTCAATGCTGCCTGCGTGGCGGCCGGCAAACCTTTGGTCAGCGGCGCGGCGATTCGCCTCGAAGGCCAACTGTCGGTATTCGACCCGCGCCGCCCGGAAAGCCCCTGCTACCACTGCCTGTATGGGCATGGCAGCGAAGCCGAGCTGACCTGCAGCGAAGCTGGCGTGGTGGGCCCATTGGTGGGCCTGGTGGGTAGCCTGCAAGCCTTGGAAGCGCTGAAACTGCTGGCCCAATTCGGCGAACCGTTGGTGGGCCGCCTGCTGCTGATCGACGCCCTGGGCACGCGCTTTCGCGAGCTGCGGGTCAAGCGCGACCCGGGCTGCGCGGTGTGTGGCAGTGCCCATGGCTGAAGGCCGCGAGGCGCCGATCGGCGTCTTCGATTCCGGCGTCGGCGGCTTGTCGGTGCTGGGCGAAATAAGCCGCCTGTTGCCGGCCGAGTCCCTGTTGTACGTCGCCGATTGCGGCCATATCCCCTACGGCGAAAAATCTCCGGCGTTCATCCGCGAACGCTGCGCCCAGGTGGCCGATTTCTTCCTTGAGCAGGGCGCCAAGGCCCTGGTACTGGCGTGCAACACCGCCACCGTCGCCGCCGTGGCCGACCTGCGCGAACGTCACCCCCTCTGGCCCATCGTCGGTATGGAACCTGCAGTCAAGCCAGCCGCCGCCGCCACCCGCAGCGGCGTGGTCGGGGTATTGGCAACCACGGGCACCCTGCAAAGCGCCAAGTTCGCCGCCCTGCTCGACCGTTTCGCCAATGATGTGAAGGTGATCACCCAGCCCTGCCCGGGCCTTGTGGAATTGATCGAAGCCGGCGACCTGCACAGCCCCGTGTTGCGCGAACTGTTGGCGGGCTACGTACAGCCCTTGCTCGACGCAGGTTGCGACACACTCATCCTGGGGTGCACCCATTACCCGTTCCTCAAGCCCCTGCTCAGCCAGATGATCCCGCCCACGATTATCCTGATTGATACAGGCGCCGCCGTGGCCCGGCAGCTGCAGCGGCTGTTGGAAAAGGATCAATTGCTGGCCAACGGCCCTGCCCGGCAAGCCCAGTTCTGGACCAGCGCCAGCCCGGAACACTTCAGAAACATCCTACCGACACTATGGAAACCGTCTGACATTGTGCGAAGCTTCAGCCGGTAACAAAAATCGATAAAAATCGCTACGTACCACTGAACTTACAACGATCTGCCGATTTCTATTGTTTCGTCTGACGAGCGACTCACAACACTAAAAATTGCATTCGAAATAGGATGTTTCTTATGAAGAAGCTGTTCTGTTTGGCCGCGCTTGCGGCCTTCACCCTGGGGCAAAGCATGACGGCACAGGCGCTTGATGCGTCGGTGTCGGTAGGGCACACCGATGGTTCCACCATGACGTATCGGTTGGGCTTGCAGTCGAACTGGGACAAGAGCTGGTGGCAAACCAGCACCGGCCGCCTGACAGGGTATTGGGACGGGGCCTATACCTACTGGGACAGCAGCAAGGGCTCCAACAGCAACACGCTTTCGTTTGCGCCGGTATTCGTTTATGAGTTCGCGGGCGACTCGGTCAAGCCATTCATTGAAGCCGGCATCGGCGTTTCAGTGTTTTCCAGCCTGCGGGTAGACGACGATCAACTGGGCACGGCCTTCAACTTCGAAGACCGCATCGGCGCAGGCTTGCGCTTTGCCGGTGGCCAGGAAGTGTCCATTCGCGCGACGCACTACTCCAACGCCGGGATCAAGGAGCCCAATGATGGGATTCAATCCTACTCGCTGAATTACCGTTTCCCGCTTAACTGATAGATAGGCGGCGACGGCTTCGCGGATGAATCCGCTCCTACAGGAGCGGATTCATCCGCGAAAAACGCGACACCGACACCCCTGACTCACCGCCATCAAACCGCCTCGGGAAACTCATCGCGCAAGGCATCGGCCAACCACTGCGCAAACCAGTCAATGTCCGCCGTGGACTCACCTGCCGGCGTGATCAACTGATAACTCTCCAACGCCACCTCAACATCTACCGCGCGCACCAGCGTGCCAGCCTTCAATTCGTCGCGCACCAACACCTCGTTCGCCAGGGCAATGCCCTGCCCGCTTTCGGCCACCGACAACGCATGGTCATTACTGACGTAAAGCACGTCGGTACTGAGCTGCGAATCGATGCCCAAGGCGTTGAACCACATGTTCCACCACTCGCCATCGTCGTAATGAATCAGGTTGTGCTTGATCAGGTCCAGGGGCTGCAGGATGGGTTCGATGCTGGCCAGATACGCCGGCGAACAAATTGGAAATACCCGCGGCCGAATCAGCGTGGCCCGCACATGCGGGTACTGGCCCTCGACGCCATAGCCGATGCCCAGGTCAGCGGCCTTGCTGTCGACCTCGGTAAAGGTGGAGTTGGGTTCGATCGCCACTTTCAGCCCAGGGCGCAAGTGGCGTATGGACTCAAGCCTTGGAGTCAGCCAGCGCTTGGCAAAGCCCGGCACCGCCATGATGCGCAGCCAGCGCTCGGCGCTGCCCGGCTGCAGTTCTTGCCCGGCGTCGATGATCTGCTGCAAGGCACGGGCGATCTTCTGGTGGTACTTGCGCCCAGACGGCGTCAGCGTCACGCCACGCGAAGTGCGCTCGAACAGTTGAATGCCGAGCCATTCTTCCAGCAGCTTCACATGCCGGCCCACGGCCGGCTGGGTAACGTGCAAGGCCTTGGCCGCCTCGACATAGCTGCCCAACCGCGCAGCTGCGTCAAAGGCACGGATCGCATTGAGGGGGGGCAAACGCAGGTTGGACATGGGTCGGATCACCTCACCTTGCTGTTAAATTATTTAACAGCTGCTATGTTAAAATTGATCTTTCTCCCCTGCAATCGCTGTTTGATAATCGAGCCAAAGCAGAAAAACAAAAGCCGCCCAGCACCCGCTTCATCATTCTCGAATCCTGCCAGAACAATAATATTCCGTCGTTTAGATGCGACTCCGGCTGACCGGAATCTCGCAAAAACGATGGGGGAATCGGAGGTACTGCATGAACGCCCTGCATTCGCGTCAAATGCCGGCTGTTTCCATCCGCTCGGTCCGCAAGGTCTATGGTGATCCGCAAACCGGTCCCGTTGCCCTCAAGCACGTCAACCTGGACATCCACGACAACGAGTTCTTTACCCTGCTCGGCCCCTCGGGCTGTGGCAAGACCACCCTGTTGCGGATGATCGCAGGCTTCGAGTTCCCCACCGCTGGCGAGATCCAGCTGTATGGCGAAAACATTGCAAACCTGCCGCCTTATCAGCGCCCGGTCAACACGGTGTTCCAGCACTATGCCCTGTTCCCGCACATGAGCATCGCGCAAAACCTGGCCTTCGGCCTGGAGTCGCAGCCCATGGGACGAACCCTGAGCAAGGCGCAAATCGCCGAGCGGGTTCGCGAGATGCTGGCCATGGTGCAAATGGAGCGCTTTGCCGAGCGCCGCCCCGCGCAGTTGTCCGGCGGCCAGCAACAGCGTGTGGCACTGGCCAGGGCCTTGGCCCCCCACCCCAAGGTGTTGCTGCTGGACGAACCCCTGTCCGCGCTGGACTTGAAGCTGCGCCAGGCCATGCGCGAGGAACTCAAGGCGATCCAGGCCAAGACCGGCATCACCTTTATCTTCGTCACCCATGACCAGGAAGAAGCCCTGACCATGTCCGACCGTATCGCGGTGTTGGCCAATGGCCAAGTGCAGCAAGTGGGCAGCCCCGACGACATCTACGAACGCCCGCGCAACCGCTTCGTCGCCGACTTCATTGGCGAAACCAACTTCATCGAAGCCACTGTCAGCCACGTGGGTAACGGCCATGCGCTGTATAAGGGCCCAGGCGGCGAACCCCTGCAGGCGCAGATGCCCGAAGGCGCTGGCGTAGGTACCAGAGTCAACCTGTCGATCCGCCCCGAACGCCTGCAATTGACCGAATTGCCCTACCACGGCGCCATCCAATGCACCGTGGAAAACCAGATTTACCTGGGCACCGACCTGCAATACCAGGTGCAACTCAACGACGGCAGCCGCCTGACCGTACGCTCGCCCAACAATGCCGGGCAGCGCCAGCGTTTCCCCGCCGGTTGCCGCGCAGGCCTGCTGTTGGACAAGGACAGCGCCAGCGTGCTGCTCGACTGACCCAGGGGACCCACCATGAATGAAGTCATTACCTTGGCGCGCCCCGGCGTGCTGGAGCGGCGCAAGGCGTTCAAGCAGTTCCTGGGAGTTTCGCCGGCACTGCTCGCCATCGGCCTGTTCCTGATCGTGCCGATTGTGATCGTGATCGGCTATTCGCTGATGGAGGCCAACCCCTACGGTGGGGTGAACAAGGTATTCAGCACCGAGGCCTACACCTCGCTGCTGTTCGAGCGGCAGATGGATGACAGTTTGGCCTTCGCCGACTCCTACCTGATGATCGCCCTGCGCTCGATCGGCATCGCCGGGCTGACCACGTTGATTACCCTGCTGATCGGCTTTCCGGTAGCGGTGTGGCTGGCGATGCAGCCGGCGCGGCGCCGCGGCCTGCTGATCTTCCTGATCACGGTGCCGTTCTGGGCCAACCTGCTGATCCGCACTTACGCCTGGATTCTGCTGCTGCGCAACACCGGCGTCATCAACAACGGCCTGATGGGCCTGGGCCTGATCCAGCAACCCTTGCCGCTGCTGTACACCGACGGCGCGGTGCTGCTGGGGCTGGTCTACACCTACGCGCCTTTCGTGGTGCTGCCCATCTACGCCACCCTGGAAAAGATGGACATCCGCCTGCTGGAGGCCGCGCAAGACCTGTACGCCGGGCGCTGGCGCACCCTGACCAAAGTGGTTTTGCCCATCGCCAAGCCCGGCATCATGGCCGGTGCGATCCTCACTTTCGTGCCCTGCCTGGGCGCCATGATTGCCCCGGAGCTGCTCGGTGGCGGGACCAAGATGATGCTCGGCAACCTGATCTTCCGCCAGTTCAGCGATGCCCGTAACTGGCCGTTCGGTGCGGCCTTGTCGCTGGTGCTGATGGCGGCGGTGATGCTGGTGTTGACCTTGTATGCACTGCGCGCCGAGCGCCAGCGCCTGGCCCGAGGAGGTCTGTAATGTTGAGTCTATTAACCCGTGGCCGGCGCAGCGTGCAGGACTTCCCCGGTTTTGGCGGCTTCAGCTTTCTGTTCTACCTGTACCTGTACGCGCCCATCGTGGTGCTGGTGGTGTACTCCTTCAACGCCAACCAATCGGCCACCGTGTGGACCGGCTTCAGCCTGGACTGGTACCGCGCCGCCTTCGCCAACCAGGCCCTGCGCCAGGCCGCCGGCAACAGCCTGCTGATCGCGGTGTGCGCCAGCATGATCGCCACCGCCATCGCCACCCTGGCGGCGCTGGGCACCTCGCGGGGTGCCAAGTTCCGCGGCATGCAGCTGTCCATGGGCGCGATCATGCTGCCACTGGTACTGCCGGAAATCGTGGTCGGCGTCGCCACCTTGGCGCTGTTCTCCACCTTGGGCGTGTCATTGGGCTACGGCAACCTGATCATCGCCCACACAGTGTTCTGCATTCCCTTCGCCTACCTGCCGATTCGCGCTCGGTTAAACGACATGGACCTGTCGCTGGAGCAGGCTGCAGCCGACCTGTACGCCTCGCCGTGGCGGGTCTTTCGCAAGGTCACCCTGCCGCTGCTGATGCCGGGGATTTTTTCCGGGCTGATGCTGGCCTTCATCGTGTCGCTGGATAACTTCGTGATTTCGATGATGGTGTCCCAGGCCGGCACCACCACCCTGCCGATCTTTATCTTTGGCCTGCTGCGCATGGGTGTCACGCCCGACGTGAACGCCGTTTCCACGCTGATCCTTGGCGTGTCGGTGTTGTTCGTCACGCTTTCCTTCCTGCTCGGCAAACAGAAAGCCTGAGCCTTTGTTCAACCCTGGGGATTTACCGCATGAAGACGTTGATGAGCACCATAGGGCTTTCACTGGCATTAAGCGTGGCAGGTGCCGCGCAGGCCGCCGAACAATTGAACGTAGTGAGCTGGAGCGGCTACTTTTCGCCGGACATTCTCAACAAGTTCGAGAAAGAATCCGGCATCAAGGTGACCGTCGACTCCTATGACTCCAACGAAACCCTGCTGGCCAAGCTCAAGCAAGGCGGCGGCGGTTATGACGTGGCCATTCCCTCGCACCAGTTCGTGCCCATCCTGATCAAGGAAAACCTGCTGGAGCGCTTTGATCCCGTGAGCCAGCCGTACTACGCCAACGTCGTGGATAACCTGCAAAAGCCGACCTGGGACCCGCAAGGCGCCTACTCGGTGCCCTTTATCTGGGGCACCACCAGCGTGGTGCTGAACACCGAGCGTTACAAGGGCCCGCTGGACAGCTATGACGTGCTGTACCACCCGCCGGCGGAGCTGCAAGGGCGGATCAACATGTTCGACTCCACCAGCGAAGTAATCGACACCGCCAGCCTGTACCTGGGTATCCCGCTGTGCAGTGAAGACCCCAAGCAGATGCAACAGGTGCTGACCTTGCTCAAGGCGCAGAAGCCCTACGTCAAGACCTTCAGCTCCAAGGCCGGTTCGATCCGCGAGAACCTGGCATCGGGCGAAATCGACATGTCGATGTTCTGGGGTGGTTCATCGCTGCGCGCCCGGGAAATGAAGCCAAGCCTGGCCTACCTCTACCCCAAGGAAGGCGTGATGGCCTGGGTGGATAACATGGTCATCCCCAAGGGCAGCAAAAACCCGGACAACGCGAAAAAATTCATCGCCTTCCTGAGCCAGCCGGAAAACGCCGCGCTGACCCAGAACTTTCTCAAGCACCAGAGCCCGATCAAAGGCGTGGAGCCGTTCCTGGACCCAAGCCTGAAAGACGCACCTGAGCTGCACATTCCCACCGGCACCAAGGTGGTGTTCAGCCAGACCTGCGGCGAAGGCGCGATCCGCCTGGCCGACCGGCTGTGGACCAGCCTGATGCGTTGACTCATGCGCCCGGCGCTCATGCCGGGCGTTTCTTTTGGCTGTAAAGGTTTGACGTCATGACCACCCACAATAATGTCAGCGAACTGGTACTGCTGCAGGCCCATGAACTCGCCGAAAAAATTCGCTTGCGTGAAGTGTCCTGCCGCGAAGTGATGCACACCTACTTGGCCCATATCGAACGCTTCAACCCACGGGTGAACGCGTTGATCAGCCTGCAACCGGCCGATGACCTGCTGGCCCAGGCCGACGCTCGCGACGCCGAATTGACCCGGGGCATCTACCATGGCTGGATGCATGGCCTGCCCCACGCGGTGAAAGACTTGTCGCTGACCCGTGGCATTCGCACCACCTTGGGCTCGCCGCTGTACAAAGACTTTATCCCGGACCATGACGGAATCATGGTCGAACGCCTGAAAAAAGCCGGCGCGATCATCATCGGCAAAAGCAACACCCCGGAGTTCGGCCTGGGCTCGCACACCTACAACCCGGTGTTCGGCGCCACCGGTTGCGCCTACGACCCGAGCAAGACCGCAGGCGGCAGCAGCGGTGGCGCCGCCGCTGCATTGGCCATGCATTTGGTGCCCGTGGCCGATGGCAGCGACATGATGGGCTCACTGCGCAACCCGGCCGCGTTCAACAACATATTTGGTTTCAGACCATCCCAAGGCCGCGTGCCGTTTGACGACAGTGCCGACCTGTTCGTCGACCAACTCGGCTACGAAGGGCCCATGGCCCGCAGCGTTCGCGATGCCGCCTTGCTGCTCTCGGTGCAAGCCGGCTTCGATGCCCGCGCCCCGCTGTCTATCGCCGAGTCCGGGGCAGGTTTTGCCGGCGAACTGGCACGTGACTTCAAAGGCAGCCGCATCGGTTGGCTGGGCGATTTCAATGGCTACCTGCCCATGGAAGGCGGCATTCTCGAACTGTGTGAAAAAGCCTTCGCCCACTTCGAAAGCCTGGGCTGCACGGTCGAACAGGCGGCCTGCGACTTCGCCCCGCAGCGCCTGTGGGACTGCTGGCGCACGCTGCGCCATTGGATGGTGGCGGGTTCTTTGGGGCGGCATTACAACGACCCGGATAAACGCTCACGGTTAAAACCCGAAGCTTGCTGGGAAGTGGAAAACGGCCTGCGCTTGAGCGCCAGCGATGTGTACCAGGCGTCGGTGACACGCACCGAGTGGTACCGCGCCATCAGCCGCCTGTTTGAACGTTACGATTACCTGCTGCTGCCCAGCGCCCAGGTATTCCCGTTCGACAAAAGCCTAGCCTGGCCACAGTCGGTGAACGGCGTGAGCATGGACACCTATCACCGTTGGATGGAAGTGGTGATCCCCGGTACGCTGTCGGGCTGCCCGGTGGCCAACGTGCAGGTAGGCTTCAATGCACAGGGGTTGCCGATGGGCCTGCAGATCATTGGCAAGCACCATGCGGACATGGCCGTGCTGCAGATCGCCCATGCCTATGAACAGGCCAGCCAGTGGTTCAAACGATGCCCTTCGCCGTTGCTTCAGTGATATTGGCGCTGTGCCTTTCGCGGATCAATCCGCTCCTACAAAGAGGCATTCGATACCCGTTAGGAGCGGATTCATCCGTGAAAAGATCACTGTTCAACACCGGGTATACTGCGCCGCTCCACTGCCTCGGCAATCAGCGGCGCCATCTCTCGCAACCCGTCCAGGCTCAGCCGCCCCTCTTCGTACAGGCGCAACCATTGTCGGCGCACCCGCAGCAGTCGCTCGTCATCGTGAATCGGCAGGGTATGCAAGGTCTTCTCGGCCCGCTCCCGATATTTGGCCGGTATGCGATCAGTCAGTACCAACTGGAGCGACGGTAGCGAAATCTCGAACCAGCCTGGCTGCATGTCGAATGGGTCGAGGATGTCGGCCACTTTCTTGTTGCCCTTGGCGCTGTTGATCCAGTTATCCACATAGCGAAAATTCGACCATTCATAAGCCCGCGTACGGTCTTCGTCGCAACTGAGGAAATGGTCCACCGTGCCGCTGGGGATGTACATGGCGGCGAAGGCACAACGGTTGTTGAAACTATCGGCCAGGCGCGGCCTGAAGGGCGACCAGAGGTCCTTGGGCCGTCGCGCGTCTGGGTTTTGGTCCAGCCAGGCGTTGCCGCGCTGGCGGCAGCGCTGGTCGAAATCAGGCGGCTCTTCGGTTGCGGTGACCGGGATCATAAGACGTGCTCGCCGGCAGATACGATCCAGCAGGGCCAGAAGTGGTCGCCACTGGGTAATACCCGCAGCAACTCATCGTGGATGGCCTCACGGCTGTCCAAGCCTGGCGGCAATTGCTCGTACTCGCCCAGCATCCAGGCGTCGGCCGCGGCGATAGCCTGTTCGGCTTCGAGCGAGCGGGCCTGGTCCAACCCGAACACATCGCACACCAGCCAGTTCACCACGTCGCCTTGCTTGGCCCAGATGGCCTGCTCGACTTTCGCCCGGCCCTGTTCCAGTTGCACCGTAAACACCGCATCCAGGCCCTCTTCAAAGTCGGGCTCGGCCGAAGCCATCACCAACGGCGAATGGGTCGCCAAAATGATTTGAACCGCCACCTGCGAACCGGTCATGGCCCTCACCACCGCGAGCAACGCTGGCACGATGCGCCGCTGCCACTGTGGGTGCAGGTGGCATTCGATTTCGTCCATCAAAAACACCACGTGGCTGGCAGGCGACACCGAGCGCAGGCGACAAGCCCGCAAATGCGCGTTCCAGGTCCAGACCAGCATGTAGGCCAGTGCCGCGATGCGGCGCATACCGGCCGAGGCTTGGTTGAGCGGGACCTCACCATATGCCTGGCGCAACGTGGGGTATTGGGTTTCATCCAGGGGGCCGAGGTAACAGGGCTCGCCGGGGGTCAGTTGCTCATGCTCCGAGGGTGACAGCGCCCCCAGCACCCGCACCAGTTCCTCGAAAGGCCGGCTGCCGGCTTGCTGCCAACGCACCCAGTCGTGGATCAGGCCATTGCACAGGTTGGTGCCACGGGCAGAGCGCGCGCCCTGCCAGACCTGTTCTGCACTGAAGTGAAAGGCGTGGATGGCTTCCTGATCGGGCGCTGAGGTATCGGCCGCCGCATTGCGTTGTGGGTCCCACGCAGAAAAGCTGCCATCGTTCCCGGCATAAATAACCACGGCAGGGTCCGCTTGCGGGTCCTGCCCGGCGCTCCAGCGCCCGGCGTGGCAACGAATCATGCGTTCCGGTTGGCCCTCCAGGCCATAGGTGATCAGGCAATCAGCCGTGTTCACCCGCGGCACGATCGGTACATCCCGCGCCCAGGTGCGGGTCAACACGTACCAGGCAGCGTCTAGTAAAAAGCTTTTGCCCAGGCCGTTGTCGCCGGTGATGAAATTAAGCCTGGGCGCGAAATCCACCGGGCCGAACGTGGCTGCCGGGCCGACGCCTGTCAGAGAGAGCCGCTTCAACATGATCAGACCTTCCATGGTGTGAGTCAGGGGAAGGTCGATGGTAGGGCTGCCGCAGGCCTGCGACTATCGAAGAGGTGTAACGGGAATTGAAAAGGCCCGCATCAGGCGGGCCTACCGGTTCAAGCCTTTTTTGTATTGGGCAACAAAACCGTCAGTATCCCGAACAGCGGCAGGAACGAACACAGCGTGTACACGTATTCGATACCGTGAATGTCCGCCAGGTGCCCCAGCAGCGCGGCACCAATACCGCCAAAGCCGAACATCAGACCGAAGAACACCCCGGCGATCATGCCGACGTTACCCGGTACCAACTCTTGCGCGAACACCACGATGGCCGAGAAGGCCGACGCCAGGATAAAGCCGATGATCACGCTGAGCACCGTGGTCCAGAACAGGTCCACGTACGGCAGCATCAGGGTGAACGGCGCCACGCCCAGGATCGAGAACCAGATCACCGCCTTGCGGCCGATCTTGTCGCCTATCGGCCCGCCAAAGAAGGTACCTGCCGCCACCGCCCCCAAGAACAGGAACAGGTGCAACTGCGAACTGGCCACCGACAGGTCGAACTTCTCGATCAGGTAGAAGGTGAAGTAACTGGTGAAACTGGCCATGTAGAAATACTTGGAAAACACCAGCAGGCCCAGCACCACCAAGGCTGCCGTTACCCGACGCTTGGACAGGCCATGGGTGGCCTGCCCGCCTTTCTTGGCCTTGAACAGGTTCAGATGCTCGCGGTACCACTGGCTCAGCATCCAGGTCACGCCCAAGGCAAACAACGCGAACAAACCAAAATACGCCACGTTACCCTGGCCGAACGGAATGATCAGCGCCGCCGCCAGCAGTGGGCCAAACGCAGACCCTGCGTTACCGCCCACCTGAAAGGTCGACTGCGCCAGCCCATAGCGCCCACCGGAAGCCAGCCGGGCAATGCGCGAGGTTTCCGGGTGGAAGGTCGAGGAGCCAATCCCCACCAGCGCCGCCGCCAGCAGGATCATCGGGAAGCTGCCCACGAACGCCAGCATCACGATACCCACCAAAGTACAGATCGTGCCCAGGGGCAACAGGTACGGCTTGGGATTGCGGTCGGTGTAGAAACCCACCCACGGCTGCAGTAAGGACGCAGTGATCTGAAACGTCAGGGTAATCAGGCCCACCTGGGTAAAGCTCAAGCCATAGTTGGCCTTGAGCATCGGGTAGATCGACGGCAGTACCGACTGGATCAGGTCGTTGATCAAATGCGCCAGCGCGCAGGCGCCGATGATGCGCATGACCAGCGGGCTGCTTTGTGGGGAGGCAGCCGACGGGGCCGCGCTGGTTGGAGCGTTGCTGGTAGCCATGAAAATCGTCCAGACATTCAGTGATGACGCAGGGCAGTGCCGCGAAAAGGCGCAGCTAAAGCTGAGAAAGGCCAATGTGCCATTTTTTGGGGGCGGATTGCTAACAATGAAACAAAAAATGTCAGCTTGCTATCGAATTTCAAGCCGGGGCAGGATCGCTGGCCGACGGAAGGAGGGAAAAGCTAAGTTTTTGATCGCATACAACATTTTTTTCAAACGACGCTTGACACCTTTTGATTTGGAGGGAATAATGCGCGCCAAGTTGGCTACATAGCTCAGTTGGTTAGAGCATAGCATTCATAATGCTGGGGTCCGGGGTTCAAGTCCCTGTGTAGCCACCAAATCCGAAAAAGGGCTTACCGAAAGGTAGGCCCTTTTTTTATGGCCCTGAGAAAAGTCTCACCTTCCTTTAAGGGCCGCTCGGTCTTGCCATTTAGAAACGCCCTACACAGCTATCATCTCCTGCCGACTATCGCCCCATAGCCTCGCACGATACTCTCCCCTATTCAGCCAATTGCTGGAACGCCGTAACCTCCCTGCCACCCCACCGTCACAATCCCCTGCTAGCCTGCCCGCCAGAAATCTTTTGTTACGCCTGATCAGGAAGCCGTCATGAGCGACGAGAAAGACAAGGACACCCAACTCCCGTCAGACACCAGCCGCCGCCGTTTCCTCGCCGGTGCCGCCGCGCTGGGTGTAGGTGCGGCCACGTTGAGCGCCTGCGGTGGCAGCGAGGCCGACAGCCCGGCCAAGGAACACCCGCTGACGCCCGCCGAATTGGACAAGAAGCTGCGCGAGCAGGTGAAAACCATCGTGGTGATCTACGCCGAGAACCGCAGCTTCAACAACCTGTTTGCCAACTTCCCAGGCGTGGAGAAGCCGTTGTCGGCGCTCAAGCCTGCCGACTGCCAGCAGCGTGACCGTGACGGCAGCCTGTTGCAAACCTTGCCACCGGCATGGGGCGGCGTATTGCAGGTGGGGCCGCAGACGGTGGACGGCGTGACCTACGCCAACGGCGTGCAGTTCCAGGAAAACCTGCCCAACGCCCCGTTTGCGCTGAAGGGGCCGAATCAGGAAGACCTGCCGCTGAACCTGGTGACACGCGACCTGTGGCACGTGTTCTATCAGAACCAGATGCAAATCAACGGCGGCAAGAACGACCAGTTCGTCGCCTGGGCCGACTCCGGTGGTTTCACCATGGGTTACTACGCTCAGTCGCAGTATGCGTTGCGCCTGTGGGACGTGGCGCGGGAGTTCGTGCTGTGTGACAACTTCTTCCAGGGCGCCTTCGGCGGCTCGTTCCTCAACCACCAGTATTTGGTCAGCGCTGCGGTGCCGTTTTATCCGAACGCGACCACGTCGGTTGCCAAGGACCAAATCGCCACGCTTCAAAGTGACGACCCGGCCGGCACGCGCCTCAAGCCCCTGGACAAGTCGCCAGCCAGCGCCATGACTGGCCCGCCGCAGTTCGGCCCAAGTGCCCTGACGCCCGACGGCTTTGCGGTGAACACCATGGCGCCGCCTTACTGGCCGACCTGGATTCGCGACCCGCAGCGCCCGGACTATGCCAAGCCCGACCTGCCCAGCGTGCTGGTGCCACAAACCCACGAGCACATCGGCGACAAGCTGAACAAAAAGAACATCGAATGGGCCTGGTACGGTGGCGCCTGGCAGGCCACTTTGGACCAGTTCAAGGACTCGGGCGGCATCCCCAAGATCCCGAACTTCCAGTACCACCACCAGCCGTTCAACTACTTCCAGCGCCAAGGGCCGGAAAACCCGGCAGAGCGTAGCAAACGCCTACGTGACGGCGGCTTGGGCGACGAGGCCAACACCAACAAGTTCGTGGCCGATGCGCAAGCGGGCAAGTTGCCTGCCGTGAGTTTCTACAAGCCCCAGGGCAACCTGAACCTGCACGCAGGCTACGCCGACGTGGCCGCGGGCGACCGGCATATCACGCGCATCCTCAAGGAACTGCGCAACAGCCCGCAGTGGCAGAACATGGTAGTGGTGGTCACGGTGGACGAAAACGGCGGGTGGTGGGACCACGTGGCGCCGCCCCAAGGCGATCGCTGGGGCCCTGGCACGCGCATCCCGGCGCTGGTGGTGTCGCCCTTCGCGCGCAAAGGCACGGTGGACCACACGGTGTACGACACGGCATCGATCCTGCGCCTGATCACCCGGGTGCATCAGCTTGAAGTACTCGACGGCCTCAAGCAGCGAGACGACGCGATGACCGCACGCGGGCAAAAGCCCATGGGTGATCTGACCAACGCGCTGAAATTCTAGAAAACGACTCAGTCGCGGGCCGCCAACCTGGCCCGCGACTGGCGCCGATTCCAGCCCCAGCCTGCCACCAGCACCAGCGCAGCGCCCAGCACGCTGCCCACATAATGCTCCCACTGATCAGGCCACGGCAGGTAACTGGCCAACGCCGGCTCCGCGACGGCCATGCCGCCGGCAATCCAGCCAATCAAGGCGCCACCCAGCTGGATCACTACCGGGAAGCGTTCCATCGCCATCAGTACCAGGCGGCTGCCCAGCACGATGATCGGTATGCTGATCAACACGCCAAACGACACCAGGTAGATATTCCCCGCCCCCGCTGCTGCCACCGCCAGCACGTTGTCCAGCGACATCACCGCATCGGCAATGATGATCGTCTTGATCGCGCTCCACAGGCGTTCTTCGCCACGAATCTCGCCGTGCCCTTCGTCCTGATGGATCAGCAGCTTGATGCCGATCCACAGCAACAGGGCAGCGCCTGCCAGCTTCAAATAGGGCAGAGACAGCAGCTTCATGGCGAAAAACAGCAACACCACGCGCAGTGCGATAGCGCCGGCCACCCCGCCCAGGATGGCCTTGCGCCGCTGCCCATGGGGCAGGTTGCGGCAGGCCAGGGCGATAACCACGGCATTATCGCCGCCCAGCAACAAGTCGATGGCGATGATCTGCAGCAAAGCCGTCCACAGGGCAGGGTCAGTGAGCCAGAGCATAAAGGTTCATTTTTTGGCAGATGAATGAATAGGGTTGACCATTGTCGCAGGCTTTCGCTCCCTGCGTTTTCCCACGACACCGTGCAGAAATCCGATCTGGCGCCATAATATTCACTTCAACTGGAAGGAGCCGGCCCCCATGCACCTGACTCAAGCCGTCACGCTCGCCCCTCAATTCAGCGACAACGCAGCCGCCATTGCTCGCAGCAACGTGCTGATACAGGGCATGAAAGCACCTAGCATCGTCGATGGCGTCATCCTTGAGGCCGCTGTGGAATGCCCCAAGGGCTTTCTGTTGTTCGTCACCGACGATGTGCCCTTCGAGGAAACCCTCAACATCCACCTGCTCGATGCAAAAGGCCAGTTACTGGACACCGCCAGGCTAGGGGCTGCCTACACCACCGGCAATTTCATCGATCTGGCGCTGGGAGAAGGGCATACTTTGAGCTTCAGTTTTTTCGGGGAAAAAACCTGGACCGTCGAACTGCTGCCACAGCCCGGCTTTCGCCTGCCCTACCTGTCGGAGCCTGCGGGGGTACACCGGCCGCTGTCTTTTTCCCGATACTTTGTAGTGAAGGGCTACCCCAAGCCTTCCTGATTTTTTGTGCAATGGAGAGGCAAATGAGCGAAACCGTGTTGGTCCTGGTCGAAGCGGTGAACGAATACTTACCCCTGCTCGAAGGCAGCGGCTTCACACTGATCCGGGCACCCAGCAAGGCCGAACGCGCCGCTGCCATTGCGCAACATGCCGACACCATCACCGCCGTGCTCACGCGCGGCCCCTTGGGTTTCTACGCCGAGGAAATGGCCGCGCTACCGCATTTGAGGATCATTTGCGTGATTGGCGCGGGCTACGAGCACGTCGACCTGGCGGCGGCACGTGACCGTGGTATTACCGTGACCAACGGCGCCGGTGCCAATGCTTCCTCCGTTGCCGACCACGCCATGGCGCTGCTGCTGGCCCTGGTGCGCGACATCCCCCAGGCAGACGCTTCGGTACGCCGTGGCGAATGGCGCAAGCTCAGCCGCCCTACCCTGGCCGGCAAGCGCATGGGCATCCTCGGGCTGGGCGCGGTGGGCTTGGCCATCGCCCAGCGCGGCGCACTGGGGTTCAACATGTCAGTGAGCTACCACAGCCGGCGCCGGCGCGAGGGTGTCGGCTACCACTATTGCGCCAGCGTGCTGGAGTTGGCCGCTGCCAGCGACTACCTGATCATCGCTACCCCAGGCGGCGCCGATACCCGCCACGCGATTGATAAAGCCGTGCTGGACGCCCTTGGCCCCGAAGGTTTCATCGTCAATATTGCCCGCGCCAGCGTGATCAACACGGCCGATCTGCTGACGGCCCTGCAGCACCATCACATCGCCGGTGCGGCATTGGACGTGTTCGACGACGAGCCTGAGGTGCCTGATGAGCTCAGGGCCCTGAACAATGTGGTGCTCACCCCCCATGTGGCCGGTTTGTCGCCAGAAGCGTCCGAAGGCACCGTCAGCCTGGTCAACCAGAACCTGCTGGCGTTCTTTGCCGGCCAACCGGTGCTGACACCGGTGCCCTACACGCCTTGAGGCCTTTTCAGCGGCAGTAGGAGGTCTTTGCACTGTAGTCCTCGCCCCAGGTCCGGTAGCCCGCAGTGTCGATATGCACCCGGCCGGAAGGGTAGCGGCTAAGCCCCATTTGCCACTGGCCGCCCTGCTGCTTCCAGAATTCGCACAAGTGCCCTGCATCCGCGCTCCCTTCGGGGAACTCCAGGTCGACGGCAAAGGCCTGCAGGTGTGCGCTGTGTTGAGAGCCATTGGCGCAACGGTTCAAGGCCGCATCGCGGTAGGCCGAAACCACTTCGAAGAGGCTCAACATGCCATGTTCCTTGAGCGTTGCCACCAACCTGAGGGTGCTTTCAACGGCCGGCCAGTGATCGGCCGGCGGCACGGCAAACGGCGCGGCGTTGCACCGCCGCCAATCGGTGGCTGAACGCAGCAGTTGATAGAGCGGCACCACCGGGGCTATTTTGCGGCTTTGCAAAAACTGCTGGAACGCTTCTGTGCCATGGCTCGCGGACCAATGGGCGAACGCCGCCTGGTCGCGATCGTCGGCATGGGCCGCCAGGGACACGATTAACAACAAGGGCGCGATCAGTTTCATCGGTATTGGCCGCAGGTATTTTCACCCAGCCTAGCAAGTTCAAGGACGAACAGCAGGTCAGCCTTAACGCTGGCCCTGGCTGACCATCGTCACGAATTAACATGAAAAAACGGCGACAGTATTTCCCTGACGGCGCTCGGTACTCCAATATGCAAGGCTGCCCCCACCCAGCGGGGGCACACCACCGACAAGGAGTTCTGCATGCCCAACGCCCTGACACTGGCCGGCGCCTTTGCCGCGCTGACCCTGACCACCAGCGCCCATGCCGCCATTCAGATCGACCTGGGCAATGTCGAGCGTGTGACCCGACTGTTTGCCTACCCCAATAACTGCAGCGTGATCTGTTACCGCAACTGGACGCTGGAGCAGACGGTAGAGCATTACCTTAAGCAAAGCCTGCAGCGCGACGGTTACGAGCAGGCAAAAATCCAGGTTACCCGGGACAACCATCAGGTGTTCGTTACCCTCACCGGCGTGCCAGATACCTACGACGAACCGCTGATGGCCCTGCTGAACGCGGGTGACTTGGCCTACAAGGGCGCTACCAAACTCAACGCCGACGGTAAATGGGCCTACAACTGGTCCCTGTTTCTGCCATTGGGCATGGCCCTGGAAAACCGCCGCAGCGTCGAACTGCTGCACTTTCCGCCCGACTACTCACTGACCCAGGCCCAGGATTATCTGCGTTCCAATACCACCGACCGCTGGGCCAGCCTGCTAACGGCCAATGGAGTGGCCGCCGACCAGACGCCCGGCTACCAGACCATCATCGACATTGCCCCCATCGCCGCACCGGCCGATGCGGGCAGTGACCTGAAGGGCGTGTACAGCTACTTCCAGGACTACCAGACCACCATGGTCCGGGAGGTCAGCCAAACGGTGGCCGGCGTCACGCTGCCGATGGTGGCCTTTGGCGCGCCGGTGCGTGATTGGGTCAGGCAGCAATACGGGCCAACCGTCGGCGTGCTGGGCCTGGCGGCAATCAGCCCGTCGGCAGGCAAGCAGGTACCGGTGCTCGGCGCCAACCATCCCAGCTACATCTGGTATGCGGCAGACCCGGCCACCTACGGCGGCGACGAAGCAAAAGCTGACGAAGTGGGGCTCAAGGTCATGGGCCAGGATTTGAGCGCCGCCTGTTGGCAAGCCGGCATGGGCGGTAACCCGGCCGCCGATCCGAATGCAACGTTAAGCCGATGCACGGAGAAATGGCAGGTCAGCGCCAAAGAGCAAACGTGCGAAATGTTCTACACCTCAATCCGCAAGGTATCGGCTGAAGAGGCGAAAAAAGACTGCGCCGGGGCACCGATAACCAAGGCGCTGAAGGAGTTGAAACAACCGGTCGCGATGCCGCCGTCCAGTTTGTAGGAACGGCGGACTTATCCGCGATCAGGTTTACAGCGCACGCAAACGGTACTGCGGTGGCAATTGCTCGAAACCGCTGATGGTGGTGTTCAGGCTCTTCCAGCGGCCATCCTTGATGCCGTAGATGCAGCCATGAATCGACAGCTCCTGCCCGCGGTGCCAGGCGTTTTGGACGATGCTGGTATGGGCAACGTTGGCCACCTGCTGAATCACGTTCAGTTCGCACAGGCGGTCGACACGCTCTTCCTCTGTCGGCAGCTCGGCCAGCACCAGGCGGTTTTCGTAGTACAGGTCACGAATCGAGCGCAGCCAGCCGTCGATCAGGCCCAACTGGCGATCCTGCATCGAGGCGCGCACGCCGCCACAGCCGTAGTGGCCGGTGACCAGGATGTGCTTGACCTTGAGCACGTCCACCGCGTACTGGATCACCGACAAGCAATTGAGGTCAGTGTGCAGCACCACGTTGGCCACGTTGCGGTGTACGAACAGGTCGCCTGGCAGCATGCCGACGATTTCGTTGGCCGGTACGCGGGCATCGGAGCACCCGATCCAGAGAAACTCTGGAGTTTGCTGGCGGGCCAGCTTGGCGAAGAACTCTGGGTCCTGTTCCTTGATCGCTTCAGCCCAGCGGGCGTTGTTATCAATCAGTTCCTGTAGATCGTGCATATTCAAGCCTCGAAAATAGTGCCCATCTATGACTGGCGCTACACGCTTGTGGTCACGTGCATTGCAAAGAAGACCACAAGGATACAGGTTGAATCTTTCCGAATGGCTTGAGGTCCACCTTATTAAGGCCCCAACCTGGAGGAATTACCATGACTGAGCCACATCGCCCGATGCACGCGCCACAACCGGCGCCCATCGATGACAACGAAGACCGCATGGGCTCTATGCAAGAGCTGCATTTGGATGAAGAAGAACCCACGGCAAAAATCGGCGACGAAATGCCGGAAGACGAACTGAGTGAAGAAGTCCCCCCGCAGCGTGTGCGGGAAGCAGGCATGACCGGTGCCTCGATGGACGATCACGAGCCCACCGACGATGACATGAGCCCGGAAACCCTGATCGATGAAGACGGCGCGCGATCAGCCCACGAACCGGGCAGCGGCCGGGCAGCGGATTGGGACTTGAGCGTGGTCGATGAGGACGACATCGGGGGTGGTGACGGCTTGGACGAGGCCGAATTGGCGCGCGTCGACCCCTTGGACAAGAAACGCTAAACCGGTGCAGTAGCGGATTTATCCGCGAAAAGAACACCGGGGTGCATCAAGTCATCCGCGGAGATTATTTCGCGGATATACCGAAACGCCGCGCCTACAGCGCGTTACTCAAATAACGTGCAGGCCATGACCAGTGCATCTTCGCGACCGCCCACCGCCGGGTAGTAATCGCGGCGTCGGCCGATTTCATTGAAACCGAACCGCTCATACAGCCGGTACGCCGATTGATTACTGGAACGCACCTCCAGGAAACATTCGCGCCCGTTGATTGCGTAGGCACGGGACATCAGGTGTTCCAACAGCTGGAGCCCCAGGCCGCGACCTTGGTTCTCGGGCTTCACCGTAATGTTGAGCAAGTGCGCTTCGTCGATGATCACATTGATCACCCCGTGGCCGACCTGCTGCTGGCCATCGTACATCAGCCAGATTTCGTAAGACTTGAGCCCATCCAGGAAGATGCCGCGCGTCCAGGGGTGGCTGTAGGCGGCGTATTCGATCTTCAGTACGGCGTCGAGGTCAGCCTCGGTCATGCGGCGAAAGCTTACGGCGTCACTCATCAATTGGTCTTCCAGCGCGTCATCAAAAGGCGCATGGCCTTCCAGACGTCCGCCTTGCGTTGTGGTTCATCTATCAACAGTTCCAAGCCCGGCAGCGCCCAGGCCGAGCCCAGCCCTTCGACCTGAAGCTCCAGGTTGTACGACTCGGCGTTCGCTTCACTGGCAAAGCGTACCGCCGGCAACCCCACCAGCCACAGGCAATCGCAAGGGGCAGCTTCCAGTTGGGCCAGCACGAAGCCCTGGACGAAGTCCCGGGCCGCTTCCGGGCCCTGGTCCAATTGCCCACGCACCAACAATGGCCAGCGCACCGGCTCGCCGATGATTTGCGGGGCGTCGGGCAGGCCGGCGGCACGCAACATATCCTTGAGCAACAAGTAAGACGGATCGCGGCTCTGGAACGGCTCGCCCGTGGGCAGCTCGGCCAGGATCAGGCAGGCCCCGGCACGCAACAACTGCAGGGCGAAGCGCGGCGGCGGCACCTGCACAGGCTTTGCGACCACGGGCGCAGCGTCGGCCTCTTCCACCGGCTTGCTGGCCGCCTTGCCGCTAGCACTTGGCCGCGGTATTTCGATCTTCGGCCGCTCGCCCGGCGCTTTTGGCGCAGGCTTGGCAACCGCAGGCCGAATATCGGCCTGCGGGGCGACGACCGGTTGCGCAATAACCGGCGGTGCCAGCAGTTCCGGGCGCGAGGGCGCGGCGAACGGCAATTCGGTACGCGGCAGCCATTGCACCACTTGCATGGCGGACAGGTACGCGCGGCGGCTGGACTCGTTTAGCAAAGGTCGGCCATCTGTGGATAAGTTAATCGGCAATTCTACCGTTGTTCCGGGCTCTGCGCCGCAGTTGATCGACAGAATCATTACAGCATGCGATCAGGGGCTCAATCGCAAGGCGAATCATGCAGTACAATCGGCGCTTTTATCTGGCAACGAGTCGGCCATCCAATGATCGAACCCAAGCGCGTCTTGCGCGCACTCGCCGAACACTGGGCACTGCTGGAGCCGCTGTGCGAGCGCTTCGACCAGGGCACCCTGAGCCTGGGCGAACTGCGCCTGCAATTGCTCGCGCAACAGCCCGAGAGCACTGCACAAGACATCACCAGCCTGCTGGACGTGTGGATCCGCCTGGACATCCTGGTGCCCGTGGCAAAAAGCCCGAACCGTTTCGAGCTCAACGCCCAGATCCATGACTTCCTGGCCTACCTGCGACGCGAACACCGGCTGGGCCTGTGCCTGGAAATCGAAGCCTACCTGCGCCACCTCGAGCGCTTGGCCGGGCATATCCAGGACGCCTTTGACATCCGCGACGGCAACGACTTGGCGCGCCAGTTGCGCCTGCTCGACATGCGCGTGCGCGATGTGCTGAAAAAGCTCGATAACGACGAACAAGCCTTGGTGGCCGTGGCCGAGCGGGCCAAGACCAGCGACCGGCAAATCCCGTTGCGCCAGCGCTATGCCGAGGTACTGGCGACCTGGGACGAATACGTCGAGCCGATGATCCAGCTGGTAAATGCCGACGGTGCCTTCGAACAAGGCGTGCGCAAGGTCGAGAACGTGTTGCTGCGCATGCTCAGCGAGCAACAGCGCCTGGGCCACCTGGTGGACGATGACATGCTGCTGCGTACCCACGCGCGCATCCTCGAAATGCAAACCAGCGCCCAGTTGACCCTGCGCCACGCCCGCGAACTGCTGCTGCCGCTGCGTGAAGAGGCCCGTCGGCACAACGCCGTTACCCGTGGCGCCGCACTGGCCCTGTCGGTGATCCGCCGCAAGGGCATCGAAGCCGTGCCGCAGGCCGCCATGCCAATGTTCACCCGGCCGCAAAGCACCTTCCTGGGCAGCGCGAGCCAGGTCGAGGCCTACGTGTATGCGCTGGCCCGCTTCGAAGCCAAGCCTGCGCAGTTTCCCAAGGCTCACAAGACACACAAGGGCGAGGCCCCGCGCGCGCCGCGCACGGTCAAGGAAATGCTCGAGCGCTGCGAAGACGCGCTGCCCATGCCCGACCTGATGGTCTGGCTGCTGGAGCAAGAGCCCACCGGCGCCACCGACGAACTCCTTTACTGGTTCTCGCGCCTGTCGCGGGACAAGCGTTTTGGGCGCGAGCGTCTGGAGCGTCGCGAATATCACACTCAGGAGCACCGGGTCAGCCTGCGCTCCTTCGCCCTGCTTTCCAGCGCCGATGCAGCCATCGCCGCGGCCGCTCTGGAACCCTCTGCGAGCACCGAACATGAATCTTGATCTGTCCGAAATGTCCCAGCTGGCGCCGATCTTCCGCGAGCTGTTCAAGGGTTTCCATATCAGCCGCCGCGACCCGGAGCTGTACACCCAGTTGTCCAATCTGCAAGACCAGTACCGGGGGCTGTTTCGCGCCCTGGGCTTTGAACTGGTGTGCGACACCCGGGGCTTCTACTATTTCGTGCCCGAGCAGGCCGCAGCCCAGGTCAACAAGACCGCGCAGCGCCTGTCGTTGTTCACCTTCATCCTGGTCGAGCACCTGGCCGATCAGGGCCGTGACCCCATGGCCGTGCTCGACGGTGGCAGCCTGGGCCGTGATGAGCTGCCGTCTCTGCTGGAAAAGTATCGCGACCTGTTTCTGCAGGCCGAAGTGCAAACCCAGGACGAGCTGGAAGAGAAGATCCTGCGCCGCATGACCCAACTGGGCTTTGCCGGTGAAGAAAACGGCGTGTATCGCTTCCTGCCACCCATGCATCGTTTCCTCGACGTGTGCCTGTCGGTGCAGCAGGACCGCGACCTGGCGGCCAGCTTGCACAGCGCTTTGCCATTGCCTACGCCTGTGTTGCTGGATGACGAGGTGATCGTTATCGACGACGCCGAAGAATCGGAAGAAGACGCTCTGGCCCGGGCCATTGCCGAAGAACAGGAGCTCGACGCATGAGCCAGGAACGCTACGGCATTCGCCGCTTTGCATTGCTTAACACCGCAGGTTACAGCCTCGGCCTGTTCCCGCTGGAGTACCCGCTGTCGGTGTACGGCGCAAACAACCTGGGCAAGTCCGCATCGATCAACGCCTTGCAGTTTCCGATCCTGGCGCGCATGTCCGACATGAGCTTTGGCAAGTACAGCCTTGAGCAGTCGCGGCGCTTCTACTTTGCCAGCGACACCAGCTATATCCTCTGCGAAGTATCGCTGCCCCACGGCCCACACGTTATCGGCGTGGTCGGTCGCGGCCCCGGCGGCGGTTTCGGTCACCAGTTCTTCGCCTACGCGGGCGAACTGGACCTGGCGCACTACCAGAAGAACGACACCTGCCTGCGCCAGAAAGAGCTGTTCAACAACCTCGAACGCCAGGGCCTGAAGGCTTACGAGCTCAAGCCTGACGAACTACGGCGCCTGCTGGTGGGTGGGCACACGTCCATCCCGCTGGACCTGACCCTGATCCCGCTGCGCTCCACCAGCGAACAAAGCCTGAAGACGTTTCGCGCGTTGTTCATCAATCTGCTGCACATGCGTGAAATCACTGCGGCCAAGCTCAAGCAGCTGTTCCTCGATGCCTTCGAGCACAGCTTGCGCTCGGGTAGCGTGGACTACATCGCGGCGTGCGAAGAAGCTTTCCGTGATGTACGCCGCATGGAGCAGGACTACAACTCGCTGGTGTCGGCAGGCCCCTTGGTCGAAGCCTTGGCCAACGGCGTAAGGCAGCGCGACATCCTGCGTGGCAAGCTGCACCGTATCTCACCACTGCTCGATTCGCTGTTGGGCACCTGGCAGGACTACTCTGGCGCGCGCAAGGAAGAACTGGTTATCCAGTCCGAGCACTACCGCCGTGAGCAGGATTCGCTGCAAAACGATCAGCGTGGCGGCACCCAGGAGCTGATGCGCCTGGAGCGCGAGATCACCGGGGTACAGCGCTGGCTGGGCGAGTTGTCGGTGCTCAAGCATCGCTTCGCACTGGTCACCGACGTCAAGAGCCTGGAACAGCAACTGCTGGCGGCCAAGGACGCCCACGACGAACTCGCCGGCGCCCTGGCGCAATCCCGGCAGTTCAGTGCCGAGGACCTGGAGGAGCGCCTGCGCGACCTGGAAAAGCGCCTGAAGTCGGTCAAGCAGCAACTCGACCATGCCGACAACAACAGCTACGCCCGCTTGCGCGAGGAGTTTTCGCAGCAGGACGTTGAACGCCTAATGCGCCTGTTCAACAGTGCGCTGTTTAGCCTGCCGTTGGGTGAGCAAGGCATTGCACTGGATGACAGCGACGCCTGGGTCAAATCTTTGGAAGCGATCCTCGACAGCTTCAAGGGCGAGCGCTTCGAAGTGCCAGGCATTTCCATCGACCTGTCGCACATCGAGCCCCCTGCCCTGCAGGCCCTGGCCGACCGTGCCGCGCTGCGCGATCAGAAAGAGCGCCTGGAAAAAGAGCTCAAGCAGCTCAAGACTCAGCAAGCCGTGGCGCTCGACCGTACGGCCAGCAAAGAACAAACCGAAAAGCTCTACCAAGCCGTGCTGGATGCCCAAAAAGCCCTGGAAGACTTCCGCCGCGCCCAAACCTTGAGCGCCGAAGAGGGCGACAAGCTGGAGCAGTTGGCGCAGATGGAAGCGGCCCAGGACGAATTGAAACGCTCCAGCGACGCTTTCACCGAACGCGTCCAGCAACTGTCGGCCAAGCTGCAACTGGTCGGCCGGCAGATCGCCGACCTGGAAGCCAAGCAGCGCACCCTGGATGACGCCTTGCGTCGCCGCCAATTGCTGCCAGCCGACTTGCCCTTTGGCACGCCGTTCATGGAAGCGGTCGACGACTCCATGGACAACCTGCTGCCGCTGCTCAACGACTATCAGGACAACTGGCAGGGCCTGCTGCGGGTCGACGGCCAGATCGAGGCGCTGTACGCCCAGGTTCGCCTGAAAGGCGTGGCCAAGTTCGACAGCGAAGACGACATGGAGCGCCGCCTGCAGTTGCTGATCAACGCCTATGCCCACCGCACCGACGAAGCCCTGACCCTGGGCAAGGCGCGCCGCGCCGCCGTCACCGACATCGCCCGCACCCTGCGCAACATCCGTAGCGACTACGACAGCCTCGAGCACCAACTGGCGCTGTTCAACCGCGAGATCAACAAGCGTCAGGTGTCCAACCTGCAGAGCTTTCGCATCGTGCTCGCACCGAACAAGGAAGCCCTCAAGCACATCGACCAGATCATCCACAGCGCCGGTCAATATGAAGAGGGCGAGACACTCTCGGTGTTCGACCTGAGCCAAAGCGCCGAGCAAGACAACAAGAACGAAGAAGCCAAGGAGTACCTGGCACGCCTGGTGGCCGCCAACCATAACCAACTGGGCCTCAAGGACCTGTTTGAGTTGGCGTTCGAGATCACCAAGGTCAATGGCCAACCGGTTATCCACACCGACATTGATGGCGCTGCCTCCAACGGCACGACCATGACCATCAAGGCGTTGACCAACATGTACTTGTTGTTGCACTTGATGGACCGTGACCTGGCCGGGCGGATCCGCCTGCCGTACTACCTGGACGAAGCCGCCGACATCGACGAACGCAACCAGGCAGCCTTGCTGGAAACCAGCCAGCAGTTGGGCTTCGTACCAATCCTGGCCAGCGTGAAGCCACAGGTCTCGGCCCACGTGGCGATCGATCTGGAAGGCGGTAGCGGGCCAAACGGCATCTACATCGACGAGAACGACTGGAAATACATCCGCCGGCATGACGTGGCGAAGGCAATAGCCGCGGATGATGAAGCGCAAGAGGTAACGGCCTGATTAAAGGCATTGTGGCTACAAGGAAACCACCCTTGCGGTGGTTTTTTTGTGCCTTGGGTTTACTGGCGTGTGGTTCGCGGATGAATCCGCTCTTGTAGGAGCGGATTCATCCGCGAAAAGGCCACCAAAAATCCATCAGGCATGAAAAGACAAAACCCCCACCTGCGTTAGCAGATGGGGGTTTCGGAATTTAATCTTGACGATGACCTACTCTCACATGGGGAAACCCCACACTACCATCGGCGATGCATCGTTTCACTACTGAGTTCGGGATGGGATCAGGTGGTTCCAATGCTCTATGGTCGTCAAGAAATTCTGTAGCCAGGATGCCGTTGCGGGCACTCCAGCGAATCGGGTATGTGATCTTTTGTGAGTTACAAATTTTCGGATAATGCGTCTTCACAACACCGCAATCTGGTCGTTTCGACTCAAATTGCTTGGGTGTTATATGGTCAAGCCTCACGGGCAATTAGTATTGGTTAGCTCAACGCCTCACAGCGCTTACACACCCAACCTATCAACGTCGTAGTCTTCGACGGCCCTTTAGGGAACTCAAGGTTCCAGTGAGATCTCATCTTGAGGCAAGTTTCCCGCTTAGATGCTTTCAGCGGTTATCTTTCCCGAACATAGCTACCCGGCAATGCCACTGGCGTGACAACCGGAACACCAGAGGTTCGTCCACTCCGGTCCTCTCGTACTAGGAGCAGCCCCTCTCAAATCTCAAACGTCCACGGCAGATAGGGACCGAACTGTCTCACGACGTTCTAAACCCAGCTCGCGTACCACTTTAAATGGCGAACAGCCATACCCTTGGGACCGGCTTCAGCCCCAGGATGTGATGAGCCGACATCGAGGTGCCAAACACCGCCGTCGATATGAACTCTTGGGCGGTATCAGCCTGTTATCCCCGGAGTACCTTTTATCCGTTGAGCGATGGCCCTTCCATACAGAACCACCGGATCACTAAGACCTACTTTCGTACCTGCTCGACGTGTCTGTCTCGCAGTCAAGCGCGCTTTTGCCTTTATACTCTACGACCGATTTCCGACCGGTCTGAGCGCACCTTCGTACTCCTCCGTTACTCTTTAGGAGGAGACCGCCCCAGTCAAACTACCCACCATACACTGTCCTCGATCCGGATAACGGACCTGAGTTAGAACCTCAAAGTTGCCAGGGTGGTATTTCAAGGTTGGCTCCACGCGAACTGGCGTCCACGCTTCAAAGCCTCCCACCTATCCTACACAAGCAAATTCAAAGTCCAGTGCAAAGCTATAGTAAAGGTTCACGGGGTCTTTCCGTCTAGCCGCGGATACACTGCATCTTCACAGCGATTTCAATTTCACTGAGTCTCGGGTGGAGACAGCGCCGCCATCGTTACGCCATTCGTGCAGGTCGGAACTTACCCGACAAGGAATTTCGCTACCTTAGGACCGTTATAGTTACGGCCGCCGTTTACCGGGGCTTCGATCAAGAGCTTCGCGTTAGCTAACCCCATCAATTAACCTTCCGGCACCGGGCAGGCGTCACACCCTATACGTCCACTTTCGTGTTTGCAGAGTGCTGTGTTTTTAATAAACAGTCGCAGCGGCCTGGTATCTTCGACCGGCATGAGCTTACGGAGCAAGTCCTTCACCCTCACCGGCGCACCTTCTCCCGAAGTTACGGTGCCATTTTGCCTAGTTCCTTCACCCGAGTTCTCTCAAGCGCCTTGGTATTCTCTACCCAACCACCTGTGTCGGTTTGGGGTACGGTTCCTGGTTACCTGAAGCTTAGAAGCTTTTCTTGGAAGCATGGCATCAACCACTTCGTCGCCTAATGGCAACTCGTCATCAGCTCTCGGCCTTAGAATCCCGGATTTACCTAAGATTCCAGCCTACCACCTTAAACTTGGACAACCAACGCCAAGCTGGCCTAGCCTTCTCCGTCCCTCCATCGCAATAACCAGAAGTACAGGAATATTAACCTGTTTTCCATCGACTACGCTTTTCAGCCTCGCCTTAGGGACCGACTAACCCTGCGTCGATTAACGTTGCGCAGGAAACCTTGGTCTTTCGGCGTGGGTGTTTTTCACACCCATTGTCGTTACTCATGTCAGCATTCGCACTTCTGATACCTCCAGCAAGCTTCTCAACTCACCTTCACAGGCTTACAGAACGCTCCTCTACCGCATCACCCGAAGGTGATACCCGTAGCTTCGGTGTATGGTTTGAGCCCCGTTACATCTTCCGCGCAGGCCGACTCGACTAGTGAGCTATTACGCTTTCTTTAAAGGGTGGCTGCTTCTAAGCCAACCTCCTAGCTGTCTAAGCCTTCCCACATCGTTTCCCACTTAACCATAACTTTGGGACCTTAGCTGACGGTCTGGGTTGTTTCCCTTTTCACGACGGACGTTAGCACCCGCCGTGTGTCTCCCATGCTCGGCACTTGTAGGTATTCGGAGTTTGCATCGGTTTGGTAAGTCGGGATGACCCCCTAGCCGAAACAGTGCTCTACCCCCTACAGTGATACATGAGGCGCTACCTAAATAGCTTTCGAGGAGAACCAGCTATCTCCGAGCTTGATTAGCCTTTCACTCCGATCCACAGGTCATCCGCTAACTTTTCAACGGTAGTCGGTTCGGTCCTCCAGTTAGTGTTACCCAACCTTCAACCTGCCCATGGATAGATCGCCCGGTTTCGGGTCTATACCCAGCGACTAAACGCGCTATTAACACTCGCTTTCGCTACGCCTCCCCTATTCGGTTAAGCTCGCCACTGAATATAAGTCGCTGACCCATTATACAAAAGGTACGCAGTCACAGAACAAGTCTGCTCCCACTGCTTGTACGCATACGGTTTCAGGATCTATTTCACTCCCCTCTCCGGGGTTCTTTTCGCCTTTCCCTCACGGTACTAGTTCACTATCGGTCAGTCAGTAGTATTTAGCCTTGGAGGATGGTCCCCCCATATTCAGACAAAGTTTCTCGTGCTCCGTCCTACTCGATTTCATGACTAAGAGATTTTCGCGTACAGGGCTATCACCCACTATGGCCGCACTTTCCAGAGCGTTCCGCTAATCTCAAAGCCACTTAAGGGCTGGTCCCCGTTCGCTCGCCACTACTAAGGGAATCTCGGTTGATTTCTTTTCCTCAGGGTACTTAGATGTTTCAGTTCCCCTGGTTCGCCTCTTAAGCCTATGTATTCAGCTTAAGATAACCATCTTATGATGGCTGGGTTCCCCCATTCAGACATCTCCGGATCACAGTCTGTTTGCCGACTCCCCGAAGCTTTTCGCAGGCTACCACGTCTTTCATCGCCTCTGACTGCCAAGGCATCCACCGTATGCGCTTCTTCACTTGACCATATAACCCCAAGCAATCTGGTTATACTATGAAGACGACATTCGCCGAAAACTTGTAATTACTCACAAATTTTACCTTAGCCTGAATAAACACCAGTGAAAGTGCTATCCAGTCTATCTTTCTATCACATACCCAAATTTTTAAAGAACGATCTAATCAAAAGACTAGAAATCAATATTCTCAATGGAATACTCATTTCTAAGCTTTCAGAAGCAGTTTATGGTGGAGCCAAACGGGATCGAACCGTTGACCTCCTGCGTGCAAGGCAGGCGCTCTCCCAGCTGAGCTATGGCCCCATACAAAATTGGTGGGTCTGGGCAGATTCGAACTGCCGACCTCACCCTTATCAGGGGTGCGCTCTAACCAACTGAGCTACAGACCCAATTTCGAGCGCGTAACTGTTAGCGTTGAGCTATCAGCTTGGAGCTTAAAGCTGCTTCTATCGTCTTCTTCAATGAATCAAGCAATTCGTGTGGGAGCTCATGATACAGCTGATGTCGTCGATTAAGGAGGTGATCCAGCCGCAGGTTCCCCTACGGCTACCTTGTTACGACTTCACCCCAGTCATGAATCACACCGTGGTAACCGTCCTCCCGAGGGTTAGACTAGCTACTTCTGGTGCAACCCACTCCCATGGTGTGACGGGCGGTGTGTACAAGGCCCGGGAACGTATTCACCGCGACATTCTGATTCGCGATTACTAGCGATT
>NZ_CP094975.1:1617500-1805000 GCF_023509015.1 Pseudomonas abieticivorans
AACCATTGAACATCTGTGTGTCGCGTACATTGGGGCTGAACAGCCCGCTGGGCAGGCGCCGTTCGCGGGCCTGGGTCCAGCGCGGGTGGTCCACCGTCGGGTTGACGTTGGCGTAGAACCCGTACTCATCCGGCGCAATGTCTTGCCAAGTCGTTTGCGGCTGCTCGGCCACCAGGCTGATCCGCACGATCGACTTCACACTCTTGAACCCGTACTTCCATGGCACCACCAGCCGCAAAGGCGCACCGTTCTGATTGGGCAACTCGCGCCCGTACATGCCGACCGCCAGGATCGCCAAAGGATTCATCGCCTCATCCAACCGCAGCCCTTCCACATAGGGCCATTTGATCAAGGCAAAGTCGGAGCGCTGGCCGGGCATGCTCTTGGGGTCTTTCAGGGTTTCGAAGCGAATGTATTTGGCTTTGGAGGTAGGCTCTACGCGCTTGAGCAAGTCGGCAATCGGGAAGCCCAGCCAAGGGATCACCATCGACCAGGCCTCCACGCAGCGCAGCCGGTAGATACGCTCCTGCAACTGATAAGGCTGCATGAAGTCCTCCAGCGCATAGCGCCCTGGCTTACCGACCTCACCATCGATCACGACCGACCAAGGTTCGGTCTTCAAGGCACCAGCGTTCTGCGCCGGGTCGCCCTTGTCGGTACCGAACTCATAGAAGTTGTTGTAGTGGGTCGCATCCTTGAACGGGGTAATCGCCTCCCCTTCCACGGTCATGGCCTGCCACTGGGTTGCCGGTAACTTGCCTTTGAACCAGGCAGGAGCGGCGCCGGCATCGACATCCGCGTAGCGAGAAGGGTCGGCGGCACTGGCCCATTGCGGCAGGCTGCCAACCGCCAGGGCGCCCAGCGAACTGGCCAATAGCCTGCGACGAGAAAGGTAGTGGTGCTCAGGGGTGACGGCGGACTCGGAAAGGTCCGACGCGCGAGGCAACTTGATCAGCATGACGACTCCGTAGCCTTTGGTGAACTGATGCACCAGTAGACTACGGAGCGCGCGAGAAAACTACATCAGTCGGGCTTCTTGTGCCGACGCATGCGCAACAAATATTGCACCGGCCCCGACGCCGCGTAGCCGAGGAAGATCAGCAGCAGGATGCGCGGTGGATCGCTGAATACCACGGCGAACACCAGCACCACCGCCAGGATGGCCACGAAAGGCACACGCCCCTTGAGGTCCAGTTCCTTGAAGCTGTTGTACTTGATGTTGCTGACCATCAGCATGCCGGCCGCAGCCACCAGCAGGGCCACCAGGAAGGACATCTTGGAGCCCTGGATACCGTAATCGCTGAAGGCCCACACGGTGCCGGCCACCACGCCAGCCGCAGCCGGGCTGGCCAGGCCGATGAAGTAGCGTTTGTCAGCCGTGCCCACCTGGGTGTTGAAGCGCGCCAGGCGCAACGCAGCACCGGCGACATAGATGAACGCGACCATCCAGCCGACCTTGCCCATGTCTCCCAGCGCCCAGCCAAAAGCCAGCAACGCAGGGGCCACGCCGAACGCGACCATGTCGGACAGCGAGTCGTACTCGGCTCCAAAGGCACTCTGAGTGTTGGTCATGCGCGCCACGCGGCCATCGAGGCCGTCGAGCACCATGGCGACGAAAATGGCGATGGCGGCGAACGAAAAGTACTTGGCCGCTTCACTGGCGTTGCCGGCTGCCAGTTCGCTTTGTGCGCTCATCGAATTGATGATCGAGTAGAACCCGGCAAACAGGTTTGCCGTGGTGAAGAGGTTGGGCAGCAGATAGATGCCGCGATGCCGGACTTTTCGCCCTTCAGCGTCATGCCCTTCTTCGACATGTTCATCGATCGGTAGCAGGCTTTCGGCGTCAGAGGCCGTGTTCGGCTCTTCGGGACGTTCGCTCATGGACAATACCTTGCAACGGTTTGGAAAGTTTCGACAGAGGTCTGCGACGAGGGTTCGCCAACAAACGTTGCAGCTTTATACCAGAACCTGACCCCCAAAACGAAAAAACGCGGCCGAAGCCGCGTTTTCATCGCATCAAGCCAGGATCAGTTCTTGGCTTTGTCGACGATTTTGTTCGCTGCGATCCAAGGCATCATCGAGCGCAGTTGCTCGCCGATGATTTCGATGCCGTGGGCGGCGTTGTTACGACGCTTGGCGGTCATCGAAGGGTAGCCGGTTGCGCCTTCGCTGATGAACATCTTGGCGTATTCGCCGTCCTGGATGCGCTTCAGAGCGTTGCGCATGGCCTGACGGGATTCGGCGTTGATGACTTCCGGGCCGGTCACGTACTCGCCGTATTCGGCGTTGTTGGAGATCGAGTAGTTCATGTTGGCGATACCGCCTTCGTACATGAGGTCAACGATCAGCTTCAGTTCGTGCAGGCACTCGAAGTAGGCCATTTCTGGCGCGTAGCCAGCTTCAACCAGGGTTTCGAAACCGGCTTTTACCAGTTCAACGGTACCGCCGCACAGAACGGCTTGTTCGCCGAACAGGTCGGTTTCGGTCTCGTCCTTGAAGGTGGTTTCGATGATGCCGGTGCGGCCGCCGCCCACGCCCGAAGCGTAAGACAGTGCGACGTTCTTGGCGTTGCCCGAGGCGTCCTGGTAGATAGCGATCAGGTCAGGGATACCGCCGCCTTTGACGAACTCGGTACGCACGGTGTGACCTGGCGCTTTTGGCGCGATCATGATCACGTCCAGGTCAGCGCGTGGCACGACCTGGTTGTAGTGAATTGCGAAACCGTGGGAGAAGGCCAGGGTGGCGCCCTTCTTGATGTTCGGCTCGACTTCGGTTTTGTACAGCTGGGATTGGAACTCGTCCGGGGTCAGGATCATGACCAGGTCGGCACCGGCAACCGCGGTAGCAACGTCAGCCACTTTCAGGCCGTGAGCTTCTGCCTTGGCAACGGTAGCCGAGCCTTTGCGCAGACCGACAGTGACGTCAACACCGGAGTCTTTCAGGTTGCACGCTTGAGCGTGGCCCTGGGAGCCGTAACCGATGATGGCAACTTTTTTGCCCTGGATGATGGACAGGTCGCAGTCTTTGTCGTAGTAAACTTTCATGAAAATTACCCCTGTTATCCGGGCCCGCAGGCCCTACGCTAAATTGGTTTAGATGCTCAGAACTTTGTCGCCACGGGCAATGCCGGTGACGCCGCTGCGCACGGTCTCGAGGATCGAGGCTGTGCCTATAGACTGAATGAAGCTGTCCAGCTTGTCGCTGGTACCTGTCAGTTGCACGGTATAAACGCTACTGCTGACGTCAACGATCTGCCCACGATAGATATCGGTGGTGCGCTTGATCTCGGCGCGCTGGGCGCCGGTGGCCTTGACCTTGACCAACATCAATTCACGTTCGATGTGCGCGCTTTCCGACAGGTCGACCAACTTGACCACTTCGATCAACTTGTTGAGGTTTTTGGTGATCTGCTCGATCACCTCATCGTGGCCCACGGTGGTCAACGTCAGGCGCGACAGTGTCGGGTCTTCGGTTGGCGCAACCGTCAGGCTTTCGATGTTGTAGTTGCGCTGCGAGAACAGCCCGACCACACGGGACAATGCACCTGGTTCGTTTTCCAACAGCAAGGAAATAATGTGCCGCATGATTAGGTACGCTCCGTCTTGCTCAGCCACATGTCGCGCATCGAGCCGTCTTTGATCTGCATCGGGTAGACGTGCTCGCTGACGTCGACCTGGATGTCGAGGAACACCAGACGGTCCTTCATGGCGAACGCCTCTTCCATCTTCGGCTTCAGATCTTTCAGATCCGTGATGCGCATGCCGACGTGGCCGTAGGCTTCGACCAGCTTGACGAAGTCAGGCAGCGATTCCATGTAGGAGTGCGAGTGACGGGCACCGTAGCTCATGTCTTGCCACTGGCGAACCATGCCCAGTACACCGTTGTTGAGCAGGATGATCTTCACGGGCAAGTCGTACTGCAGGCAGGTCGACAGTTCCTGGATGTTCATCTGAATGCTGCCTTCGCCGGTGACGCAGGCAACGTGGGCATCCGGGAAGCTCAACTTCACGCCCATGGCGGCCGGGAAGCCAAAGCCCATGGTGCCCAGGCCGCCGGAGTTGATCCAGCGGTTAGGCTTGTTGAACTTGTAGTACTGCGCCGCGAACATCTGATGCTGGCCCACATCGGAGGTGACGTAGGCGTCGCCCTTGGTGACTTCGCACAGGGTTTCGATCACGGTCTGTGGCTTGATCTTGGAACCGTCGCCTTTTTCATAAGGGAACAGGCCGCGATCACCGCGCCACTCTTCAATCTGCTTCCACCAACTGGCAACGGTCTCTTTGTTCGGGGTTTCACCGATGTCCTTGAGGGTCGCGACCATCTCGGCCAGCACGCTGTCAACCGGGCCAACGATTGGCACGTCTGCCTTGATCGTCTTGGAGATAGAGGCCGGGTCGATGTCGATGTGGATGATCTTGGCGTTGGGGCAGAACTTCGCCGCGCCGTTGATCACACGGTCATCGAAACGCGCACCCACGGCCAAAATCACGTCGGCGTGGTGCATGGCAAGGTTGGCGGTGTAGCTGCCGTGCATGCCCAGCATGCCGACGAACTGGCGGTCCATGCCCGGATAGGCGCCAAGGCCCATCAAGGTGTTGGTTACCGGCAGGTTCAGCATCTGTGCAAGCTCGGTCAACGACTCCGAACCACCGCCCAGGATAACGCCACCCCCGGCATACATGACCGGGCGCTTGGCCGCCAGCAGCATTTCGGCTGCCTTGCGGATTTGCCCCGAGTGGCCACGCACGGCTGGGCTGTAGGAGCGCAGCTTGGCTTTTTTCGGGAAGACGTATTCGAACTTCTCAGCCGGGTTGGTCATGTCCTTGGGGATATCGACCACGACCGGGCCAGGACGGCCGGACTGCGCGAGGTAGAACGCCTTTTTCATCACTTCCGGGATTTCCGATGCGTGCTTGATCATGAAGCTGTGCTTCACGATCGGCCGGGAAATACCGATCATGTCGGTTTCCTGGAACGCATCGGTGCCGACCATGGTGCTAGGCACCTGGCCCGACAGGATCACCATAGGGATGGAGTCCATGTAGGCGGTGGCAATACCGGTGATGGCGTTGGTCGCACCCGGGCCGGACGTTACCAGTACCACACCGGCTTTACCGGTGGCACGGGCATAACCGTCAGCCATGTGGGTAGCGGCCTGCTCGTGACGAACCAGGATGTGTTCCACTTCCGGTTCTTTGAACAAGGCATCGTAAACATGCAGGAGAGCACCACCAGGGTACCCATAGATGTGCTTAACGCCCTCGTCGCGCAAAAAGCGGACGATCATCTCAGCGCCAGATAAAAGCTCCACGTTGTTCACCTCTAAAACGCCAGAATACCGCTCCATGGGAACGGGTCTTAATAGGTTTACTGTCAGCAGAGCATGAGCGACGGTAGTCGCCGACGTACGTCAGCACTGACTGAGCAAGTATTGGGACGGCCCCCAAAGTGTTGCGGGAGGTTCCCACCCAGCGCGAGGTAACGCGTTGCGGGTGTAGCAGGTCGGCGCGGGTATGCGCCTCATGATCTGCTGAGGGGGTCTGCTTCTGGCAGTCCCCCTACAGCGGACTTTGGATTCTTCTTATTCAGCCGCTCCAAGTCAAGTCATCTGTGCGTTTTTCGTCTTCATCTGGTGCACAAAGCGACAGAACATCGCGTTTTGTCGTACACGCCTATGGTAATTTCCCCATGGCGTTGTTCTTCAAGGAAATAAAATGCGATCAATTTTCGCGGCTGCCGGGTTATGGGTCATGCTTCTCGCGCCAGCCATGGGCGCTCAAATCTACAAATGGGTGGACGCCCAGGGCCAGACACACTTCGATGCCCAGCCGCCCACCGGGCAAGCGACAACCACCGTCGACACCGGCAAACCACCCGCGGCACCCAGGCCGTCGGTAGCCAAGCCAGCCAACCCTCTGGAGGGCCAGGCGCGCCAGCGCGAAATCGATGCCCAGGTCAAGCAACAGGTCGCAGACCAGGAAGACCGCATGCAGCGCTATTGCGACGGTATTCGAACCAATATGGCGCAACTGCAGAACAACCCGCGGGTACGGGAAAACATCGAGGGTGCAGTCAGGCGCCTGACCGAAGAAGAGCGGCAGGCGAAGATTACTGACATGCAGCAGAAGATTACGGAGAACTGCCAATAACCCCTGCCCATAACCGCCGCCCCAGGGCAACGGTTATGAGCAGTTGCAGTTATTCAGCCTGAGTGATCAGCTCATCGAACTGGGCCAGCAGCGCCCTCAGGCCGCGACTTTTTTCAGCCTGGCTGGCATAGACCATTTCAGCCATCGCCAAAATACCGGAGGCATTGGGCAGCGGCAGGTCGGACTCGAGGATCTGCTTCATGCGCGGCAAGAAGACCCACTGCAGCCACTGGGAAAAGTCCATCGTGTCGACCGCAAAGGGCTCGACGCTGGCCAAATCCTCGGCACTCGGTGCCACCTCGCTCCACCAGCCCTGCAGGCGCAGTTCACGCTCGATCAGCAGCAGGTGATCGGCCAAAATTGGAAAACGTGCGTCCATCAACCGCCACTCGCTGCTTTTTGCTTGGCCAGTGCCGCGCCTTGGGTATCACCTTGCTTGGCACGGGCCTGGGCAATCGTCGTCCACAAGCTGCTTTGCAGGTCTGGGCGGCCGTTGGCGTAAGTCAGCGCACGCTGGGCAAACTGCTCGGCCTGGGCGCCATCACCTTGAGCCAGGCGTACCTGGGCCAGGCGATAAAGCACTTGCGGCTCGCGCGGGGCGATGCGCTGGGCACGTTCCAGGCTCGATGAGGCACCGTTGAGGTCACCGCTGCCCTGCTGTTGCTGGGCGGTGGTGAGCAAGGCCAATACCGGGCCATCCAACTGCTCGTCAGCCGACAGGCCGCCACTGGCCGCGTTACTGCGCGGGATACCGGTAGGGCTGGTGCTGTTGCTGGTTTGCGGCATGCTGTAGTTGCTGACCGGCGCTGGCGCACTGTTGTACGTGGACGTGCTGATCGGGGCCGAGTTCGTTGGGCCCGGGGTAATCGGCCCGGTGCTGATCGGCGCGCTGGTGCTGGCCGGTGCGGCGAACGTCATCGGTGCCTCGCCACCGCCTTGCGGCATGACCGTCACGCCAGAGTCTTGCGGCACGGCCTGGGGCGCTTGGCGCTGGGTAGCGTAGGCGCCGCGATTGGCCTGCACCCGCTCGCTGTTGGAAACGCGGCTGCCCGAGTCCACCACCGGGATCGAACCGCTGGGCACCGTGGAGCAGCCGTTAAGCAGGGCCATGGCCGTTAAAGCAGGAAACCACCACTTGTTCAATTCGATTCCTCTCACATGATTCAATCGGGCGTGCTCAGTTCAGCCAGCCCTTGACCCAATCCATCACCCCTTCGGCAGGGGCCTGGCCACCACCGCAGGCGGCGCCCGCGGCGGGTTCACTGCCACGAATATACGGCATCTGCACCGCACCTGGGCAGCTCGCGTCCGAGCCCTGCCCGGTGTGCGGGTCGATCCAGGCCTGCACCACGTTATCGGGTTGCGGCGTGTCCAGCGGCAGCGGATCAGCTTTTTTCATGAAGCTGGTCCAGATCTGCAGGGCACCGGTTGCACCGGTGAACGGCGTCTTGCCGTTGTCGTCGCGGCCCAGCCACACCACCGCCAGCACATCCTGGCTGAAGCCTGCGAACCAGCTGTCGCGCGAATCGTTACTGGTGCCGGTCTTGCCTGCCAGGTTCAACGAGCTGGGCAGCACGTTGTACACGGAGCGCCCGGTACCTTCGCGCATCACCCGCTGCATCGCGTTCTGGATCAGGTAGATGGAGCCTGGGTCGAAACGCTGCTGGATCTGGAACGGGTAGCGCTTGAGCGGCTCGCCTTCAGCCGTCAGCACGCTGCGGATACCGCGCATCGGCGTGTTGAAGCCGCCATTTGCCAGGGTCTGGTACATGGTCGCCACTTGCATCGGCGACATGCCACCGGCACCCAGCAGCATCGAGGGGTACGCCGGCCAATCGACGTCCACGCCAAGCTTGGAAATCGTTTTGAAGACGTTCGGCACGCCCAGGTCCAGGCCCAAGCGGGCGCTCGACAGGTTGTAGGAATGTGCCAGGCCTTGGTACAGGAAGATCGTACCGTTGGCATTGCCTTCGTAGTTCTTGGGTTTCCAGATCTGACCGTCGGCGCCCTTCACCTGGAAGGGCTCATCCTTGACCCAGCTGGTCAGGGTGTACTGCGCCGGTTTTTCCAAGGCGGTCAGGTAGATCGATGGCTTGACCAGCGAGCCGATCGGCCGCACCGCATCCAACGCCCGGTTAAAGCCCGCATAGCCGGGTATCTTGCTGCCGACCAAGGCTTGCACTTCGCCGCTTTCCGGGTTGGTGACCACCATGGCGGCCTCAACCGCATCCGAGCCCTTGCGCCCCGACAAGCGCTTGAAGGTATCGGTGACGCTGGCTTCGGCCTTCATCTGCAGGATTGGGTCGAAACTGGTGAAGATGCGCAGGCCTTCCTCGGTCAAGTCTTCGTCGCGGTAGTCTTCACGCAACTGACGTTTGACCAGGTCCAGGAAGCCGGGGAACGAACTGTCCGCCAGGCTGCCCAGCTTGCTCACGCCCAGTGGCATCTTCTTCGCCGCATCCACCGCCTCCTGGCTGGCCACGCCTTGCTGCGCCAGCAAGTCCAGCACCAGGTTGCGCCGTTCCAGTGCGCGGTCGGGGTAACGCCGTGGGTTGTAGTAGGACGGCCCCTTGACCATACCCACCAGCAATGCCACCTGATGCAACTTGAGTTCGGCCAGCGGCTGGCTGAAGAAGAACTGGCTGGCCAGGCCGAAGCCATGCACCGCGCGCTGCCCGTCCTGGCCGATGAAGACCTCGTTGAGGTACGCCTCGAGAATCTCCTGCTTGCTGTAATGCACCTCCAGCAGCACCGCCATCATCGCTTCGGTCAGTTTGCGGCTCAAGCTGCGTTCATTGGTCAGGTAGAAGTTCTTGACCAGCTGTTGCGTTAGCGTACTGCCGCCCTGACGCATCTGCCCCGCCGAGGCGTTGACCCAGAAGGCCCGCACGATGGACTTGGGCGACACCCCGAAGTGGTGATAGAAGTCGCGGTCTTCGACCGTGGTCAGCGTATCGAGCAGGTACGGCGGCACCTGATCGATCTTGATCAGGATGCGATCCTCGAGGTTTTTCGGGTAAAGCCCGCCAATCAGCAGAGGTTCAAGGCGCACCACCGGCAATTTGGCACCGGCAGTGGTGGTCAACTCGGCCACGTAATCGCCGTTGAAGCGCACACGCACCGGCTGCGCCTGCTCAAGGCCTTCATAGAACTGGAAGCCGCGGGTGTTGAGGTCCACGGTGGTGCCTTTGACCGTCGCGGTGCCCGGCCCGTCGACCGACGGCATACGGCGATAGCCCAAGGCGTCGAGTTCGGTCAGGAAGTCAGGTTCGCTGAGCTTCTGCCCGACGAACAGCTCCAGCGGCCGGGCGTAGACCTTGGCCGGGATGGTCCAGCGCTTGCCAGAGAACTTCTCCTGCACCACGGCATCAAGGTAAACGGCAAAGCCGGCCAGCACTACAAGGCCTACCAGGCTGAGCTTGAGCCCCCAGCCAAGCCAGGTGCGCAGGGTGCTGGAGGGGCGTTTTTTAGGGGTGCGGGAAGTTCGGGTACGAGTCATGGCGGCGGATTATACGCACTTTGGCGGCCGTCGACAGACATCCCCATCGTTGGACGACAAGCGTTTATCGGTTGTTTGCACAGAGGGCCCAAGCGGCCATAATGCCCGACTCGAATTAACCGCCTGCTGAAGGATCGCCCGTGAGCCAATCACTGATCGCCGCCCTGCAAAACCCGGCCCTCTACGACCATCCCGTGGATGGTTTCCAGCTCATCGAGACGCACATCTCGTGGGTCCTGCTCACCGGCACCTATGTCTACAAGGTCAAGAAGCCGGTCAATTTCGGCTTCCTGGACTTCTCCGAACTGGCCTCACGCGAGCATTTCTGTAAGGAAGAGCTACGCCTGAACCAGCGCTTGACCAAGGATTTGTACCTGGAAGTGTTGCCGATTACCGGCACTGTCGACGCACCGCAACTGAACGGTGAAGGCCCGGCCATCGAATACGTGCTGAAAATGCGCCAGTTCCCGCAAGCCGGCCTGCTGAGCACCCTGCAAGCCAACGGTGAACTGGGCAACGGCCACATCGATGCCATGGCCAGCCAGATCGCCCTGTTCCACCTGGAAACCCCCAAGGTACCGGCCGAAAACCCCGCTGGCACCCCCGAGGCGGTCATGGCACCGGTGCTGCAGAACTTCGAGCAGATCCGCCCGTTCCTCAGCGACAAGGCCGACCTTGCCCAGGTCGACGCCCTGCAAGCCTGGGCCGAAGCCAGCTTCGAGCGCCTCAAGCCCCTGCTGATCGAGCGCAAGGCCCAGGGTTACACCCGCGAATGCCACGGTGATATTCACCTGGGCAATGCCACCGTGGTCGACGGCGAAGTGGTGATTTTCGACTGCATCGAGTTCAACGAGCCGTTCCGCTTCACCGACGTCTACGCCGATGTCGGCTTCCTGGCCATGGACTTGGAAGACCGCGGCCTCAAGAGCCTTGCCCGGCGCTTCGTCAGCCAATACCTGGAGCTGACCGGCGACTACCAGGGCCTGGAAGTGCTGAACTTCTACAAGGCCTACCGTGCCCTGGTGCGCGCCAAGATCGCCCTGTTCAGCATGCCGGCCAACGCCGATGGCGTGCAGCGCGCCACTTCCCTGCGCCAATACCGTAACTACGCCAACCTGGCCGAAAGCTACAGCGCCATCCCTTCGCGCTTCCTGGCCATTACCAGTGGCGTGTCGGCCGTGGGCAAAAGCCACGTGGCCATGCGCATGGTCGAAGCCCTGGGCGCCGTGCGCCTGCGTTCGGACGTGGAGCGCAAGCGCTTGCTGGGCGAGCAGACTGATAGCAGCAACGAGCTGCAAAGCGGTATCTACAGCGCACAAGCCAGCGTGACTACCTATAACCACCTGCACGAACTGGCTGCCAAGGTATTGCGTGCCGGGTACCCGGTGGTGATCGACGCCACCTACCTGAAACTGGACCAGCGCCAGGCCGCCGCGAACGTCGCCGAAACCACCGGCGTGCCGTTCCTGATCCTGGACTGCAACGCACCTGACGCCGTGATCGCCAGCTGGCTGTCGCAACGCCAGGCAGAAAAACAGGACCCTTCCGACGCCACCCTGGAAGTCATCGCCGCGCAGCAAGCCGGTCGCGATGCGCTGACCGCAGACGAGGCGCTGCACACCAAACGCGTTGAAACCAACGAAAGCGGCAGCCTGGACAAACTGGTGGAGCAAATCCGCCAGCGCTTGCCAGGCCTGTAAGCGTTACTAAATGCTTCAGCCGTGAAGTAGTCGACACTTCACGGCTGAAGAATAGTGGCATTATAATGGCGTCATAATTCCAACAGGAAACGCCATCATGAGTCAGCCCAAGCAACTCGACTCGCCGCTATATGCCCTCGTGCACCAGGAAAACATCCGCGGCTTCAACCAGCAACGCCCCACCGATGGCCCTGTCGACTTTCGCGGCGGCGATTTCCGTGGGATCGACCTGCGCGAACTCGACACCGATGGCATCGACTTCACCGACGCCTACTTCCGCACCGCCGACTTGCGCGGCCTGGACCTGCGCAACACCCAAATGGAAGGCGCGAGCCTGGCCCACGCACAGATCTCCGGCGCTTATTTCCCCGCCGAACTGAGTGCCGATGAAATCCTCATGTCCGTCAACTTCGGTACCCGCCTGCGCTACCGCACCCGCTGATTGCCCCCCGTCTTCTGTAGGAGCGGATTCATCCGCGAAGAAACCACCGCGATAGATCGGTAGGACCGCAGCGATCTTTTCGCGGATAAATCCGCTCCTACAGGGGCGTGCGCGCCAACATATCCGCTGATTGCCCCCGGTCTTCTGTAGGAGCGGATTCATCCGCGAAGAAACCACCGCGATAGATCGGTAGAACCGCGGCGATCTTTTCGCGGATGAATCCGCTCCTACAGGGGCGTGCGCGCCAACATATCCGCTGATTGCCCCCGGTCTTCTGTAGGAGCAACTGTCTTCCGCCTTAAATTTTGATCGCACTGCAAAGCCTTGCTTTGCAGTGCGATCAAGTCTTTCATGCCGCTTGTGCCTTCCAGGCCGTGCCATCCCTGACCATCGCGTTGAGCCTCACGATAAATACTCGCATACAGGCTACTACAGCGACTTTAGAGCACTTTCCGCGCGCGCATAACGTGCTATAGCGCATTTTGAATTCCGGGTTGCTCAGGATGGCAGCCCAGCACGCCATGTATAGAACTCGTCGCATTTTTGCTCGGCCACCCCAGATACTTCGCGGCCCAGAGCGGTTGCCGCTGTCGTTGTTATAGGGCGCCACACCGACCAGGGCCGCTATCTCACGTCGGTCCAGTGAGCCAAGCTCTGGCAAGTAGCACAGCAAGCTTGCCACTGTGACAGGGCCGACGCCTTTTACCGACATCAGTTGCTTCGCTCTGTCGGAGTCCACGCTTTTCGTGGCTTGCTTGATTACCTTGTCCAGCTGTTTGATCAACTCGCGCAAGTGCTTAATGTGCTGGTTGAAATTGGCGATGACCACCGCCGAGTTGGCTTGCTTGAGCCGACGCTTATTGTCATCACGCTGCTGGACGAACCGATCACGCTGCTTGACCAGCTCCCTGAGCTCATCGCGCTCCGGAGTCGATGCCTGGCTAGGACAATCGTCGATTTTCGATGCGAAGTCGGCTAAGACCATTGCATCAATCTTGTCCGTTTTAGCTCTTTTGCCCATCGCCTCTGCGAACTGGCGAGCCCGAACAGGATTGATACAAACGGCGTTGTGACCAGCCTTCTGAAGCGTGCGCAGGGCCAGCTTTTCGTATCCGCCGGTCGCCTCCATTAAAATTCGCCCGACCTCAAGTTGGCCAAGACAAGTCTCTAGCTGGGCTAGGCCCTCGTTGTCGTTTGAAGTAGTGAAAGTGATGCCTTGAGGCTTGATCCCAATTTCAAGGCTAGCTTTTGCAACGTCGATCCCAATCCAAGACAACATGGCCAGACCCTCCTACACTTGTGAGTGAGAGCGCTCTGGCGTGGCCCACGCTTGTATTCGAGTGGTGCTCGTTCAACTGTTCGGGCTTTATCGCCAGAGTGAAGAGGTGGGTAGCAGCTTTGCTCCTACACGTGCTTCAAGCACAACGGATTAACAGCTTGCTACTCACCGCTCTCACCTCAAAGTCTAACCACCTCTGCAGATACAAGCGGATTGATCCGCGAAGAAACCACCGCGATAGATCGGTAGAACCGCGGCGATCTTTTCGCGGATAAATCCGCTCCTACAGGGGCGTGCGCGCCAACATATTCGCTGATTACCCCGCGGTCTTCTGTAGGAGCGGATTCATCCGCGAAGAAACCACCGCGATAGATCGGTAGGACCGCAGCGATCTTTTCGCGGATAAATCCGCTCTACAGGGGCGTGCGCGCCAACATATCCGCTGATTGCCCCCGGTCTTCTGTAGGAGCGGATTGATCCGCGAAGAAACCACCGCGATAGATCGGTAGGACCGCAGCGATCTTTTCGCGGATAAATCCGCTCCTACAGGGGCGTGCGCGCCAACATATTCGCTGATTACCCCCGGTCTTCTGTAGGAGCGGATTCATCCGCGAAGAAACCACCGCGATAGATCGGTAGGACCGCGGCGATCTTTTCGCGGATGAATCCGCTCCTACAGAGGCGTGCGCGCCAACATATCCGCTGATTGCCCCCGGGTCTTCTGTAGGAGCGGATTCATCCGCGAAGAAACCACCGCGATAGATCGATAGAACCGCGGCGATCTTTTCGCGGATCAATCCGCTCCTACAGGGGCGTGCGCGCCAACGTATCCGCTGATTGCCCCCGGTCTTCTGTAGGAGCGGATTCATCCGCGAAGAAACCACCGCGATAGATCGGTAGAACCGCGGCGATCTTTTCGCGGATGAATCCGCTCCTACAGGGGCGTGCGCGCCAACATATCCGCTGATTGCCCCCCGGTCTTCTGTAGGAGCGGATTGATCCGCGAAGAAACCACCGCGATAGATCGGTAGGACCGCGGCGATCTTTTCGCGGATGAATCCGCTCCTACAGGGGTGTGCACCCCTGCCCCTGCGCAACTGATCAGCCTCGCTGAGCGCAATTGCGAAGTGCCGCTACACTCCCCTTCAGATACGCAATCTCCAAGAGTTCAGCCGTCGCAAGGAGGCTTGATGAACGATGAACTTCAACATTTGAAAAACCTTGGCAAGACTTCTGCGCAGTGGTTGCACGCCGTGGGCATTCATAGTGCATCGGATCTGCGCCGCCTGGGGGCGGTGGATGCCTACCGAGCGGTCAAGACCCGTGGTTTCCGTGCATCCAAAGTGCTGCTGTACGCCATTGAAGGGGCGCTGCTGGACGTACACTGGAACGATATCCCCAGTGATCGCAAAGAAGCTTTGAATAAGCAACTTGACGCTATATCGTCACGCCATAAAAACTAATCGCGCGCACTCTGCCGCGCATGGCCGTCAAGAGACTTAGCTTATGTACTTACTTGGGGAGCAACCGGCCTACGCCGATGCGTGGGTCAACCGCCTGCAGGGCTTGGCTGCGCAGATGCTGCATGGGGTGGCGCCGCTGGACGAGGCGATCGAGCTTGAGCAGTGTGCCGACCTTTCGCCCCATATCGATGAAACATGCCTGTACCTGATCGACAGCGGCCTGTTGCACGCGCGGGTCAACGAACGACCGCTGTTCTACCTGCAAGAAGGCGACCTGGTCGGCCTGCAGCAAGCCCATTCCCTGCCCTGCGCCTACCATTACAGCTGCGAAGGGCCATTGCGCCTGGTGCCCTACTCGCGAAGCGAGGTATTGGCGCACCTGAATCAATCCACCCCCGCGCAAGAATTGCTGGTGGAGTACCTCACCGGCCACACCACCCTGCTGTGCGACGCCATCACCCGCCTCAAACAACCGGAGTTTCGCAGCAGCAATGGCTTCAAGCATGTCGCGGCCGGTGAGACCCTGATCAACCAGGGCGACAATGCCGACCACGTGTTCGTGATCATCGAAGGCCATGCCGAAGCGTTCGTCGACGGGCACAAGGTGGGTGACGTGCCCAAGGACGAGATTTTTGGCGCCATGGCGGTGTTCACTGCCGAAAAGCGCAGCGCCACGGTCATCGCGAGCGAACCGTGCACCATCATGCTGATACCCAAGGAGCAGTTCCTCAACCTGACCCAGACCAACCCCCGGATTGCCCACAGTTTGATCGAGAGCATGGCGCGGCGCATCGACTCGCTGAACCGGCAGGTGACTCGGCTTATTTCAGCCAATTGAAAATTCTCATCGGCAAGCCTTGACATCTAAATGAGAATTGTTATGATTATCACAACTGGTCGCGAGATCAGTGATGATTTGAAAGGCCCTTGGTTCGGACTCTCAGATTATCTCCTCATCAGGCTAATCACGGTTATTGACCCGGCAGTTTTGCCGGGTCTTTTTTTGCCTTTTTTTTGTTGGTTTCAGCGCGCGATGATCAACGGGTGGCCGCGCTCGGGGTGCATCTGCACCAGCACTTCAAGGCCGAACACAGCTTGCAGGGTAGCGGGCTGCAAGACTTCGGCAGGGCTGCCCAAGGCTGCGGCGCGCCCCTGCTCCAGTAGCAAGATGCGGTCGCAATAACGCGCCGCCAAGTTCAAGTCATGGAGGATCACCAATACCGCTGCACCACGGTCGGCAAAGGCGCGTACCGCTTGCAAGGTGGTGTGCTGGTGCAAAGGGTCGAGCATCGAGGTAGGTTCATCCAGCAGCAAGGTACTGCCCGCCTCCCCCGGCCACAGTTGGGCCAGCACCCGTGCCAGGTGCACGCGCTGGCGCTCCCCGCCAGACAGCGCCAGGTAGCTGCGCCCCCGCAAGTGGGCGGCATCGGCGGCCTGCAGGGCGGCCTCGATGATTTCGCCGTCGCGCAGCAAGCCGCTCTGGTGCGGCAGGCGGCCCATGCCCACCACCTCTTCAACGGGAAAGGCAAAGCCCAGCGTCGAGGTTTGCGGTAGTACCGCCAGGCTGCGTGCACGCTCGCTGCCCGGCCACTGGGCCAGCGGGCGCTGGCCCAGCCACACCTGCCCGGTGCTAGGCGGTAGTTCACCGCACATGGCACTGAGCAACGTGCTCTTGCCGGCACCATTTGGCCCCAGCACGCCCAGCACTTCCCCTGGTTGCAGGGCCAGGGTGATGTCACTCAACACGGCGTCCTGGCCGCGCACGATATGCAATTGTTCGACCCGCAGCATCAGTGACGCCCCCGCAGCAGCAACCAGAGAAAGAAGGGGGCGCCCAGGAACGCGGTGACAATACCGATCGGCAACTCTGCCGGCGCCAGCGCCAGGCGCGCTATAAGGTCGGCAAACAGCAACAGGCTGGCACCGGCCAGCAGCGACGCGGGCAGCAGCACCCGATGGTCGGGACCTGCCAGCAGCCGCACCAGGTGCGGTACCACCAAACCGACAAAACCGATCAACCCGGCGGCCGCCACGGAGGCACCCACGCCCAGCGCCGTGCAAAACACCAACTCGCGCTTGAGCTTCTCGACATCCACCCCAAGGTGCCGCGCTTCAGACTCGCCCAGCAACAAGGCATTCAATGCCTTGGCCCGGCGCGGCAGCCACAGCGCCACCCCGGCGCCGATCAACAACAGTGGCCACAAACGCTGGTAGCTGGCGCCGTTTAGGCTGCCCAGGTTCCAGAACGTCAGGGTGCGCAGGGTGGCGTCATCGGCCAAATAGGTGAAAAGGCCTACGGCAGAACCGGCCAGGGCTGTCAGCGCAACACCGGCCAACAGCATGATCGCCACACTGGTTTGCCCTTGCTGACGGCCTAGGCGATACACCAGCGCCGTCACCCCCAGGCCACCGAGAAACGCACAGGCAGACAACAGATAAGGTTCGAACCCCTGCGCGATGCCGCCCATCGACGAGCCCAGCACAATGGCAATCGCGGCGCCCAGCGCCGCACCACTGGAAACGCCCACCAGCCCTGGGTCTGCCAGAGGGTTGCGAAACAGCCCTTGCATGGCCACGCCTGACAGCGCCAGCACCGCCCCCACGGTCATACCCAATAACGTGCGCGGCAGGCGGATTTGCCCAAGGATCAGTTGCGCCTGCTCAAGGCCATTGCCGTCCACCGGCAAGCCCAGCAGATGCAAGGCGGCACGCAAGGTGTCCAGCAATGGCAGGCTGACCGGACCCAAGGCCAACGACAGCCAGATCGACAGTAAGCACAAAACACTCAGGCCGATAAATAGCGTGCGGGGTGCCATGACCCGCTTCATTGGGCAGGCTTGGCCGCAGGGTAAAAGGCCGTGGCCAGTTTCGTCAGACTGTCGGGCAGGCGCGGCCCCAGGCCGCCGACCAACAGGGTGGGATCAAGCTCCACCACCCGCCCTTCGCGCACCGCACGGGTCGATGCCAACGCCGGATTTTCCTTGATCAAGGCTTGCAAGGCGGCGTCACCGCTCAATGCTCGGTCGGCAAACACGATGACCTGTGGGTCTAGCGCCGCCAGCACCTCCGCCGAAAAGTTCTTGTAGCCCGTGCTGGTGGCCAGGTTGTGCCCGCCTGCCTGAGTGATCAGCCAATCGGCCGCCGTGTCCTGCCCGGCCACCAAGGGTTTGCCACCGGCATGCCCCAGCAACAGCAGCACGCCGGGCGCCGCCTGGCTTTTTTGCGCGGCGTCCACCCAGGCCTTGTGCACGGCCAGTTGCTGCTGGAACTGGTCGAACAGTTTGCCCGCCTGGGCCTCGTCGCCCAACAGCCGCCCCAAGTGCAGCAGGTTGCCTTGCAAGGCCGGCAATTGCGGCTCGCTGGAGAACATCTCGACCCGCACCTTGGCCTCGCGAATTTGCGCCAGCACCGCCGGCGGGCCCATCTCTTCGGTGCCGATGAGCAGGTCCGGTTGCAAACTGAGAATGCCCTCGGCCGATAGCTGACGCTGGTAGCCGATGCTCTTCATGGCCTTGACGCTGTCGGGGTGCTGGCTGGTGGTGTCGACCCCCACCAGTTTGCTTTCACCGCCCATGGCCACCACCCATTCAGTCAGCGCCCCGCCGGCACTGACCCAATGCTGGGGCAGCGGCGCCTCGGCGGCAGATAGCCAGGGGTGAACGAGCAATCCGGCAAACAATACGGCCCTGGCGCTCAAGCGCATGAGATAATTCCCTCTGGTGAAGTGGATGGCAGCAGCGAACCATTTGATAATTGTTTGCATTTAGCCGTCAAGCCCGCCCTTGTTACATGCAGTAAACACTGGAGAAACGAATGCATTGGTTGTGTGAAAGCGCAACGTTGAGCGAAGCACAAAGCCGTGGTTTTGAAGTCGCGGGGGCAAACATTTTCCTGGTGCGCCGCGAAGGCCAGGTCTACGCCTACCGCAACCGTTGCCCGCACCGCGGCATTGCCCTGGAATGGGCGCCCGACGCCTTCCTGGATGCCAGCGCCAGCCTGATCCAGTGCGCCCACCATGGCGCACTGTTCCTGATCGAAAGTGGTGATTGCGTGGCCGGGCCATGCGAGGGCCAGGCCCTGGAAAGCCTGGAGTGCCGCGAAGATACGCGCGGCATCTGGCTGCTTAGCTGAGCCGCACCGGCAGCGGCCGGTCGATGTACACCTGCTCGTGGTCCAGGTACACCCCGTAGGCAAGTACCTCGACGCCTTCGGCCACGGCGGCGCGCAAGGCATCGGCGTAGGCCCGGTCGATTTCTTCGGCCGGGCGCACGCCGTCGATGCCGCTCAGGTTCACGCAGTACAACTGCACCGCCCGCACGCCCTGGCGCGCAAGGCTGGCCAGTTCGCGCAGGTGCTTGGCACCGCGCTGGGTGACCGCATCGGGGAAGGCGGCCACGGCCGTGCCGTCAAACCCCAGGGTCACGCTTTTGACCTCGACGTAGGCAAAGCCATCGGGGTATTCCAGGCGAAAGTCGATGCGGCTGCGCTCCTCGCCGTAGGGCACTTCGCGCTTGAGCCCGGTAAAGCCATTGAGTTCGCTGATCACGCCGGCACGCAGGGCCTCCTCCACCAGTGGATTAGCCCGCGCGGTATTCACGCAGGCCAGGCGGCCTTGGGGTGTTTCGCTGATTTCCCAGGTGCCCGGCAGTTTGCGCTTGGGGTCGCTGGAGCGGCTGAACCACACCTGCCCGCCCTCCACCATGCAATTGAACATGGAGCCGGTATTGGGGCAGTGGATGGTGATCTGCTCGCCAGTGCTGGTTTCGATATCGGCCAGGAAGCGCTTGTAGCGGCGCAGTAGCCGCCCTTCTTCAAGTGGAGGATTGAAATGCATCAGCCTTGCCAGCTCCGCAGCCCACGGGCAATGCGCTCCACCGCCTGTTGCAGGCGCGGCAGGCTCTGGGTGTAGGCAAACCGCACATGGTGGCCAGCCTGGTGACGGCCAAAATCCAGCCCGGGGGTGATCGCCACGTGTTCGGTTTCCAGAAAGTGCTGGCAGAACGCAAAGGCATCGCCGCCAAAGGCGCTGATATCGGCGTACAGGTAGAACGCCCCTTCAGGCTCCACGGCAATGCCAAAGCCCAGCTCGCGCAGCGCCGGCAGCAGAAAATCGCGGCGCCGGCCAAACTCGGCGCGGCGCTCCTCCAATATGGCCAGTGTTTCTGGCTCAAAGCAGGCCAACGCCGCTTGTTGCGCCATGCTCGGCGCACTGATGTAGAGGTTTTGCGCCAGTTTCTCAAGCTCCGGCACCGCTTGCGGCGGTGCCACCAGCCAGCCCAGGCGCCAACCGGTCATGCCGAAATATTTGGAAAAACTATTCAGCACGAACGCCTCGTCATCCACTTCCAGCACGCTGGCCGCATCCGTGCCGTAAGTCAGGCCGTGGTAGATCTCGTCCACCACCAAGTGACCATTGCGCTCTTTGACCGCCGTCGACAACGCGGCCAACTCATCACGGCTTAGCAGCGTGCCGGTGGGGTTGGCTGGCGAGGCTACCAGCGCACCCACACTGTCCTGGTCCCAATGGCGTGCCACCAGGTCGGCGTTCAATTGATAACGGACGTCCGGGCCCACCGGCACCAACTGCGCCGCACCTTCCACCAGGCGCAGGAAATGTCGATTGCACGGGTAGCCCGGGTCGGCCAGCAACCAGTGCTTGCCAGGGTCGACCAAAAGGCTGCTGGCCAACAGCAGCGCGCCCGAGCCGCCCGGGGTGATCAGGATGCGTTCCGGGGAAATATTCAACCCGTAGCGCTGCTCGTAAAAGCCCGAAATGGCCTCCCGCAGTGCCGGAACACCGCGCGCGGCGGTATAGCGGGTGTGCCCGCCGGCCAGCGCCGCTTGGCCAGCCTTGATAATCGGCTCGGCGGTGGTGAAGTCCGGCTCGCCGATCTCCAGGTGGATGACATCGTTCCCCGCCGCCTGCAATTCGTTGGCGCGGGCCAACAGCGCCATGACATGAAAAGGTTCGATGGCGCGACTGCGCGCACTGTAGGGCTGAGCCATTTTCATCCTTCATTTGGGTGTAAAATAACCATTCTACCGAACACAAACGGCGAACGTGTCGGTAAACGCCCGGTCGAACTGTTGTATACCCATCTGCGACAGGCTCGACAACCGGGAGTAGCGCGGTCCGATTTGATCTGCTAAGTTCGCCGGCTTGCAGTCGCAGGGCCGGCGGGTGTCGGAGATGGAGCATCCTGCGCAATGGATTAGAAGAGCGAGAGGCGGTCAACCAATGTCCACCAAAGAAAAGCAAGCATCTACCCAAACACTGGAAAGTGGCTTTGAGCCTTACGTTGCAGCTCCTGGTGAGGAGTACATGGGTAAACCCATGCGTGAGCACTTCACCAAAATCCTGCAGAAATGGAAGATGGAGCTGATGGTCGGCGTCGACAAGACTGTTGACCATATGAAGGATGAAGCAGCCAACTTCCCCGATCCAGCCGATCGGGCCAGCCAGGAAGAAGAGTTCGCCCTGGAACTGCGTGCCCGCGACCGCGAGCGCAAGCTGATCAAGAAAATCGACAAGACCCTGCAACTGATCACCGACGAAGAATACGGCTGGTGCGAGTCCTGCGGCGTTGAAATCGGTATCCGTCGCCTGGAAGCACGCCCTACCGCCGACCTGTGCGTAGATTGCAAAACCCTTGCTGAAATCAAGGAAAAACAAGTCGGCAAATGACTTGTTGAAGCAGAGGGCGTTCTCCACGCCCTCGGTTCGCCGCCCCCCCTTGCCGCTTTCCAGTAACCTACTATCATGAATAACCCCGCCTACATCGGTCGCTTCGCACCGACGCCCAGTGGTTTCCTGCATTTCGGTTCGCTGGTTGCAGCGCTCGCCTCCTACCTTGACGCCCGCGCAGTGGGTGGCCGCTGGCTGTTGCGCATGGAAGACCTGGACCCACCCCGGGAGATGCCCGGGGCCCAGGCGGCGATCCTGCACACCCTGGAGAGCTACGGCCTGGAGTGGGACGGTGAGGTGGTGTACCAAAGCCTGCGCCACGACGCCTACGCTCAGGTCATCGACCAGTTGTTCAACCATGGCCTGGCCTACGCCTGCACCTGTTCGCGCAAGCAGTTGGAACCGTTCAACGGCATCTACCCAGGCGTGTGTCGCAACCTGGGCCATGGCCCGGGCGATGCCGCCATTCGCGTGCGGGTGCCGGAACTCAGCTACCACTTTATCGACCGGGTTCAGGGCCGCTTCGAGCAGCACCTGGGGCGCGAGTGCGGCGATTTCGTGATCCGCCGTCGTGATGGCCTGTACGCCTATCAACTGGCCGTGGTGCTGGACGATGCCTGGCAAGGGGTGAGCGATGTGGTACGCGGCGCCGACCTGCTGGACTCGACCCCGCGGCACCTGTACCTGCAGGAATTGCTGGGGTTGAAACAGCCACGCTACCTGCATGTGCCATTGATCACCCAGCCGGACGGGCACAAACTGGGCAAGAGTTATCGTTCGCCGCCCCTGCAGCCCCACGAGGCCGCGCCGCTGCTGGTGCGGGCATTGCGGGCACTAGGGCAGCCAGTGCCCACCGGGTTGGCGCAGGCGACGCCTGCCGAGGTACTGAGATGGGGCATTGCCCACTGGGACAGCGACCTGATCGCCAAAGTACCCAGCCTGCCCGAGGCCACATTGTAGCAACGCAGGCAATCCCAGTTGCGTTCTACCTAGCTTGCGTTACCATCGCCGCACCTTTTTTGCCCACACTACAATAACAAGTCGAGCACCCTGGGGTTTGACGTCCATCCACTCGAGAGGCCGGCATGTATATCTACCGTTTGGTCCTGTTGCTGGTAGTCGGTATCTACCTGTTCTCCCCAGCCATCATGGACTGGTGGATCGAGCCGACGGGCGCGTGGTACCGACCCTATCTGCTGTGGCTGATCCTGATCGTGGTCACCTTCATTCTTCAGAGCCAGCGCGATGCCGATGAGCTTTAGCCTCACCCAGATGCTGCTGATCAGCACCGCCTACCTGCTGGTGCTGTTTGGCGTTGCCTGGATCAGCGAGCGCGGGATGATCCCGCGGGCAATCATTCGCCACCCCATCACCTACACCTTGTCGCTGGGCGTATACGCCAGCGCCTGGGCGTTCTATGGCACCGTGGGCCTGGCGTACCAGTATGGCTACGGCTTCCTGGCCTGCTACCTGGGGGTATCGGGGGCCTTTTTGCTGGCGCCGGTGCTGCTCTACCCCATCCTGAAAATAACCCGTACCTACCAGCTGTCGTCCCTGGCCGACCTGTTCGCCTTCCGCTTTCGCAGCACCTGGGCCGGCGCGCTGACGACTATTTTCATGCTGATCGGCGTGCTGCCGCTGCTGGCCCTGCAGATCCAGGCGGTGGCCGACTCCATCGGCATCCTCACTGGCGAGCCGGTGCAAAACCGCGTGGCGCTGGGCTTTTGCGCGCTGATCACGCTGTTCACCATCTTCTTTGGTTCACGCCACATTGCCACCCGCGAAAAGCACGAAGGCCTGGTGTTCGCCATTGCCTTTGAGTCGGTGATCAAGCTGGTCGCCCTGGGCGCCATCGGCCTGTATGCCCTGTACGGGGTGTTCGATGGCCCGCACCAGCTGGAACTGTGGCTGGTGCAAAACCAGATGGCTCTGATACACACCTCCCTGCAGGAAGGCCCATGGCGCACGCTGCTGCTGGTATTTTTTGCCTCGGCCATCGTGATGCCGCACATGTACCACATGGTGTTCACCGAAAACCTCAACCCACGCGGGCTGGTCAGCGCCAGTTGGGGCCTGCCGCTGGTGTTGTTGCTGATGAGCCTGGCGGTGCCGCTGATTCTCTGGGCGGGCCTGAAGCTGAACGTGACCACGCCACCGGAGTACTTCACCCTGGGGATCGGCATCGCCGCAAACAGCCCGGCGCTGGCGTTGATCGCCTACGTGGGCGGGCTGTCGGCCTCCAGCGGGCTGATCATTGTCACCACCCTGGCGTTGTCGGGCATGTCGCTCAACCACTTGGTGCTGCCGCTGTACCAGCCGCCGGCCGAGGGCAACATCTACCGCTGGCTGAAGTGGACCCGCCGCGCGCTGATCGTCGCGATCATCATGGCCGGCTATGGCTTCTACCTATTGCTGGGGGCCAAGCAAGATCTGGCTGACCTGGGCATCGTCGCCTTCGTCGCCACCCTGCAGTTCCTGCCCGGCGTGCTGTCAGTACTGTACTGGCCGGCCGCCAACCGCCGAGGCTTCATTGCCGGATTGCTGGCCGGTATCGTGGTGTGGCTTTTCACCATGCTGCTGCCACTGATCGGCAATATCCAAGGCTTCTACATCCCCTTCTTCGACATGATCTACGTGATGGACGACACCAGTTGGCACATGGCGGCCATCGCGTCGCTGGCGGCCAACGTGCTGATGTTCACCCTGATCTCGCTGTTCACCAACATCAGCACCGAAGAAGCCAGCGCCGCCGAGGCTTGCGCCGTGGACAACGTGCGCCGCCCGCAACGCCGCGAACTGCACGCCGCCTCGCCCCAGGAGTTCGCCACGCAACTGGCCAAGCCGCTGGGCGCCAAGGCCGCGCAAAAAGAAGTGGAGCAGGCGCTGCGTGACCTCTACCTGCCCTTCGACGAGCGCAGGCCCTATGCCCTGCGCCGGCTGCGCGACCGCATCGAGGCCAACCTGTCCGGCCTGATGGGCCCCAGCGTCGCACAAGACATGGTCGAGACGTTTTTGCCGTACAAGTCCGGCAGCGAAAACTACGTCACCGAAGACATTCACTTCATCGAAAGCCGCCTCGAGGATTACCACTCGCGCTTGACCGGCCTTGCCGCCGAGCTCGACGCCCTGCGCCGCTACCACCGCCAGACCCTGCAGGAACTGCCCATGGGCGTGTGCTCCCTGGCCAAGGACCAGGAGATCCTGATGTGGAACAAGGCCATGGAAGAACTGACCGGCATCCCTGCGCAGCGCGTGGTGGGCTCGCGCCTGGTGACCATTGGCGAACCCTGGCGCGGCCTGCTGCTGGGTTTCGTGACCTTGCCCGACGAGCATTTGCACAAGCAGCGCCTGGCCCTGGATGGCCAAACCCGCTGGCTGAACCTGCACAAGGCAGCCATCGATGAACCCTTGGCGCCGGGCAACAGCGGCCTGGTGGTGCTGGTCGAAGACCTCACCGACACGCAGATGCTGGAAGACAAACTGGTGCACTCCGAGCGCCTGGCCAGTATCGGCCGGCTGGCTGCCGGGGTGGCCCACGAGATTGGCAACCCGATTACCGGCATCGCCTGCCTGGCGCAAAACCTGCGCGAGGAGCGCGAAGACGACGGCGAGATCACCGAGCTCAGCAGCCAGATCCTCGAACAGACCAAGCGGGTGTCGCGCATCGTGCAATCGCTGATGAGCTTCGCCCACGCCGGCAGCCACCAGCACAGCGACGAACCGGTGAGCCTGGCCGAAGTCGCGCAGGACGCCATCGGCCTGCTGGCGCTGAACCGGCGCAACTTCGAGGTGCAATTTTTCAACCTGTGCGACCCCGATCACTGGGCCGAAGGTGATCCGCAGCGCCTGGCGCAAGTGCTGATCAACCTGCTGTCCAATGCCCGCGACGCCTCCCCGCCCGGCAGCGCTGTGCGGGTCAAAAGCGAAGCCAGCGAACATACGGTCGATCTGATCGTCGAAGATGAAGGCAGTGGTATTCCGAAAAACATCATGGACCGTTTATTCGAACCCTTCTTCACCACCAAAGAACCAGGCGAAGGGACCGGACTGGGGCTCGCTCTGGTCTATTCCATCGTTGAAGAGCATTATGGACAGATCACCATCGACAGCCCGGCTGATGTAAAAAGCCAGCGCGGCACCCGTATCCGGGTGACCTTGCCGCGCCATGTCGAAGCGACGTCCGCTGTGAACTGAGACCGTCGAGAGAATTGAATCAATGCCGCATATTCTAATCGTCGAAGACGAAACCATTATTCGTTCTGCCCTACGTCGCCTGCTTGAACGGAATCAGTACCAGGTCAGCGAAGCAGGTTCTGTGCAAGAGGCACAGGAACGCTTCTCCATCCCCACCTTCGACTTGATCGTCAGTGACCTGCGCCTGCCTGGCGCACCGGGTACCGAACTGATCAAGCTGGGCCAAGGCAAGCCGGTGCTGATCATGACCAGCTATGCCAGCCTGCGCTCGGCGGTGGACTCGATGAAAATGGGTGCGGTGGATTACATCGCCAAGCCATTCGATCACGATGAGATGCTCCAGGCCGTGGCCCGCATCCTGCGTGATCGAGCCAACGCCCCAGCGCCTTCACCCGTCGAACGCGGCAATGGCAAGGCCGCCAGTGCCGACAAAGCGCTGCCGGGCAATGCCAATGGCGAGATCGGCATCATCGGCTCGTGCCCGCCCATGCAGGACTTGTACAGCAAGATCCGCAAGGTCGCGCCCACCGACTCCAACGTACTGATCCAGGGCGAGTCGGGTACCGGTAAAGAACTGGTGGCCCGGGCCCTGCACAACCTGTCCAAGCGCGCCAAGGCGCCGATGATCTCGGTGAACTGCGCGGCCATCCCCGAATCCCTGATCGAGTCCGAGCTGTTCGGCCACGAAAAAGGCGCGTTCACCGGCGCCAGCGCTGGCCGCGCAGGCCTGGTCGAAGCGGCGGATGGCGGCACGCTGTTCCTGGACGAAATCGGCGAACTGCCGCTTGAAGCCCAGGCGCGGTTGTTGCGCGTGCTGCAGGAAGGCGAGATCCGCCGGGTAGGCTCGGTGCAGTCGCAAAAGGTCGACGTGCGCCTGATCGCTGCCACCCACCGGGACCTCAAGAGCCTGGCCAAGATCGGCCAGTTCCGCGAAGACCTTTATTACCGCCTGCACGTGATCGCGCTGAAGTTGCCAGCCTTGCGCGAGCGCGGTGCCGACGTCAATGAAATCGCCACGGCGTTCCTGGCCCGCCAAAGCGCCCGTGTCGGGCGCACCGACCTGCGTTTTGCCGCCGATGCCGAACAGGCCATCCGCCACTACTCCTGGCCCGGTAACGTGCGTGAACTGGAAAACGCCGTGGAGCGCTCGGTGATTCTCAGCGAAAGCGCGGAAATTTCCGCCGAGCTGCTGGGCATCGACATCGAATTGAGCGACCTGGTCGACGACGATGAGTACATTGGCTTGGCGCCGCAGCAGAACGGCGCAAACAGTACCAGCCACGAGCCCACCGAAGACCTGTCCCTGGAAGACTACTTCCAGCACTTCGTACTGGAACATCAGGACCACATGACCGAAACCGAGCTTGCCCGCAAATTGGGCGTCAGCCGCAAGTGCCTGTGGGAACGCCGACAGCGCCTGGGCATCCCGCGGCGCAAGTCGGGCGTGGCCAGCGAAAGCTGATACGTTTCAGCTGCTACCCCCCTCTAGACCGGGTGTCACAGGGGGGCGTGACAAACTGTTACCCCCCTTTGCAACACGTAACAAAAACCGGGGTGTGCGGTAACAGAATTTGCTCATTTGCCGGTCTGGCACCCTGCCATCAAAGCATCCAACCCCCTGATTTAAAAGGGTTTGCAAAAGTTGGCACGGCACCTGCTATATGTTTGGTACAAGAACAATAACAAGCACTGAACAAGACAATAAAAATAAGACGAATCGACTCACGCATAACAAGAACAACACGGCGGAGGCGCAGCTAACTGATTCTTTTGGAGAAGCGTTGTTTTTGGGGCTTGCCCCACAGTCAGGCAGAGAACAATAAAAACTGCAATCACAGCAGAGCCCGAACTGATTGGATCGAAAGATCATGACAGCACAGCGATCAAAGCAATCCGTTTGCTCTTGGCTCCCGGTTTAGGGAGGCAGTCCCAGGTTCAGGCCTGAGACCAGGGCGTTAACAAAAACAAAAAGCCCGAAAAGAAAAACAAAAAGAGCACGCAAAACTACTTTCTTGGGGAGCTTCGGCTCCCCTTGTAGTTTCTGCTTTTCAGACACATCCGTACTCGGATGTCGCAGCCTCCTACACCATCCCCCGACTAAATGCTAGAATCCCCGCCCATCATGCGGTCATTCTCCATTCATGGCCGAACATTCCTTCAAACAGTGCATCCCATGCTGAAGAAGCTGTTCCAGTCTCTCCGTCCTCCAGTGCGTCGAACGCAACACCAGCGAACCACGCCAGAAGTGCTTAATAGCGGGCAACATTCGCTGCAACGCAGCCAGTTCAGCCGCCATGCGGTGAGCATCGTCGAACGCCTGCAGAACGCCGGCTACCAGGCCTACCTGGTGGGTGGGTGCGTGCGCGACATGCTACTCAACATCACCCCCAAGGACTTCGACGTCGCCACCAGTGCCACCCCTGAACAGGTGCGCGCCGAATTTCGCAATGCCCGGGTCATCGGTCGTCGCTTCAAACTGGTGCACATTCATTTCGGCCGCGAAATCATCGAAGTCGCCACCTTCCGCGCCAACCATCCCCAGGATGACGAAGAAGAAGACAGCAACCAGTCCTCGCGCAACGAGGCCGGTCGCATCCTGCGCGACAACGTCTACGGCACCCTGGAAGATGATGCCCAGCGCCGCGACTTCACCATCAACGCCCTGTACTACGACCCGGTCAGCGAGCGCATTCTTGATTACGCCAACGGCGTGCACGATATTCGCAACCACCTGATCCGCCTGATCGGTGACCCGCGCCAGCGCTACCAGGAAGACCCGGTGCGCATGCTGCGTGCCGTACGGTTTGCCGCCAAGCTGGACTTCGGCATCGAGAAACACACCGCAGCGCCGATCCGCGAACTGGCACCGCTGCTGCGTGAAATTCCCTCGGCACGCCTGTTCGAGGAAACCCTCAAGCTGTTCCTGTCCGGCCACGCCGCCGACACCTTCGAGATGCTGGTGGACCTGGAACTGTTCGACCCATTGTTTCCGGCCAGCGCCTTGGCGTTGGAGCACCGCCCCACGTACACCCACACGCTGATCAGCGAAGCGCTGCGCAACACCGACCTGCGCATCAAGCAGGGCAAGCCGGTCACACCGGCCTTCCTGTTCGCCGCGCTGTTGTGGCCAGCTTTGCCCGCCCGTGTCTTGCGCTTGCAGGAACGTGGCATGCCGCCCATCCCGGCCATGCAGGAAGGCGCCCACGAACTGATCGCCGAACAGTGCCAGCGCATCGCCATTCCCAAGCGATTCACCATCCCGATCCGCGAGATCTGGGACATGCAGGAGCGCCTGCCACGGCGCAGCGGCAAACGTGCCGACCTGCTGCTGGACAACCCACGGTTCCGTGCCGGCTACGACTTTTTGCTGCTGCGTGAAAGCGCCGGCGAAGACACTGATGGCCTGGGTGAATGGTGGACCGACTACCAGGACGCCAACGAAAGCGGGCGCCGCGACATGATTCGCGACCTGGGCAGCAAGGGCGATGACAGCGGTGCACCGCGCAAACGTCGCCGCACGGGCACCAAGCGCAAACGCGCTGGTGACTCGCAAGACTTCGGCGAGTAAGCATGGAACGGGTGTATATCGGCCTGGGCAGCAACCTCTCGGCACCGGATGCGCAATTGCGCAGTGCCTTGCAGGCCATGGCCCAGTTGCCTGGCACCGCGCTGGCACAGGCATCGTCCTTCTATACCAGCGACTCGCTGTTGCCGGGCCAGCCCCGCTACACCAACGCCGTCGCCGCCTTGGACACCCGCCTTGCGCCATTGGAACTGCTCGACGCCCTGCAAGCGATCGAGAACGACCAGGGCCGCGAGCGCAAGGAGCGCTGGGGCCCGCGCACGCTGGACCTGGATATCCTGCTGTTCGGCGACCAGTTGATCGACCAGCCGCGCTTGAAGGTGCCGCACTATCAGATGCACCTGCGCGCCTTCGTACTGTACCCCCTGGCCGAAGTGGCCCCCCAAGACTTGGTGCTGGCCGATAAAAGGGCGCTTTCGGCGCTTCTGGCACAGTGCCCATTCGAAGGCCTCGAACGCCTGTAACGCCCGGCCCGCCTGGGCTGGTAACGTGCGTAACAGCCGCTGGGTAACATTGCGGTAACACTGGTAATTGACTTCCTCCCCCCTCGTCACGACTATAGGCGTCCGATGGCCCGTCGACGCCCCGAAACAGCGTGTTCGGGCTGCCAAAGGTCGTTATTCAAACATCGCAAAAGACGATGGTGTGCTTGAACCATCTGCTTTCACGGCAGTATTCACGGCGCCTGACTGAGGATTGCTTTTCATGCCAGAAATCACCTTGACCACCCTGCAGAGCCTCAAGCTCAAGGGTGAGAAAATCACCATGTTGACCTGCTACGACGCGACGTTCGCCCAGGCCGCCTGCCAGGCCGGCGTGGAAGTCCTGCTGGTGGGCGACTCGCTGGGCATGGTCCTGCAGGGGCATGACAGCACCCTGCCCGTCACTACGGCGGAAATGGCCTATCACGTGGCCAGCGTCAAGCGCGGCAACGAAGGCGCGTTGATCCTCGCCGATTTGCCCTTCATGAGCTGCGCCACCCTGGAACAAACCTTCGCCAACAGCGCCATGCTGATGCAGGCCGGCGCCCACATGGTCAAGGTCGAGGGTGCGGCGTGGCTGGCCGAATCGATCCGCCTGCTGGCCGAGCGCGGCATCCCGGTGTGCGCGCACATGGGCCTGACCCCGCAAACGGTGAATATCCTCGGTGGTTACAAAGTGCAAGGCCGCCAGGAAGCCCAGGCCCGGCAAATGCGCGCCGACGCCATGGCCCTGGAAGCCGCTGGCGCGGCAATGATCCTGCTGGAGTGCGTACCCAGCGAGCTGGCCAGCGAAATCCACCAGGCGGTCAAGATCCCCATCATCGGCATTGGCGCCGGCAGTGATGTCGACGGCCAGGTCTTGGTACTGCACGACATGCTCGGCCTGTCCCTGACCGGCCGCGTGCCCAAGTTCGTGAAGAACTTCATGACCGGCCAGCCAGACATCCAGAGCGCCCTGCAGGCCTATGTCAGCGCAGTCAAAGACGTCAGTTTCCCAGGCCCCGAACACGGATTCACCGCATGAACACTGTAAAAACCGTACGCGAACTGCGTGCTGCCGTGGCCCGCGCCCGCAGTGAAGGCAAACGTATTGGCCTTGTGCCGACCATGGGCAACCTGCACTCGGGCCACGCGGCCTTGGTGGCCAAGGCGGCGCAGCGGGCTGATTTCGTGGTTGCCAGCATTTTCGTCAACCCAATGCAGTTCGGCCCCTCAGAAGACCTGGATAAATACCCACGCACCCTGGCCGCCGACCAGGAAAAACTGATCCAGGCGGGTTGCAACCTGCTGTTCGCGCCTGCGGTCGAAGAAATCTACCCCGATGGCATGGCCGTGCAGACGCGCGTCAGCGTGCCGCAGCTGTCCGAAGGCCTGTGTGGCGCCAGCCGCCCCGGGCATTTCGAAGGCGTGGCCACGGTGGTCAGCAAGTTGTTCAACATGGTCCAACCGGACCTGGCGGTGTTTGGCCAGAAGGATTACCAGCAACTGGCGGTGATCCGCGCCCTGGTGCGCGACCTGAACATGCCGATCCAGATCATCGGCGAGCCAACCGCGCGCGCCGAAGACGGCCTGGCCCTGTCGTCGCGCAATGGTTACCTCACGCAAGACCAACGCAGCGCAGCCCCCGCACTGTACGCCAGCCTTACACAGGTCGCCGCGGCCATTCGCGCAGGCGATCGGGACTACCCCGCCCTGATTGCCACGGCCCGCGCGCAACAGGAAGCCGCCGGGTTCAAGCCCGATTACCTGGAAATTCGCCACGCCATCAACCTGCGCCAGGTCACGGCCGAGGACCGCGACCTGGTGATCGTGGCCGCCGCCTACATCGGCACCACGCGCCTGATCGACAACCTGCACCTGGACCTCGACGCACACGCCTGAAACCGGTGCCTGCCGCCGTATTGCCCGGCCCCAAGGGTTCGGGCACACTGCCAGCGATTCGCGATGTTATAAAAAGTACCGGACAAAGATGAGCCCAGGCGCAGACAGAATCGCCAAGGGCGTTTACTGTGAACGGACCGCCCCCCATGGGCGTGCCGCTGATGCCTGAGCTGGCCAAAAAAAATTTACGCAACCTGGCCGGGCTCTCAAGTGTCCAAAAGGCAGTTCAAGTAAAAGGAAACCTGCAGCGATGGCGTATTACCGCACTCCTCACGACGTGACCGCCCTGCCCGCTTGGCAGGCGCTGAGCCAACACCGCAAAGCCATGCAGGATTTCAGCATGCGCGAAGCGTTCAATGCCAACCCCACGCGCTTCAACGAATTCTCCCTGAGCGCCTGCGGCCTGTTTCTCGACTATTCGAAAAACCTGATCAACGCCGAAACCCGCGACCTGCTGGTCAAGCTGGCCGGTGAGGTGGGCCTGCAAGACGCCATCAAGTCGATGTTCGCCGGCGAGATCCTCAACGCCTCCGAAGGCCGCCCGGCGCTGCACACCGCCCTGCGCCGGCCGGTAGGCGACAAGCTCAACGTCAACGGCACCAACATCATGCCGGAAGTGCACAAGGTGCTGAACCAGATCACCGAGCTGGTCGGGCGCATCCACGACGGCCTGTGGCGCGGCTACACCGAAAAGCCGATCACCGACGTGGTCAACATCGGCATCGGCGGCTCGTTCCTCGGCCCGGAACTGGTGTCCGAAGCGCTGCTGCCGTATGCGCAGAAAGGCGTGCGTTGCCACTACCTGGCGAACATCGACGGCAGTGAGTTCCACGAACTGTCGAGCAAGCTGCGCGCCGAAACTACGCTGTTCATCGTTTCGTCCAAATCCTTCAGTACCCTCGAAACCCTGAAGAACGCCCAGGCCGCCCGTGCCTGGTACTTGGCGCAAGGCGGCTCGGAAGCCGAGCTGTACCGCCACTTCATCGCCGTGTCGAGCAACAACGCCGCAGCCGTGGCCTTCGGCATTCGCGAAGAAAACATCTTCCCGATGTGGGACTGGGTAGGCGGCCGCTACTCGCTGTGGTCGGCCATCGGCTTGCCGATCGCCCTGGCCATCGGCATGGCCAACTTCAAGGAGCTGCTGTCTGGCGCCTACACCATGGACCAGCACTTCCAGACCGCACCGTTCGAGTCCAACATGCCAGTGTTGCTGGCCCTGCTGGGCGTGTGGCACGGTAACTTCTGGGGCGCGAAAAGCCACGCGATCCTGCCGTACGACCACTACCTGCGCAACATCACCAAGCACTTGCAGCAGTTGGACATGGAATCCAACGGCAAGAGCGTGCGCCAGGACGGCAGCCCGGTGACCACCGACACCGGCCCCGTGATCTGGGGTGGCGTGGGCTGCAATGGCCAGCACGCCTACCACCAGTTGCTGCACCAGGGCACCCAACTGATCCCGGCTGACTTCATCGTGCCGGTGGTTAGCTTCAACCCGGTGGCCGACCACCACCAGTGGCTGTACGCCAACTGCCTGTCCCAGAGCCAAGCGATGATGCTGGGCAAGACCCGCGCCGAGGCCGAGGCCGAACTGCGCGACAAGGGCATGAGCGAAGAAGAAATCCAGAAACTGGCCCCGCACAAGGTGATCCCGGGCAACCGCCCGAGCAACACCCTGGTAGTAGAGCGCATCAGCCCCCGCCGCCTGGGTGCGCTGGTGGCAATGTACGAACACAAAGTATTCGTGCAAAGCGTGCTCTGGGGCATCAACGCCTTCGACCAATGGGGCGTGGAACTGGGCAAGGAACTGGGCAAAGGCGTCTACAATCGCCTGACCGGCAGCAACGAGGAGCCGGCGGAAGACGCGTCGACCCAAGGGCTGATCAACTACTTCCGCGGTCGCCATCGCGGTTGATTGCCCGCCGTCCGTAGGAGCGGATTTATCCGCGAAAAGAACAACACGGTCATTCAGGCCTACCGTGGCGTGATCTTCGCGGATAAATCCGCTCCTACCGATTGCCCATCACCTCGTAAACCTTGCTCACCCGCCCTATCGGGTCCACCCTTGTTATTGTGCCCTCACAAGAACAAGGACCCCGCCATGTTCGACCTCAGTGCCTACCCCATCGCCGATGCCACGCGCCGCAACGCGCAACTGGACGACGCCGACTACCAGCGCCTGTACCGCCAATCCATTGATGACCCCGACAGGTTCTGGGCCGAGCAGGCCAAGGCGTTCGTCGATTGGAGCAAGCCTTGGAGCAAGGTGCGCGATTGCGACCTGCGCACGGGCAAGGCCGCCTGGTTCGAAGGGGCGCAGTTGAATGTGAGCTACAACTGCATCGACCGCCACCTGAAAACCCGTGGCGAACAGATCGCGATACTCTGGGAGGGTGACAACCCCAGCGAATCCGCGGAGATCACCTACAAAAAGCTTCACCACAACGTCTGCCGCTTGGCCAACGTGCTCAAAGAGCGTGGGGTGAAAAAGGGCGACCGGGTGTGCATCTACATGCCCATGATTCCGGAAGCAGCCTACGCCATGCTGGCCTGCGCGCGTATTGGCGCGGTGCACTCGGTGGTGTTTGGCGGGTTTTCCCCGGACGCATTGCGCGACCGCATCCTGGATGCCGATTGCCGCACCGTGATTACCGCCGACGAGGCCGTGCGCGGTGGTAAATACATACCGCTCAAAAGCAACGTCGACAAGGCCTTGCAGAGTTGCCCGGCGGTCAGCACCGTGGTGGTGGTGGAGCGCACCCAGGGCACCCTGGACTGGGTGGCTGGCCGTGACATCTGGTACCACGAGGCCGTGCACGGCGTCAGCCACCACTGCCCGCCCGAACCGATGGGCGCCGAAGACCCGCTGTTCATCCTCTACACCTCCGGCAGCACCGGCAAACCCAAGGGCGTGCTGCACACCACGGGCGGCTACCTGCTGCAGGCCGCCATGACCTTCAAGCATGTGTTCGACTACCGCGACGGTGAAGTCTTCTGGTGCACGGCCGACGTTGGCTGGGTCACCGGCCACAGCTACATCGTTTACGGGCCGCTGGCCAACGGCGCCAGCACCTTGATTTACGAGGGCGTGCCCAATTACCCGGACGCCTCGCGCTTTTGGCAGGTGATCGACAAGCACCACGTGAATATCTTCTACACCGCCCCCACAGCCCTGCGCGCCTTGATGCGCGAAGGCCACGGCCCACTGGAAAAAACCTCTCGCGAAAGCCTGCGCCTGCTCGGCAGCGTGGGCGAACCGATCAATCCGCAGGCTTGGGAATGGTACTTCCACGCCGTAGGCAACGAGCGCTGCCCCATCGTCGATACCTGGTGGCAAACCGAGACGGGCGCCATCATGCTCACCGCGTTGCCAGGCACACCGCGCACCAAGCCCGGCTGCGCCACCCAGCCGTTCTTTGGCGTGGAGCCGGTGCTGCTGGATGAAAAAGGCCAACGCCTGGACGGCCCCGGCAGCGGCATCCTGGCCATCAAGGCCAGTTGGCCGGGGCAGATCCGCAGCGTGTACGGCGACCCCCAGCGCATGGTCGACACCTACTTCAAGCCCTACCCCGGTTACTACTTCACCGGCGATGGCGCGCGCCGCGACGAAGACGGCGACCTGTGGATAACCGGGCGCATCGATGACGTGGTCAACGTAAGCGGGCACCGCATCGGCACCGCCGAGGTGGAAAGCGCACTGGTGCTGCACGATCGCATCGCCGAGGCGGCCGTGGTCGGCTACCCTCACGACCTCAAGGGCCAGGGCATCTATGCCTTTGTCACGCCCATGAACGGCGTCACCGCTGACGACGCATTGCGCAAAGAGTTGCTGGCGTTGGTCAGCAAGGAAATCGGCAGCTTTGCCAAGCCGGAACTGATTCAATGGGCACCGGCATTGCCCAAGACCCGCTCGGGCAAGATCATGCGGCGTATCCTGCGCAAGATCGCCTGCAACGAACTCGACAGCCTGGGCGATACCTCCACCCTGGCCGACCCCAGCGTGGTGCAAGGCTTGATCGACACGCGCCTCAACCGATGACCCTTCACACTAAGTAACCCATGGAATTCATTCGCCGCCGCATCGAAACACAAGTGCTGAGCCTGACCGGCCTGTCCCTGGGCCAGTTGGACCTGGAAAACCCCAAGGGCGACCCCGGGCTGTTCGGCCCCGATGCCATCTGCTGGCAGGTGCACGGCGACTTCACCAGCATGCTGGTCGGCGGCATCAGCGCCTTGATGCTGCAGGCCCTGCACCCCTTGGCCCTGGCCGGGGTATGGGACCATTCAAACTTTCGCAGTGACATGCTCGGCCGCCTGCGCCGCACCGGGCAGTTCATCTCGGGCACCACCTTTGGCGCGACCCAGGACGCCAACTGGCTGATCGACAAAGTGCGCGGCATCCATGTGCATATCGTCGGCAACGCGGCCGATGGCCGGCCCTACGCCGCCAGCGATCCGGACCTGCTGACCTGGGTGCACGTGGCCGAGGTCAGCCACTTCCTGGCCTCGCACCTGCGCTATCGCAACCCGCACCTGAGCGGCGCAGACCAAGACCGCTACTACGCCGAGATCGCCTTGGTGGCAGAGCGGCTGGGCGCGCGCGATGTGCCCAAGTCACGGCAGCAAATCGCCGACTACCTTCAAGGTATTCGCCCACAGCTTGTGTGCGACGAACGCAGCCACGAAGTGATCCGCCTGTTGCTCGATGCGCCAGCGCCCAGCCGCTTGGCCAAACCCTTTGGCGCGCTGATGATGCAGGCCGGCATCGACCTGCTGCCCGATTGGGCCAGCGCGATGCTGGCGCTGAAACAAGGCAGCCTCAAGCGCCAGTTGGTGCGCAGCGGCGTGGGCAGCACCGCGCCGATTCTGCGCTGGGCCGTGCGTGACGGCTCGGTGCACCGTGCCAGGCGGCGCATGGGTATCGCCCAAATATGACCGCCCGGTTCGCCGATGGCACCAAGGTGGCGACTGTGACACCATGACCCGCTATCACAAACCTCGGCGCACGCTGCGGTAAACCAATAAAAGTGAGGACCTGTGCCATGCAAGACGTAGTCATCGTTGCCGCCACCCGCACCGCCGTGGGCAGCTTCCAGGGCGCCCTGGCGAATATTCCCGCCGTGGACCTGGGCGCGGCGGTCATCCGCCAGTTGCTGGCCCAGACCGGCCTGGATGGCGCACAGGTCGACGAAGTCATCCTCGGCCAGGTGCTCACCGCAGGCGCCGGGCAAAACCCCGCCCGCCAGGCCGCGATCAAGGCTGGCCTGCCCCATGCCGTGCCCGCCATGACCCTGAACAAAGTCTGCGGCTCGGGCCTCAAGGCCCTGCACCTGGCCACGCAGGCCATCCGCTGCGGCGACGCCGACGTCATCATCGCCGGTGGCCAGGAGAACATGAGCCTGTCCAACTACGTGATGCCCGGCGCCCGCACCGGCTTGCGCATGGGCCACGCGACCCTGGTCGACACCATGATCAGCGACGGCCTGTGGGACGCCTTCAACGACTACCACATGGGCATCACTGCCGAGAACCTGGTAGACAAGTACGGCATCAGCCGTGAAGCCCAGGACGCCTTTGCCGCCGCCTCCCAGCAAAAAGCCTGCGCAGCCATCGAAGCCGGGCGCTTCGTCGACGAAATCACCCCCATCCTGATCCCGCAGCGCAAAGGCGACCCCATTGCCTTCGCCACCGACGAGCAACCGCGTGCCGGCACCACCGCCGAGTCCCTGGCCAAGCTCAAGCCAGCCTTCAAAAAAGACGGCACGGTGACCGCAGGTAACGCCTCGTCGCTAAACGATGGCGCCGCCGCCGTGATCCTAATGAGCGCCGCCAAGGCCGAGCAGCTGGGCCTGCCAGTGCTGGCCCGCATCAAGGCCTATGCCAATGCCGGCGTAGACCCAGCCATCATGGGCATCGGCCCGGTCAGCGCCACCCGCCGTTGCCTGGACAAGGCCGGTTGGACCTTCGAGCAACTGGACTTGATCGAAGCCAACGAAGCCTTCGCTGCCCAGGCCCTGTCGGTGGGCAAGGAGCTGAACTGGGACGCCAGCAAGGTCAACGTCAACGGCGGCGCCATCGCCATTGGCCACCCGATTGGTGCGTCGGGCTGCCGCGTGCTGGTCACCCTGCTGCACGAAATGATCAAGCGTGATGCCAAGAAGGGCCTGGCCACCCTGTGCATCGGTGGTGGTCAGGGCGTCGCGCTGGCCATCGAGCGCTAGGCCATTACCCTGCCCCATCCGGGCTGTTAAACTGCACGGCTACCTTACAAGGCGCCGTGCATGACCCCTTTGAATCAGGCGCTGCGCGCCGCCCTCGACTGCCGTAAAGACCTCCTCAGTGAACTGCACGCGCAGGGCACCGACTGTTATCGCCTGTTCCATGGCAGCCAGGAAGGCGCCGGCGGCCTGACCGTCGACCGTTACGGCCCGCAGTTGCTGGTGCAAAGCTTCCACCAGAGCCTGGAGCCGGCCGAGCTGTTGGCCGTGCACGAGCAGGTTAACCGCGAGCTGGGCCTGGAACTGTTGCTGGTGTACAACGACCGCTCCCGTGGTAATTCACGCATCGACCGGCAAGACACGGCGTACCAGGCCGCTGATGCCGCCCTGGCAGACTTGGTGGGCCACGAATGGGGCCTGAACTACCGAGTGCGCGGCCGCCATGCCGGGCAAGACCCGTTGCTGTTCCTGGACCTGCGCAACGCCCGTGGCTGGGTCAAGCAGCACAGCCAGGGCAAAAGCGTGCTCAACCTGTTCGCCTATACCTGCGGCGTTGGCTTGAGCGCGGCGGCTGGCGGCGCGAGCGAAGTCTGCAACCTGGATTTCGCCGAGGGTAACCTGGCGGTGGGCAAGGAAAACGGCGTACTGAACCCGCAACTGCCGCCCATGCAGTTCGTGCAGTCCGATTACTTCCCGGCCATTCGCCAACTGGCTGGGCTAGCGATCACCCAACGCCGCGGGCAAAAACTGCCCAGCTACCCGCGCCTGGAACAACGCCAGTTCGACCTGGTATTCCTCGACCCGCCTGCTTGGGCCAAGAGCGCCTTCGGCACCGTGGACTTGCTGCGCGATTACCAGAGCCTGCTCAAGCCAGCCCTGCTGAGCACCGCCGACAACGGCGTGTTGATCTGCTGCAACAACCTGGCGAAAGTCAGCTTGGATGACTGGCGCGAACAGGTGCTGCGCTGCGCCGAAAAGGCCGGGCGACCGGTGCGCGACTGGCAGGTGATGGCCCCGGCGCAAGATTTCCCCTCGATGGATGGGCAACCGCCGTTGAAGACCTTGATTCTGCAGTTGTAGTCGCGCCGTTTGCTTGGCGGATAGATCCGCTTCTACAGGAGCGAATCTATCCGCGAAAAAAACAACCTGATGTAATTTCCTACACACATTGCGGCTTTGTCTTCGGAACAAGTTTGGCGTGCCATACTCCAAGCACCTCCGTTCGAACAGACGAAGCCGCACATGCACAAAGGATTGAAACGCACCCTCGCCGCCATCGTGGCGCTAATCGCCGTGTACAGCCTGCTCGGTTTCCTGATATTGCCGGGCATTGGCCTACGTATCGCCAACCAGCAATTGGCCAATTACTCGACCGTACCTGCGCACCTGGACCGTCTGGAGTTCAACCCCTTCAGCCTGGAGCTGACACTGTGGGGCTTGCGCCTGGGCGAACCGGGAACCGAGCAGGTGGCCTTCGAGCGCCTGTACGCCAACCTGCAACTGGACAGCCTGTGGACCCGCGCCCTGCACCTGGAAGCCGTGGAGCTGGACAAGCCGCGCACCGAGTTGCTGTTCAATAAGGACGGTACCCTCAACCTGGCGCAGCTGTTCAAGCTGCCGCCCAGCACGCCTGCCAAGCCGGACGAGCCGCCGAGCAAGCCGTTCCCGTTGCGCATCGGCAGCATCAAGCTGGTGGAAGGCTACCTGCACTTCAAGGACATGCGCCCCAGCGAACCCATCGAGTTTCTCTACAACTCGATGAACCTTGAGCTGAACAACCTCAGTACCCTGCCCGACGACAACGCCGACATGACCCTGGTGGCCGCCGGCCCCGCCGGCGGGCGTATCGACTGGAGCGGCAAGATCAGCCTGGTGCCGATCACCTCCGAGGGCAAGCTGAAGGTCACCGATGGCAAGATGAAGGTCTGGTGGCCTTATGTACGCGATGCGTTGCCTCTGGCTTTGCAAGACGGCAACTTCAGCCTGAGCACCGATTACCAGCTCAACCTGTCCAAGGAAACCGAACTCAACCTGAGCAACGTCGCCGTCAGTATCGCGCCGTTCGCCATCAACACCCCGGACGGTCGCCCACTGGTCAAGCTGGAACGCCTGGACGTCAGCGACACCTCGCTAGACCTTGCCAAGCAATTGGTCACCGTGGGCAAGATCCGCAGCCAGAACCTGGAAACCTGGGCCGCCCGCGAGGCTGACGGGCAACTGGACTGGCAAAAACTGTTCGCCCAGCCCGCCAAGCCCGCCCCCCAGGAAAAAAACGCGCCGGCCACCGCCGATGCCAAGCCTGAAACCCAGCCGGTGCCCAGCGCACCGAGCAAGCCCTGGCAGGTACTGCTTAAAGACGTGCAATTGCGCGACTACAAAGTGCACTTGGCCGACCGCGTGCCCAAAGAGCCCGTCGCCCTGGAACTGGGCCCGCTGAACCTGGACCTGCAAAACTTCGACAGCCTCAACAAATCGCCTTTTAACCTGAAACTGGACACAGGCCTGGGCAAACAGGGCAAGATCAGCGCCAGTGGCGAGGTCAACCTGAACCCGGTCAGCGCCAAGCTGAAAGTCACCACCCAAGACATCGACCTGCGGGTGGCGCAGTCCTACATCACCCCGTTCATTCGCATGGAGCTGCGCAGTGGCATGCTCGGCAGCGACCTGGCCGTCAACCTCAAGAGCACCGAGCCGTTGGCCTTGACCGTGACCGGCCGCGCTCAGGTTGACCAGTTGCACACCCTGGACACCCTCAAGACCCGTGACTTCGTCAAATGGCAGCAGTTGGTGCTCGAAGGCGTGAACTTCGACTTGGGCAACAGCTTGTCGATCGACAAGGTCAACCTGCTGCAACCCTATGCCCGCTTCATGATCAACGAAGACCGCACCACCAACATCAACGACATGCTGATCGCCCAACCTGCCGGCGCGCCAACGGCGCCTGCGGCGAAAACCGCCAGCAACGACAAACCCATGGCCATCCATATTGGCCAGGTGAACATCAACGATGGCTCGGCCAACTTCGCCGACTTCAGCCTGACACCCAACTTTGCCACTGCCGTGCAACAGCTCAACGGGCAGATCGGCACCATCGACAGCCGCGAACAAAAGCCGGCCAAGGTGGACATCAAAGGCAAGGTCGACCGCTACGCCCCGGTCACCATCCAGGGCAGCCTGAACCCTTTCGACCCCATGGCCAGCCTGGACATCGCCACCAGCTTCAAGCGCGTAGAGCTGACCACCCTCACGCCCTACTCCGGCAAGTTCGCCGGCTACCGCATCCGCAAGGGCCGGCTTAACCTGGACCTTCACTACCTGATCACCAAGGGCCAACTCAAGGCCGAAAACAAAGTGGTGGTCGAGCAACTGCAACTGGGCGAGAAGGTCGACAGCCCGGATGCGGTGAACCTGCCCCTGAAACTGGCGATCGCCCTGCTCAAGGACACGGACGGCAAGATTTCGATCGAGCTACCGGTGACCGGCGATTTGAATAACCCGCAGTTCAGCGTGATGCCCATCGTCTGGCAAACCCTGCGTAACCTGATCGTCAAGGCGGCGGCCGCGCCGTTCAAATTGCTGGGTGGGCTGATCAGCGGCGGCGACTCCGCCGACCTGAGTAACGTGGCCTTTGCGCCGGGCTCCAGCGAGCTGAGCGCCGATGCCCAGGCCTCCCTGACCAAACTGGCCGCAGCGCTCAAGGCACGCCCGGCCTTGCACCTGGAAGTAGAAGGCACCAGCGCGGCCACCAGCGACGGCCCGTTGATTGCCCAGCAACGGTTGGATCGCGAATACCAGGCCAACTACTACAAAATCCTGCAGCGGCGCGGCGACAAGGTGCCGGCCCAAGCCTCGATGCTGACCGTGCCGGAAGATGAGAAGCCCGCCATGCTGGAGGCTATCTACCGTACCCGTCTGAAGGGCCAGCCACCGGCTGAGTGGGAGCAGTTGGACAAGAAAGAGCGCACGGCCAAACTGCAACAGGGCGTGATCAAATCCTGGGCCGAGAGCGCGCCGTTGCTGCGCACCTTGGGCCAGGATCGCGCCACGGCGATCAAAGGCTTTATGGTCGACAAAGGCCAATTGCCGGACGACCGCGTGTTCCTGATTGACGCCAACCTTGGCCAGGCCGAAAGTGATGGGCGTGTAATCACCCCACTGCATTTGGACGCCGATTGATGAAAACCGCTGTATGCCTGGGCCTAGTATTACTGGCCATGACGGGCAACGCCCAGGCGAGCTCCACGCTGCGCTGCGCCAGTGCCTTGATCTCGGTGGAGGACAGCATGGGCGAGGTCGCCCGCAAGTGTGGCGAACCCGCTTCGCGCACGTTCATGGGTTACCGCCAGGGCGGCTACTACGGCCCGCCTCAGGTGCCCATCGAACAATGGGTGTATGGGCCCAACAATGGCATGTACCAGTACTTGCGCTTTGAGGGTGGGCGGTTGATCACGATCGATAGCAAGCGCGGCGACTGACCGGCGTCACTGTGTAGGAGCGGATTTATCCGCGAAGATGCCCCCGCAGTAATTCAGACCTACCTTGCGCGGCCTTCGCGGATAAATCCGCTCCTACCTGCATAAAAAAAGCCCCGGCTTACGCCAGGGCTTTGAGCGGCCGGGTCCATCCGGCCTTCGCATGAAACTTACTCAGCTTTCAGGCCATCAGCCGATACGGCTTTAACGCCTTTGATTTTCTTGGTGATGTTCACCGCGGTAGTCTTCTGAGCTTCGGTAACGGCTACAGTCGAGGACAGGGAAACAACACCCTTGTTGGTCTCAACCTTGATGTCAGTGCCTGGGATGCCTTTCTCGGTCACCAGGTCGGATTTCACTTTAGTGGTGATCCAGGTGTCGGAAGTAGTTTCCTTGGCTTTGGTCATTTCACCAGCAGCCACGACCATTGGAGCCTGGGAGGCTTCTTGGGCAGCGAAGGCTGCGTTGGCCATGGTCAGGGTCAGAGCAGTGGCAGTAGCGGCAGCAATAGCGAACTTCTTCATACGAGACACTCCTGTTTTTCGAAAAGTCTGCGCCGTGGGTTCCTGGCAGCAGGGTTACGTTAACTATTGCAGGGGCTGTGCCAACCTTCGAAAAGAATATTAAACGTTATAAATCAACAGCTTATAAAAAACAGGTTTTTTGCCAATCGTGCAGATTGCATGCTCGCCCACAAATCCGCGTGCAAGTTGCATGTTCACTAAAGAATTGAGTGGCGGCTGAATGCCAGCCATAAAAAAAGGACCCCGAAGGGTCCTTTTTCTACCGCCGGCTAGTTACACGCCGGAAGCTTTTGCTGCAGCCACGTCCTTGATGGACAGCTTGATACGGCCGCGGTTGTCCACGTCCAGTACCAGCACTTCCACTTCCTGGCCTTCTTTGAGGATGTCGGTCACTTTCTCGACACGAGCGTCGCTCAGCATCGAGATGTGAACCAGGCCGTCCTTGCCAGGCAGGATGTTGACGAATGCGCCGAAGTCGACGATGCGCTCAACCTTGCCCACGTAGATCTTGCCGATCTCGGCTTCTGCGGTAATACCCAGGACGCGCTGGCGTGCTGCTTCTGCCGCTTCCTTGGTTTCGCCGAAGATCTTGATCGAACCGTCGTCTTCGATGTCGATCGAAGCCTTGGTTTCTTCACAGATAGCGCGGATGGTGGCGCCGCCTTTACCGATGACGTCACGGATCTTGTCGGTGTCGATCTTCATGGCGATCATGGTCGGAGCGTTTTCCGACAGTTCGCTACGGGACTGACCAATGATCTGGTTCATCTGGCCGAGGATGTTCAGGCGCGCTTCCAGGGCTTGGCCCAGGGCGATTTCCATGATCTCTTCGGTGATGCCGTTGATCTTGATGTCCATCTGCAGGGCGGTAACGCCCTTGGCAGTACCGGCCACCTTGAAGTCCATGTCGCCCAGGTGGTCTTCGTCACCCAGGATGTCGGTCAGGATGGCGAACTTCTCGCCTTCTTTAACCAGGCCCATGGCGATACCGGCAACCGGCGCCTTCATCGGCACACCAGCGTCCATCAGTGCCAGGGAGGCACCGCAGACCGAAGCCATGGAGCTCGAACCGTTGGACTCGGTGATTTCCGATACCACGCGGATGGTGTACGGGAACACGTCGGCGGCAGGCAGCATGGCCTGGACCGAACGACGGGCCAGACGGCCGTGACCGATTTCGCGACGGCCAGCACCGCCCATGCGACCACACTCGCCCACCGAGAACGGAGGGAAGTTGTAGTGCAGCATGAAGGGGTCTTTTTTCTCGCCTTCCAGGGTGTCCAGCAGCTGTGCGTCACGCGCAGTACCCAGGGTTGCAACAACCAGGGCCTGGGTTTCGCCACGGGTGAACAGGGCCGAACCGTGGGTTTTTGGCAGAACACCGACTTCGATGTTCAGCGGGCGCACGGTCTTGGTGTCGCGGCCGTCGATACGTGGCTTGCCGTTGACGATGTTTTCGCGAACGGTGCGGTATTCGATTTCGCCGAAGATTTCTTTCACTTCGCCGGCAGAAGGCTGGCCTTCTTCACCGGAGAACTTGGCGATGACCTGGTCGCGCAACTCACCCAGCTTGGCGTAACGATCAGCCTTGACGGTGATGGTGTAGGCATCGGAAACCGCAGCACCGAATTCACCACGGATGGCGCTCAGCAGTGGGGTGTTCTCAGCCTTGGCAACCCAGTTCCAGGTTGGCTTGGCGGCTTCGGCGGCCAGTTCCTTGACGGCGTTGATCACCACCTGGAACTCGTCGTGGGCAAACAGCACGGCGCCCAGCATCTGGTCTTCGGTCAGCTCTTTGGCTTCCGATTCAACCATCAGCACGGCGTCGGAGGTACCGGCAACGACCATGTCCAGGCTCGAGGCAGCCAGTTGCTCGTAGGTTGGGTTCAGCAGGTAGCCGGTGCTTTCGTGGAAAGCAACGCGCGCAGCGCCGATCGGGCCTTCGAAAGGAATGCCGGAGATCGCCAGGGCAGCCGAAGTACCGATCATCGCAGCGATGTCCGGATCGGTTTTCTTGCTGGTGGAAACGACGGTGCAGACAACCTGCACTTCGTTCATGAAGCCTTCAGGAAACAGCGGGCGGATCGGGCGATCGATCAAACGCGAGGTCAGGGTTTCTTTCTCGGAAGGACGGCCTTCGCGCTTGAAGAAACCACCAGGGATCTTGCCGGCAGCGTAGGTTTTTTCCTGGTAGTGCACAGACAGAGGGAAGAAGCCCTTGCCTGGATCAGCTTGCTTGGCGCCTACAACGGTAACCAATACGGTGACGTCGTTATCGACGGTAACCAATACGGCGCCGGAGGCTTGGCGGGCGATGCGGCCCGTTTCGAGGGTAACGGTCGACTGACCGAATTGAAACTTCTTGATGACCGGGTTCACGGTTTCCTACCTTCTTTAGTGGCTCTGGGGGAACTGGTTTCTTGCGAATTCTTGGGCAGCAAGGGGAATCGGCCCCTTTTGGCAGTCCAGATAAAACTTGAGGCTGGAAGGCTGCCCCGCATCAATGCAAAAGCACCGATGCAGCACAACCAACCAACCTCATAGACACGCGCGGCATATTCACAAGCCCCGACGCCAGGCGTCGAAACCTGCGCAGGCAACACACCGCGCACACCACTGGCCGGGCCGCTATTAGCGACGCAGGCCCAGGCGACCGATCAGGGCGCTGTAGCGAGTAACGTCTTTGCCCTTCAGGTAGTCCAGCAGCTTACGACGCTGGTTAACCATACGGATCAGGCCACGACGGGAGTGGTGGTCTTTGCCGTTGGCCTTGAAGTGACCTTGCAGCTTGTTGATGTTGTGGGTCAGCAGTGCAACTTGCACTTCTGGCGAACCAGTATCACCAACGGCTTGCTGGTAGTCGGCAACGATTTGAGCTTTGTCTTCAACGCTAAGAGCCATGAGGCATCTCCAGTACTAGGGAAACCGCGAGCGGTTTCCAACAGGCCAGGGTAATACCCTGTATTAATAATAGGAGGTGCGACCGTGCCTGTTAACAGCCGTCCTCGACCAGCCACCGCGCAAAACCGCGCGGCAACCGGGATCGGTCATTCCGACCGAATCAAACGACGTGGCGCAATGCGCCCGTCTTCGCTCACTTCACCGATACCGATGAAGCGACCATTGTGATCTTGCACCCGTACCATGCCGAATTTCGGCGCGTCCGGGGCTCTTACTGGCTGCCCGTTGAGCCAGTAGAAAGCGCTGGCCTCGGAGAAATGCAGCAGCGGCCAGTCAAGCAGGCCACTGTCGGACGGCATCAGGAACTGGTCCACCGCCTCGTTGCCACCTTCGGCATGCACCCGCTCCAGCTCTTCGAGCGTCACGGTCTGCGCGAGGGTAAAGGGCCCGGCGTGGGTACGGCGCAGTTCCGCGACGTAGGCACCACAGCCCAATTGCTCACCAATGTCTTCGACCAGGGTGCGGATATAGGTGCCTTTCGAGCAACCTACGGTCAGCCGCGCGCGGGTCTCTTCACAAGCCAGCAACTCCAACCGGTGAATAGTAACAGAACGCGGTTCGCGCTCCACTACTTCACCTGCACGTGCCAGCTTGTAAAGTGGCTGGCCATCACGCTTGAGCGCCGAGTACATCGGCGGTATCTGGCTGATTTGCCCACGAAAACCGGGCAATGCCGCTTCGATATCAGCGCGACCAACGGTCACTTCACGGGTTTGCAAAACCTCACCCTCGGCGTCGGCCGTGGTGGTGGTCTGGCCCATCTGCATCACCGTCTCGTAACCCTTGTCGGAATCGAGCAGGTATTGCGAGAACTTGGTGGCCTCGCCAAAGCACAACGGCAACACGCCGCTGGCCAGGGGGTCGAGGCTGCCGGTATGCCCGGCCTTCTCGGCGTTAAGCAACCAGCGCACTTTTTGCAAGGCGGCGTTGGAAGTAAACCCCAACGGCTTGTCCAGCAGGATAATGCCACTGACATCGCGACGGATACGCTTGACCTGAGCCACGGCTTACTCCTTGGTGTCAGGAGCGCTGGTGTCATCCTGGTGCTGGGTATCTTCGGCCACGGCACGCTCGATCAGGGCCGACAGATGAGCACCGCGGGTCACGCTTTCATCGTAATGGAAGTGCAATTGCGGCACGCTGCGCAGCTTCATTTCCTTGCCCAACTGCATGCGCAAGAAGCCTGCAGCAGAGTTGAGCACCTTGATGCTTTGCTTGATGTCTTCGGCAGTGTCCTGGCCCATGACGGTGATGTACACCTTGGCATGGCCCACGTCGCGGCTGACGTCGACGGCGGTGATAGTGACCAGGCCCACGCGGGGGTCTTTCACTTCACGACGAATGAGTTGCGCCAGCTCGCGTTGCATCTGGTCGCCGATGCGCTGGGTACGGCTGTATTCTTTTGCCATGATTTATTACCTGTAACTGAAGCGGCAAACGCCCGGTCAAGCTTGAGCCTGACCGGGCGTTGCGTTTAGGGTGCGGCGGTTTTGGCCGGGCGCACCCCTCAAGCTCGCGTGTTAAAGCGTACGAGCCACTTGGACCTTCTCGAAGACTTCGATCTTGTCACCGACTTTCACGTCGTTGTAGCTCTTCACGCCGATACCGCATTCCATGCCGGCACGTACTTCGGAAGCGTCATCCTTGAAGCGGCGCAGGGATTCCAGCTCGCCTTCGAAGATAACGATGTCTTCACGCAGTACACGGATTGGACGGTTACGGTGAACAACACCTTCAAGCACCATGCAACCTGCGATCGCACCAAACTTCGGCGAACGGAACACGTCGCGTACTTCGGCGATGCCCAGGATGTTCTCGCGAACGTCGCTGCCGAGCATACCGGTCAGGGCTTTCTTGACGTCTTCAATGATGTCGTAGATCACGTTGTAGTAACGCATATCCAGACCTTCCTGCTCGACGATCTTGCGCGCGCCAGCATCGGCACGCACGTTGAAGCCGAACAGTACTGCATTGGAGGCCAGTGCCAGGTTGGCGTCGGATTCGGTGATACCACCGACACCGCCACCGACCACGCGCACTTGCACTTCGTCGTTGCCCAGGCCGTTCAGAGCGCCTTGCAAAGCTTCCAACGAGCCACGTACGTCAGATTTGAGGACGATGTTAAGCGTCTTCTTCTCTTCCTGGCCCATGTTCTCGAAGATGTTTTCCAGCTTGCCGGCGTGAGCACGGGCCAGCTTGACTTCGCGGAACTTGCCTTGACGGAACAGAGCCACTTCACGGGCTTTCTTCTCGTCGGCAACCACGCTCATCTCGTCGCCAGCGTCTGGCGTACCGTCCAGGCCCAGGATCTCGACCGGAATGGCCGGGCCTGCTTCCTTGATCGGCTTGCCGTTCTCGTCGAGCATGGCGCGAACGCGGCCATAGTTCGAACCCACCAGCACCATGTCGCCTTGACGCAGCGTACCGTCTTGTACCAGCACGGTGGCCACTGGGCCACGGCCCTTGTCCAGACGCGATTCAACCACCACGCCACGGCCAGGTGCCGAAGGGGTTGCCTTCAGTTCCAGAACCTCGGCCTGCAGCAGAACGGCTTCCAGCAGCTCGTCGACGCCAGTACCCATCTTCGCCGAAACCGGGACGAATGGAGTGTCGCCGCCCCACTCTTCGCTGGTCACGCCGTGAACCGACAGTTCGCTACGGATGCGATCGAGATCAGCGCCCGGCTTGTCGATCTTGTTCACTGCAACCACCAGCGGAACGCCAGCAGCCTTGGCATGCTGAACAGCTTCGATGGTTTGCGGCATCACGCCGTCGTCGGCTGCAACCACCAGGATCACGATGTCGGTTGCCTTGGCACCACGAGCACGCATTGCGGTAAACGCAGCGTGGCCCGGGGTATCGAGGAACGTCACCATGCCACGGTCGGTTTCAACGTGGTACGCGCCGATGTGCTGGGTGATACCGCCGGCTTCGCCAGCAGCTACCTTGGCACGACGGATGTAGTCGAGCAGGGAAGTCTTACCGTGGTCAACGTGGCCCATTACGGTCACGACTGGCGCACGGGAGAACGCCTCGCCTTCGAACTTCAAGGACTCGGCCAGGGAATCTTCCAGGGCCGTGTCGCTGACCAGAGTCACTTTGTGGCCCAGTTCTTCAGCAACCAGTTGGGCAGTTTCCTGATCCAGTACCTGGTTGATGGTGGCCGGGGTACCCAGCTTGAACATGAACTTGATGACTTCGGCAGCCTTGACCGACATCTGCGCGGCCAGATCGCCGACAGTGATGGTCTCGCCGATCTGCACGTCACGCACGACAGGGCCGGTTGGGCTCTGGAAACCGTGGGCGTTGCGCTTTTTCAGCTTGGACTTGCCACGACCGCCACGACGGAAGCCATCGCTTTCTTCGTCGGTGGTACGCGGAGCCGAACGAGGGGCCGGGGCCTTCTCTTTTTCCTTGACCGACGCGCGGTGCGGGGCGTTCTTGCGATCGCCATCACGACGTGCGTCTTCGTTGCGCGGCTTGTCCGGGCGACGAGGTTCTTCTTTCTTGCGGTCAGCAGCTGGCGCAGGCGCAACGGCACCCAGCTCGACTTCGGCAGCGGCTACCGCTGCCACAGGGGCAGCCGGAGCTTGAGCGGCGGCCGCAGGAGCGGTGCCCGACTGCGGCTGACGACGGGCTTCTTCATCAGCACGCTTGCGTGCTTCTTCATCGGCCTTCTGACGGACTGCGTTTTCGGCTGCACGGCGCTCTTCGAGCTCGCGCTTCTGCTCGGCCTGGATTTCTTCCGGGCTGCGCTGAACGAATACTTTCTTCTTGCGTACTTCTACGCTGATGCTCTTGCTGCCAGCAACACGCAAGGTGCTGGTGGTCTTGCGCTGCAAGGTAATCTTGCGCGGTTCTTCCGCTTTAGCCTTGTGGCTGCTTTTCAAATGAGCCAGCAGAGCCTGCTTCTCATTATCGGTCACAACTTGTCCGGCGTCAGTGTGTGGCAGACCTGCCTCACGCATCTGCTGTAACAGGCGCTCTACCGGTGCGGCGACCTCTGTGGCCAGTTCTTTCACCGTGACTTGCGTCATGCACTTCTCTCCTCAGGCCGCGCCTACTTACTCGAACCAGTGGGCTCGGGCGGCCATGATCAACTTGCCGGCACGATCTTCGTCAATGCCGTCGATGTCGAGCAGATCGTCTATTGACTGCTCGGCCAGGTCTTCGCGGGTAATCACGCCGCGCACCGCCAGTTCCATCGCCAAATCCTTGTCCATACCCTCAAGCGAGAGCAGGTCTTCGGCCGGATGGGCGTCTGCCAGCTTTTCCTCTGTAGCGATGGCTTTGGTCAACAAACGATCCTTGGCTCGAGCGCGGAGCTCGTTGACGATATCTTCGTCAAAGCCGTCGATGTTGAGCATCTCTTCCAACGGTACGTAGGCAATCTCTTCCAGGCTGGTGAAGCCTTCATCAACCAGCACCTGAGCCAGTTCTTCGTCGACTTCCAGCTCGTCGATGAAGTTGCGCAGGATGTCGCCGGTCTCTGCCTGTTGCTTAGCCTGGATGTCCGATTCGGTCATCACGTTCAAGGTCCAGCCAGTCAACTGGCTGGCCAGACGCACGTTCTGACCTCCACGACCAATGGCCTGAGCCAGATTGTCTGCACCGACGGCGATGTCCATGGCATGGGCATCTTCATCAACGATGATTGCCGCCACTTCAGCCGGGGACATCGCGTTGATCACGAACTGCGCAGGGTTATCGTCCCAAAGAACGATGTCGACACGCTCACCGCCCAACTCCCCGGAAACTGCCTGGACGCGCGAACCGCGCATACCAATGCAAGCACCCTGGGGGTCGATGCGTTTGTCCTTGGAGCGAACCGCAATCTTGGCGCGCGAACCCGGGTCGCGGGACGCGGCCATGACTTCGATCAGGCCTTCAGCGATTTCCGGCACTTCGATGCGGAACAGTTCGATCAGCATCTCTGGCGCTGTACGCGACAGAATCAGCTGCGGACCGCGGTTCTCGGTGCGGATTTCCTTGAGCAGTGCACGAACACGTACACCCACTCGGAAAGTTTCGCGAGAAATGATGTCCTCGCGGGCCAACAGGGCTTCGGCGTTGTTGCCGAGGTCCACGATGACGTTGTCCCGGGTAACCTTTTTAACGGTACCGGAAATGATTTCACCCAGGCGCTCGCGGTAGGCATCTACCACTTGGGCACGTTCGGCTTCGCGAACCTTCTGCACGATCACCTGTTTGGCGGTCTGCGCAGCGATACGACCGAACTCGATGGAGTCGATCTTCTCTTCGATCACGTCACCGGCCACGGCGCCTGGCTTTTTAGCCTGGGCCTGGTCGACGGCCAACTCGATGGCCGGGTCGTCCAGGTCTTCGTCTTCAACCACAGCCCAACGGCGGAAGGTTTCGTAGCCACCGGTGTGACGGTTGATTTCCACACGCAGGTCGACTTCGTCTTCAAAACGCTTTTTGGTCGCAGTCGCGAGCGCTATTTCAAGCGCTTCAAAAATTACGCCTGCCGGTACACCCTTTTCATTGGATACCGACTCAACAACCAGCAGTACTTCTTTGCTCATCGTACGCCTCGCCTTTCGCAAGCCACTGGATCCGCGGGATCCGCAGTATCTGGCACGTCTCAGTCAAAACTGGGAATAATGTTGGCCTTGTCGATCAAATCGATCGGCAACAGGAACTCATGGTCTTCAACCTGCACCACGATGTCCTGCTCCTCCACCCCGCGGAGAAGGCCCTGAAAGTTGCGACGGCCCTCGAAGGGCGAGCGCAGCTTGATCTTCACTTGTTCCCCGACATGCGCGGCAAACTGTTCAAGAGTGAACAGCGGGCGTTCCATGCCAGGAGAAGAAACTTCAAGGGTGTATTCGGAGGCAATGGGATCTTCCACATCCAGAATACCGCTGATCTGGCGACTGACGATTGCGCAGTCGTCTACCAGAACACCGCCTTCCTTATCGATATAAACGCGCAACAGTGAGTGGCGACCTTGAGCCGAAAACTCGATACCCCAGCATTCATAGCCAAGGGCCACGACCACCGGGGCCAGCAAGGCCTGCAACTGTTCTAGCTTGCTCGACACCTGAACCCCCTCGTGCATGTTTGTGCATGCTGTGCGAATAAAAAAAAATGGGCGAAGCGCCCATCCCTGAAACGCCGTCGAAAGCGGCGCTATAAAGTGTCCAGCTAACAAAAAGCCCCTAACAAGGGGCTCTGCTAAAACTGGTTGCGGGAGCTGGATTTGAACCAACGACCTTCGGGTTATGAGCCCGACGAGCTACCAGACTGCTCCATCCCGCGACAAAGCTGGGGCAAAAGTATACGACTGATCCTTTGCGGGGTCAATCTAACCTCCACCGACAAGAAAGCCCGCTACTGCGGGCTCTCCTGATAATTGGTACCGAGAAGGGGACTCGAACCCCTACACCCTATGGGCACAACCACCTCAAGGTTGCGTGTCTACCAATTCCACCACCTCGGCAAAACTACATTTGAAACCCATGATTCCTGAGAATCATTTTTGCTCTTGAGCTGGAGGTACGTCAGTGGTATTCACGTCAGTCTTTTGCTCGTTAAGCACCGGAACATCATCTGTCGCCGGCTTTTGCTTTGGTGCTTCAATCACTGCTGGTGTTGGCAAACCTACTTGAGTCAGCTGGTGAGCTTTCTCTTTAGCAAAGTAACCTAACCCCAAGCTGGTTATGAAAAAACCTGCGGCAAGTATAGCAGTAAACTTACTAAGAAAGGTAGAGGAACCTTGGCTTCCGAACACAGTATTTGAAGCACCTGCTCCGAAAGACGCGCCAGCATCCGCACCTTTACCCTGCTGCAGCAAAACCAGAGCAACTACGCCCAGTGCACCCAGCAGATGAAACACGACTACGACTGTTTCCAGCATTTTCTCAGTTTCCCGCGGCGCGAATGATCGCACCGAACTCATCTGCATTCAGGGAAGCTCCACCAATGAGCCCCCCATCGATATCCGGCATGCCGAACAGTTCGGCCGCATTGGCCGCCTTCACGCTGCCGCCGTATAGAAGCTGCGCATTGAGCGCGACTTCTGCATTCTTTGCCGCGAGCTGTGCGCGAATGGCTGCGTGCACATCCTGCGCTTGCTGCGGCGTGGCCGTCAGCCCGGTACCGATCGCCCAAACTGGCTCGTAAGCGATAACCGCGTTGACGAAAGCTTCTACACCCAACGCCTCGATGACGCTGCCGAGCTGATGCCCGACCACTTCGAGGGTCTTGCCAGCCTCGCGCTCTGCCAGGGTTTCCCCTATGCACAACACCGGCTTCACACCGCAAGCCTGGGCTGCCTTGAACTTGCTGATGAGCATTTCGTCGGTCTCGCCCATGAGGCGACGCTCGGAATGGCCCACCAGCACCAGGGAGCAACCTGCATCAGCCAGTTGCGCCGGCGAGACTTCACCGGTCAACGCGCCTTGCTCGGCCTGCACCGCGCTATTCTGTGCACCCGTGGCGATCGACTTGCCTTGCAGGCCATCAATCACTTGATTGATGAACAGGCTTGGCGGGAAGACCGCGACATCGACACCGCCAGGCAGGGCCATGTTACGCAGCCCTTGGAGCAGCTCAGCAACGCTGGCGCGGGTACCGTGCATCTTCCAGTTACCAGCTACCATAGTGCGACGCATGCTCTACCTCGTCGGTCAAAGTGGGCGCAGATGTTACCCAACGCAACGATGGCTGGCAAGCCAAAATCAACCGCAAACTTCACTCACCAGTTTTGCCAGTTCGTCGGCGTAGCGCTTGACCACCATTTCGTCGTCGCCCTCCACCATCACCCGCACCAACGGCTCGGTGCCGGACTTGCGCAGCAGCACGCGACCGCGCCCCGCCATGGCCTCGGTGACGCGCGCGCACGCCTCCTTGACCGCCGGGTGCTCGACCGGGTTTACGTCGCCGCCGGCAAAACGGACATTCACCAGCACCTGAGGGCACTTGTGCAGGCCGTGGCGCGCGTGGGCCAATGTTTCGCCACGGCGCTTGAGGGCCAGCAGCACCTGCAGGGACGCGATGATCGCGTCACCCGTGGTGGCATGCTGGCAGCACACGATGTGCCCGGAGTTCTCGCCACCGAGCTTCCAGTCACGCTCTTGCAGCTGCGCCATCACGTAGCGGTCGCCAACATTGGCGCGAGTGAACGGTATCTTCAGCTCGTCCAAGGCCAGCTCCAGGCCCAGGTTGCTCATCAGGGTACCGACCACGCCGCCATCGAGTTTGCCGCGCTCGTGCAGGTCACGGGCGATGATGAACAGCAACTCGTCACCGTCGACGATGGCGCCGGTGTGGTCGACCATCAGTACGCGATCGCCGTCACCGTCGAAGGCGATGCCCATGTCGGCATGACCAATCAGCACAGCGGCCTGCAAAGCCTCCATGTGGGTGGAGCCGCAGTTGTCATTGATGTTCAGGCCGTCGGGCTGGGCCGACAGCACGGTCACTTCGGCGCCCAGCTCGCGGAACACATTGGGCGCGATCTTGTAGGTGGCACCGTGGGCGCAGTCGATCACCAGCTTGAGGCCGGCGAAGTCGGTGCTGGTGGGCACGCTGGCCTTGCAGAACTCGATGTAGCGACCGGCCGCGTCATTGATGCGCGACACCTTGCCCAGCTTGCTCGACTCGGCCACGGTCATGGGCGCGTCCAGCAGCTCTTCGATCATTTTCTCGATGGCGTCTGGCAGCTTGGTGCCCTGGCCCGAGAAGAACTTGATGCCGTTGTCATGGTGCGGGTTGTGCGAGGCACTGATGACGATGCCGGCTTCGGCGTGGAAAGTGCGCGTGAGGTAGGCAATGCCTGGCGTGGGCATCGGGCCCAGCAGCATCACGTCGGCACCGGCGGCAGACAGGCCGGCCTCCAGGGCCGACTCGAACATGTAGCCGGAGATGCGCGTGTCCTTGCCCACCAGGATGCGGCAAGCGCCCATGCGGCGGAACGCCATGCCGGCGGCCCAGCCCAGCTTGAGCATGAAATCAGGAGTGATCGGATACTCGCCGACACGACCACGGATACCGTCGGTACCAAAATACTTTCTAGTCATAACTACTCCATCATTCTTATTGGGCGGCGTTGACCGCTGCAATCATGCGAACCACATCGACCGTCTCGGCCACATCGTGGACGCGCAGGATCTTCGCGCCCTTGAACATCGCCAACGCTGCCAGTGCCAGGCTGCCGTACAGGCGCTCAGACACCGGCTTGCCCAAGGCCTGGCCGACGATGCTCTTGCGTGACACACCCACCAGCAGCGGGCAACCCAGGGCATCCAGGGCCTGCATATGCTTGAACAGGCTGAGGTTGTGCGCGTGGGTCTTGGCAAAACCGAAACCGGGGTCAAGGATGATGCGCTCGGCGGGGATACCCGCCGCCGCGCACACCTGCATGCGCTCGGCCAGGAACCCCGTCACCTCGCCGACCAGGTCGTCATAGTGGGGGTTGTCTTGCATATCACCCGGCTCGCCGAGCATGTGCATCAGGCACACCGGCAGGCCAGAGGCCGCCGCCGCGTCCAGGGCACCGTCGCGCTGCAGCGAACGCACGTCGTTGATCAGCCCGGCGCCCAGGCGCGCGCTCTCGCGCATTACCGCAGGCGTGGAGGTGTCCACCGAAATGATCACGTCGAGTTCGCGGCTGATGGCTTCGACCACCGGCGCCACGCGCTCCAGCTCTTCAAGCGGGGAAACCACCCTGGCACCGGGCCGAGTGGACTCGCCGCCGATATCGATCAGCGTGGCGCCGGCCGCGACCATCTCGGCCGCATGACGCAACGCGACGTCGACCTGGTTGAAGCGGCCGCCATCGGAAAAGGAATCGGGGGTGACATTGAGGATACCCATGACATGCGTCTGGGCCAAATCAAGAACCCGGTTGCCGCAAGGCAACCGGGTTGGGTACTGCTTTGATGTCATGACAAACCTTAAAGTTGAGCTGCGGGGCCGCCGATCGGGCTCTCTGGGCGATCACCCTGAGCTACGGGCGTGCCTGCAGAACCCGAACCGCCCGACCAATCGCGAGGTTCGCGAGGCGTACGGCCCGCCATGATGTCGTCGATCTGATCGGCATCGATGGTTTCATACTTCATCAGCGCGTCCGCCATGGCGTCGAGCTTGTCGCGGTTGTCGGTCAGGATCTGCTTGGCGGTGCCATAGCACTGGTCGATGATGCTGCGCACTTCGGAGTCGATCAGCTTGGCGGTTTCGCCGGAAACGCTGGCATTACCCGAACTGCCACCACGGCCCAGGAATACCTGGTCTTCGTCTTCTGCGTACAGCAACGGGCCGAGCTTCTCGGACAGGCCCCATTTGGTCACCATGTTGCGGGCGATCTGGCTGGCCCGCATGATGTCGTTGGAGGCACCGGTGGTAACGCCGTCAAAACCCAGGGTCATCTCTTCAGCGATACGGCCGCCGTACAGCGAGCAGATCTGGCTGATCAGCGCGCGCTTGGACAGGCTGTAGCGGTCCTCTTCCGGCAGGAACATGGTCACGCCCAACGCACGACCGCGCGGGATGATGGACACCTTGTAGACCGGATCGTGCTCGGGCACCACGCGACCGACGATGGCATGGCCAGCTTCGTGATACGCAGTGTTCTGCTTCTCTTTCTCGGACATGACCATGGTCTTGCGCTCAGCGCCCATCATGATCTTGTCTTTGGCCAGCTCGAATTCCTTCATCTCGACGATGCGCTTGCCATTGCGGGCAGCGAACAGCGAGGCTTCGTTGACCAGGTTGGCCAAGTCGGCACCGGAGAAACCCGGGGTACCACGGGCAATGACCGCCGGGTTGACGTCGTCACCCAATGGCGCTTTGCGCATGTGAACTTTAAGGATCTGCTCGCGACCACGAATGTCTGGCAGGCCGACCACCACCTGGCGGTCGAAACGGCCCGGGCGCAGCAACGCAGGGTCGAGCACGTCCGGGCGGTTGGTCGCGGCGATGACGATGATGCCGTCATTCATCTCGAAACCGTCCATCTCTACCAGCAACTGGTTGAGGGTTTGTTCGCGCTCGTCGTGACCACCACCCATGCCGCCGCCACGATGGCGACCCACGGCATCGATTTCGTCGATGAAGATGATGCACGGGGCGTGCTTCTTGGCCTGTTCGAACATGTCGCGCACACGGCTGGCGCCGACACCGACGAACATTTCCACGAAGTCGGAACCGGAAATGGTGAAGAACGGCACCTTGGCTTCGCCCGCGATGGCCTTGGCCAACAGGGTTTTACCGGTACCTGGCGGGCCAACCATCAGCACGCCGCGCGGAATTCGCCCACCCAGGCGCTGGAACTTGCCTGGGTCGCGCAGGAACTCGACCAGCTCGCCCACCTCTTCCTTGGCCTCGTCGCACCCGGCAACGTCAGCCAATGTCGTTTTCACCTGGTCTTCGGACAGCAGTCGCGCCTTGCTCTTGCCGAAGCTCATCGGCCCGCCCTTGCCGCCCGCCCCTCCCTGCATCTGGCGCATGAAGAACATGAACACCGCGATGATCACCAGGATCGGGAAGCTGGCCACCAATAGCTGGGTCCAGATGCTTTGCTGCTCAGGCTGCTTGCCTTCCACGGTAACGTGGTTGTCGACCAGGTCGCCGATCAGGCCGTTGTCGGCAATATTCGGACGGATGGTCTTGAAGCTGTCGCCATCGTTGCGCTTGCCGGTGATGACAGCGCCATCCACGGTAATTTTCTCGACCTTGCCATCCTTCACTTGCTGGATGAAGTCGGAATAGTTGAGGGTCTGAGGCTCATTGGGGCTTGAGAAGTTGTTCATCACTGTCACCAGGACAGCTGCGATGATCAACCACAGGATCAGATTCTTTGCCATATCGTTCAATTCGCTACCCTCTGAAGCCTGCTACCCGCAACCCGCGCAGGCGTGCTTCGCATGATAATCACCGGCTTAACTTACTACATTCCCTACAAGTCTGCAGGAGCCGTCTGTAACCCTTTGTGAAACAAGACTACACAATGTTCATCCCAGGCAGTCAGGGCGCCCAATTGGAAAAAACTATCGGGTACCCTGCCAACTGCCCTATCTACCCTTTACTCGCCCCTGCCCTTGTAACCACGCCCCAGCATGTATTGCTCGCGGGAGCGGTCCCGTGAAGAGTCCGGCTTGAGCATGATCAGCTTGTCGAACTTCTTGCGGGTGTCCTTCAGGTATTGGTCGAACCCTTCGCCCTGAAAAATCTTGATTACAAAGTCACCACCGGGCTTGAGCACCCGCTCAGCCAGATCAAGGGCCAGCTCGCAAAGAAACATGGCCTTGGGCATGTCTACTTCAGGCGTACCACTCATATTGGGGGCCATATCCGAAATCACAAGGTCAACGTGCGAATTACCGACGGCCTCGAGGATCTGCGTCAGCACGGCGTCTTCGGTAAAGTCGCCCTGAATGAAGGTCACGTCAGGGATGCTGTCCATTTCCAGGATGTCGGAAGCGATCAGGCGGCCCTGGCCACCAATCAGACGACTGGTCACCTGCGACCACCCGCCCGGTGCCGCGCCCAGGTCGATCACGCTCATGCCAGGGCGGATCAAACGGTACTTTTCCTGGATCTCAAGCAATTTGTAGCTCGCACGCGAGCGGTAACCGTCCTTTTGTGCCTTTTTGACGTACGGATCGTTGAAATGTTCTTTCAGCCAACCAAGGCTTGTCTTGGAACGCGCCATTGGGCACCTCGATGATAAGGGTCGTGATTAATTGGGCGGATCCACGGGCCCTCAGGTAAAATGGCCGCCATTTTTGCAAAATCTAAACAAAAGGTCAGATTATGCCGCTCACTAACGAGCAGAAGAAACAGTACAAATCCATTGGCCACGATCTGAAACCAGTTCTTATTGTGGCAGGCAATGGCCTGACTGAAGGCGTTCTCGTCGAACTTGAGCGCGCACTGGTCGATCACGAGTTGATCAAGGTCGAGATTCGCTCCGAAGATCGCGAAGCACGTGCCGCCGCCATCGCAGAACTGTGCAAGGCAGGCCGCGCCGAACTGGTGCAGACCATCGGCAAGAAAGCGTTGATCTACCGCCGTAACCCGCAGCCTAACAAGCAGCTGTCGAACATCCATCGCTTCAAGTGATGTTCGCTCCGTTCAGTGGCGCGCCTGGCGCGCCCTGCCCGGAACCGACTGCAGCACCAGCAACAGGCCGCTAAGGCCCAGTACCAGGTAGCAGAATAGCTGCCAGCGCTCAGCCTGCAGCGAACCCAGGTGCAAGGCGAAGTAAACCGCGCAAGCCCCCAGCACGATCAGCAGCAACTGCCCCCGTGTATCTCGCCACACGCTGCCCAGGCCTTCGGCCTGCAACAGCACCAGCATCTGCAAGAACCCACAAAACGCCGCAAAACCGATGATCAGGCCACCGACCTGCGCCGAGATGTCGTCAATCAACATCGGCGCCAGCCCCACGTGCCCGAGCACCGGCATCAAGCCAAAATGCAGCATCCACAGGCTGCCGACCCAGAGTACCTGGGCCAGCTGCCAGACCACCGCGCCCGCCTGAAGCGGGCGACGACGGTTAAATGTGGCTGACTTCGACAATCTCGTACTCGATCACCCCACTCGGGGTCTTGACCACCACCACATCGCCTTCTTCCTTGGCAATCAAGGCACGGGCGATGGGCGAGCCAACGGAAAGCTTGCCAGCTTTGATGTCGGCTTCGTCTTCACCCACGATCTGGTACTTCACGCGCTCGTCGGTTTCGACGTTCGCGATCTCGACCGTGGTGCCGAAGATCACCTTGCCGGTGTGGGCAATGGTGGTGACGTCGATGACCACTGCGTTCTGCAGGCGGCCTTCGATGTCACGAATACGCGCTTCGACCATGCCTTGCTGCTCGCGGGCAGCGTGGTACTCGGCGTTCTCTTTCAAGTCGCCCAGTTCACGCGCCGTGCCGATGTCCTGGCTGAGCTTGGGGCGCACCACCTTGGTCAGGTGCGCGTGCTCTTCTTCCAGGGCGCGCGCGCCCTGGACAGTCATTGGGTATTTAGTCATGCATTCAGCCCTGCGTGGAGATCTTGCAAGCGGCGCACGGTTTTTTCAGGGCCGAACTTCAACGCTTCGCAGATCGCTTCGCCCGCGGCAATGGTAGTGGTGCAGTAGATCTTGTGCTGCAGCGCATTGCGACGGATGGAGTAGGAGTCAGCAATCGACTGACGGCCTTCGGTGGTGTTGATGATCAAGGTGACTTCGTCGTTCTTGATCATGTCGACCACGTGCGGGCGGCCTTCGGTCACTTTGTTCACACGGCGTACTTTCAGGCCGGCTTCTTCGATGACGCGAGCGGTGCCGGCAGTGGCCACCACTTCAAAGCCCAGGGCGATCAGGTCGCGGGCAACGCCAGCCACCAGGGGCTTGTCGTCGTCGCGCACGCTGATGAACGCGGTACCGCCGGTGGGCAGCACTTCGCTGGCGCCCATCTGGGCCTTGGCGAACGCTTCGCCGAAGGTGTCACCCACGCCCATCACTTCACCGGTGGACTTCATCTCTGGGCCCAGGATCGGGTCTACGCCAGGGAATTTGGCGAACGGGAACACCGCCTCTTTCACGCTGTAGAAGTTAGGGATGATTTCTTTGGTGAAGCCCAGCTCCTTCAGGGTTTTGCCGGCCATCACGCGGGCAGCGATCATGGCCAGGGAAACACCGATGCACTTGGACACGAACGGCACGGTACGCGAGGCGCGCGGGTTGACTTCGATCACGTAGATCTTGTCGCCCTGCAGGGCCAACTGCACGTTCATCAGGCCGATAACGCCCAGCTCCAGGGCCATTTTCTTGACCTGTTCGCGCACTTCGTCCTGCACGTGGGCAGGCAGCGAGTACGGCGGCAGGGAGCACGCCGAGTCACCGGAGTGAACGCCGGCCTGCTCGATGTGTTGCATGATCGCGCCGATGACTACGTCGGTACCGTCGCACACCGCATCCACGTCCATCTCGATGGCGCAGTTGAGGAAGTGGTCCAGCAGCACCGGGCTGTCGTTGGACACTTGCACCGCTTCACGCAGGTAGCGCTTGAGTTCGTCCAGCTCGTAGACGATCTCCATGGCGCGGCCACCCAGCACGTAGGACGGGCGAACCACCAGCGGGTAGCCAATCACACCAGCGGCGCGGATGGCTTCTTCTTCGCTGCGCACGGTAGCGTTCGGCGGCTGCAGCAGGTTCAGGCGCTGAACCATCTGCTGGAAGCGCTCACGGTCTTCGGCACGGTCGATGGAGTCAGGGCTGGTACCGATGATCGGCACGCCGGCTTCTTCCAGGGCGCGAGCCAGTTTCAGCGGGGTTTGGCCGCCGTACTGCACGATCACGCCTTTAGGCTTCTCGACGCGCACCACTTCCAGCACGTCTTCCAGGGTCAACGGCTCGAAGTACAGGCGGTCGGAAGTGTCGTAGTCGGTGGACACGGTTTCCGGGTTGCAGTTGACCATGATGGTTTCGTAACCATCTTCACGCAACGCCAGGGCCGCGTGCACGCAGCAGTAGTCGAACTCGATGCCTTGGCCGATACGGTTCGGGCCACCGCCCAGGATCATGATCTTGTCGCGGGTCGACGGGTTGGCCTCGCACTCTTCCTCGTACGTGGAGTACAGGTAGGCGGTGTCGGTGGCGAACTCGGCGGCGCAGGTGTCAACGCGCTTGTAGACCGGGAAGATCTCCAGCTTGTGGCGGTGACGGCGCAGGTTCTTGTCGGTCACGCCCAGCAGCTTGGCCAAACGCTGGTCAGAGAAGCCCTTGCGCTTGAGGCGGAACATCAGGCTCTTGTCGATATCGGCCAGGCCCAAGGTCTTGACGCGCTCTTCTTCCTTGATCAGGTCTTCGATCTGCACCAGGAACCAGTGGTCGATCATGGTCAGCTTGAAGATTTCATCGCACGTCATGCCGGCGCGGAAGGCGTCGGCCACGTACCAGATGCGCTCGGCGCCCGGCACGGTCAGCTCGCGCTTGAGGATGCTGTGGAACTCGGGGTTGCTTGGCTCGACTTTAGGGTCCAGGCCGCAAACGCCCACTTCCAGGCCACGCAGGGCTTTTTGCAGGGATTCCTGGAAGGTCCGGCCGATGGCCATGACTTCACCCACCGACTTCATCTGGGTGGTCAGGCGCGCGTCGGCTTTCGGGAATTTCTCGAAGGCAAAACGTGGCAGCTTGGTCACGACGTAGTCGATGGACGGTTCGAACGACGCCGGGGTCTTGCCGCCGGTGATGTCGTTTTGCAGCTCGTCCAGGGTGTAACCCACGGCCAGCTTGGCCGCGACCTTGGCGATCGGGAAACCGGTGGCCTTGGAAGCCAGTGCCGAGGAACGCGATACCCGCGGGTTCATCTCGATCACAACCATGCGGCCGGTGTCCGGGCAGATGCCGAACTGTACGTTCGAGCCGCCGGTTTCCACGCCGATCTCGCGCAGTACCGCCAGGGAGGCGTTACGCAGGATCTGGTATTCCTTGTCGGTCAGGGTTTGCGCCGGTGCCACGGTGATCGAGTCACCGGTGTGCACGCCCATCGGGTCGAAGTTCTCGATGGAGCAGACGATGATGCAGTTGTCCTTTTTGTCGCGGACCACCTCCATCTCGTACTCTTTCCAACCAATCAGCGATTCGTCGATCAGCAGCTCTTTGGTTGGCGACAAGTCCAGGCCACGGGCGCAGATTTCTTCGAACTCTTCACGGTTGTAGGCGATACCACCACCGGTGCCGCCCATGGTGAACGAGGGGCGGATGATGCATGGGAAGCCCAGGGTCTCGAGGACCGCGCTGGCCTCTTCCATGGTGTGGGCGATACCGGAGCGCGGGCACGCCAGGCCGATGGATTTCATCGCCTTGTCGAAACGCGAACGGTCTTCAGCCTTGTCGATGGTGTCGGCGTTGGCACCGATCATTTCCACGCCGAACTTTTCCAGAACGCCTTCGCGCTCCAGGTCCAGGGCGCAGTTCAGGGCGGTCTGGCCACCCATGGTCGGCAGCAGCGCGTCCGGGCGCTCGGCTTCGATGATCTTGGCAACGGTCTGCCACTTGATCGGCTCGATGTAGGTGGCGTCGGCCATGGCCGGGTCGGTCATGATGGTGGCCGGGTTGGAGTTCACCAGGATGACGCGGTAACCCTCTTCGCGCAGGGCTTTGCAGGCCTGGGCGCCGGAGTAGTCGAATTCACAGGCCTGGCCGATGACGATAGGGCCGGCGCCGAGAATCAGGATACTTTTTATGTCTGTACGTTTTGGCATGGTTGTCACTCAAGTCCGCAAGTCAGTCGGCAGCTGTATGGAGGTGCCGGCTTAAACATTCGTTGGCGGCGCCGTGGGGGCTCATTCCGGTGTTCCGGGGCCCGCCTCGGCGCGCGTTAGCTTTACGAGGCCGTGTATCAGCGGCGCTTGGCCATGGCATCGATAAAGCGGTCGAACAGCGGCGCCACATCATTGGGGCCTGGGCTCGCTTCAGGGTGGCCCTGGAAGCTGAACGCGCTCTTGTCGGTGCGCTCGATGCCCTGCAGGGTACCGTCGAACAGCGACTTGTGGATCGCCCGCACGTTACTTGGCAGGGTCGCCTCGTCTACCGCGAAACCGTGGTTCTGGCTGGTGATCATCACCACGCCCGTGTCCAGGTCTTGCACCGGGTGGTTGGCACCGTGGTGGCCGTGGCCCATCTTGACGGTCTGGGCGCCGGAGGCCAGGGCCAGCAGCTGGTGACCCAGGCAGATACCGAACACCGGGATCTCGGTTTCCAGCACGTCCTTGATCGCCTGGATAGCGTAGTCGCATGGCGCGGGGTCGCCCGGGCCGTTGGACAGGAACACGCCGTCAGGCTTGAGCGCCAGTACGTCTTTGGCAGGCGTTTGCGCCGGTACCACGGTCAGGCGGCAACCGCGCTCTACCAGCATGCGCAGGATGTTCAGCTTGACGCCGTAATCGTAGGCCACCACGTGGTAAGGCAGTTCGCTGTCGGCGATGTCCGGGTGGCTGTCGGTGGCCAGGTTCCAGACACTGGAGCGCCACTGGTAGCTTTCCTTGGTGCTGACTTCCTTGGCCAGGTCCATGCCTTTGAGGCCTGGAAAGCCGCGAGCCGCGGCGATGGCCGCTTCTTCGGAAATGTTGTCGCCGGCCATGATGCAGCCATTTTGTGCGCCTTTCTCACGCAGGATGCGGGTCAGGCGACGGGTGTCGATACCGGCGATGGCCACCACGTTGTTGGCCTTCAGGTAGTCGGACAGCGACATCGTGTTGCGCCAGTTGCTGGCAACCAGCGGCAGGTCACGGATAACCAGGCCAGCGGACCATACACGGCCAGACTCGGCGTCTTGCGGTGTAGTACCGGTATTGCCGATGTGCGGGTAGGTCAGGGTAACGATCTGTTGGGCATAGGAAGGATCGGTAAGGATTTCCTGATAGCCGGTCATTGCGGTGTTGAACACCACCTCACCAACGGTTTGACCGTCGGCTCCAATGGCTTCACCGCGAAAAATGCTGCCATCAGCAAGGGCGAGTATGGCTGGCTTAGTCAAGAAGACCTCCCGTAAATAAAGCCTGAAAGGGCAATCGCAGGTTGTAAAAAAGCGGAATGACGTATAGACACGTCACCCCGCTTCTTCATCGAATTATCTGCGCGCTTTTAGTGGACACACTAAAGCTGTAGCTTACAGAAAAATGATTTTTTTATCTACCGCCATTGAGCCTGAAAGGCAGAGGAATGCGACAAGGGATCGCGAGGCGGGGTAAAACGGGACTTTGCGGCGCGCATTATACGCGCAATACGCCCATAGAAGCGGATTTATCCGCGAAAAGTACGCCCAGGTGCATCAGATAGACCGTGGCGTGCCGTTCGCGGATGAATCCGCCCCTACCGGGAAATGCATTTTCAGTGCAGGTCGAGCACATCCTGCATGTTGTACAGCCCCGCAGGCTTGCCATCGAGCCACAGCGCGGCACGCACCGCGCCCTTGGCGAAGGTCATGCGGCTGCTGGCCTTGTGGGTGATCTCCAGGCGCTCGCCTTCGGCGGCGAACAGCACGGTGTGGTCGCCCACCACGTCACCGCCGCGCACGGTGGCGAAACCGATGGTTTCACGTTCGCGCGCACCGGTATGCCCTTCGCGGCCGTAAACGGCTACTTTGCCCAGGTCACGGCCCAGCGCACTGGCGATCACTTCACCCATGCTCACCGCCGTGCCCGAGGGCGCGTCGACCTTGTGGCGGTGATGCGCCTCGATGATCTCGATGTCGGCATCCTCACCCATCACCCGCGCCGCCATGTCCAGCAGCTTGAACGACAGGTTCACGCCCACACTGAAGTTGGACGCGAAGACGATCGGGATGTCCTTGCCCGCCTCGGCCAGCAAGTGCTTCTGCTCGGCATTCAAGCCGGTGGTGCCAATGACCATGGCCTTGCCCGCCTTGCGGCAGAACGCCAGGTTATGCAGCATCACGTCGGGCAGCGTGAAGTCGATCAACAGATCGAACTCGTCAGCCACCTGCTCAAGGTTGCCCGACAACGGCACGCCGATGCGCCCCAGCGAAGCCAGCTCGCCGGCATCGACGCCGATCAGCGTGCTGCCTGGGCGAACGATCGCCGCCGTCAGCCCAGCCAGGGGCGCGCGCTGCTGCACGGCCTCGACCAGGATCTTGCCCATGCGCCCGGCAGCGCCCATCACCGCGATACGTCTCATGCGTGCTCCTTACAAATCGCCGAAGAAACGCTTCACGCCTTCGAACCAACCATTGGCCTTGGGCGAATGCGAGGTATCGCCTTCCAGGGAAGCGCGAAACTCTTCGAGCAGCTCGCGCTGACGACGGCTCAGGTTGACCGGGGTTTCGACGGCCACGCGGCACATCAGGTCGCCCGCACCACCGCCACGCACCGGGGCCACGCCCTTGCCGCGCAAACGGAACTGCTTGCCGGTTTGAGTGCCTTCGGGGATCTTCAGCTTGACCCGGCCATCCAGGGTCGGCACTTCCAACTCGCCGCCCAGGGCCGCGTCGGTGTAGCTGATCGGCACTTCGCAGTACAGATGCTTGCCGTCACGCTGGAAGATGTCGTGCTCGCGCACGTTGATCACCACGTACAGATCGCCCGTCGGGCCACCCTGGGTGCCCGCCTCGCCCTCGCCCGACAGGCGAATGCGGTCACCGGTGTCGACGCCCGCAGGCACCTTGACCGACAGGGTCTTGTATTCTTCGACGCGGCCTTCGCCGTGGCACGAATCGCACGGGTCGGAAATGATCTTGCCCTGGCCATGGCAGCGCGGGCAGGTTTGCTGCACCGAGAAGAAACCTTGCTGCATGCGCACCTGGCCGATACCGCCGCAGGTTGGGCAAGTGATCGGCGCGGAGCCTTTCTTGGCGCCCGAGCCATCGCATGGCTTGCAGTTGACCAGCGTCGGCACGCGAATGCTGACGGTGGTGCCGCGCACGGCCTCTTCCAGGTTCAGTTCCAGGGTGTAGCGCAAGTCGCTGCCGCGCTGGGCACCGCCACGCTGGCCACCGCGGCCACCGCCAAAGAAGTCGCTGAACACGTCGCCGAAAATGTCGGAGAAGTTCGCGCCGCCAAAACCGCCACCGCCGCCGCCCATGCTTGGGTCGACGCCCGCATGGCCGTATTGGTCATAGGAGGCGCGCTTGCTGGCATCGGACAGCACTTCGTAAGCCTCGTTGGCTTCCTTGAAGGCTTCTTCCGATTCCTTGTTGTCCGGGTTGCGGTCCGGGTGATGCTTCATCGCCAGGCGGCGATAGGCCTTTTTGAGGTCAGCTTCACTGGAGCCACGCTCCACCCCCAGAACCTCGTAATAATCACGCTTTGCCATAAGTCATTTGCACTCTTCAGGACGTCAGAACGCTCAAGGGCTACTGACCGTGCCGACAGCACCCGACGTTGTCGCATGCTGTAAAAATTCGTGTATTCCAGACACGCCAACGCGGGAGCAAGCCCCCGCGCGGCGACATCCTACCAGTGACCGCCTAGCGGCGGTCAACCGGCCGACCAACAAGCAGTGATTACTTGTGGTCTTTGACTTCTTCGAACTCGGCATCGACAACGTCGTCGTGCTTGCCGGCTTCTTCAGCAGGCTGGGCCGCAGCGCCTTCCGGCTTCTCTGCCTGCTCGGCGTACATTTTCTGAGCGACAGGGGCCGACACTTTGGACAGCTCTTCAACCTTGGCGTCGATGGTCGCCTTGTCGTCGCCTTTCACAGCGGCTTCCAGGGCAACCAGCGCGGCTTCGATCGCGGTTTTCTCTTCGGCGGTGACTTTGTCGCCCGCGTCGGTGATCATTTTGCGAGTCGAGTGCACCAGGGCATCACCCTGGTTGCGTGCAGCGGCCAGTTCTTCGAACTTGCGGTCTTCGTCAGCGTTGGTTTCAGCGTCACGAATCATCTGCTGAATTTCTTCCTCGGACAGACCGGAGTTGGCCTTGATCACGATGGACTGAGTCTTGCCGGTGGCCTTGTCCTTGGCGCCTACGTGCAGGATGCCGTTGGCGTCGATGTCGAAGGTCACTTCGATTTGTGGCACGCCACGGGGTGCTGGTGGAATCTCGGCCAGGTCGAACTTGCCCAAGGACTTGTTCTGACCGGCTTGCTTGCGCTCACCTTGCAGCACGTGGATGGTCACGGCGCCCTGGTTGTCATCGGCGGTCGAGAACACTTGCGATTTCTTGGTAGGAATCGTGGTGTTTTTCTCGATCAGCGCGGTCATCACGCCACCCATGGTTTCGATACCCAGGGTCAGCGGGCTAACGTCCAGCAGCAGTACGTCTTTCACGTCGCCAGCCAACACGGCGCCTTGGATGGCAGCACCCATGGCAACGGCTTCGTCCGGGTTCACGTCTTTACGGGCTTCTTTACCGAAGAAGTCAGTAACGGCTTTCTGAACCAGCGGCATACGGGTTTGGCCGCCTACCAGGATCACGTCGTTGATCGCGCCAACGTCGATGCCCGAGTCTTTCAGGGCAATGCGGCAAGGCTCGATGGTGCGCTTGACCAGGTCTTCAACCAGCGATTCCAGCTTGGCGCGGGAGATCTTCACGTTCAAGTGCTTGGGACCGGTGGCGTCTGCAGTGATGTACGGCAGGTTGACGTCGGTCTGCAGGCTGGAAGACAGCTCGATCTTGGCTTTTTCAGCGGCTTCTTTCAGGCGCTGCATGGCCAGCGGGTCACCTTTGAGGTTCATGCCGCTTTCTTTCTTGAACTCGTCGACGAGGTAATCGATCAAGCGGATGTCGAAGTCTTCGCCACCCAGGAAGGTGTCGCCGTTGGTGGCCAACACTTCAAACTGGTGCTCGCCGTCGACTTCAGCGATTTCGATGACCGAAACGTCGAAGGTACCGCCACCCAGGTCATAAACGATCACGGTGTGATCGCCCTTGGCCTTGTCCATGCCGTAGGCCAGAGCGGCTGCGGTAGGTTCGTTGATGATACGTTTAACGTCCAGGCCCGCGATGCGGCCGGCGTCTTTGGTCGCCTGACGCTGGCTGTCGTTGAAGTAGGCCGGAACGGTGATCACCGCTTCCGTCACAGCTTCGCCCAGGTAGTCTTCGGCAGTCTTCTTCATCTTTTTCAAGATTTCAGCCGAGATTTGTGGCGGCGACATTTTCTGGCCGTTCACTTCAACCCAAGCGTCGTTGTTGTCAGCCTTGACGATCTTGTAAGGGACCATCTGGATGTCTTTCTGCACGACTTCTTCGTCAAAACGACGGCCGATCAGACGCTTTACCGCGTACAGGGTGTTGTGCGGGTTGGTCACCGCCTGGCGCTTGGCGGATTGGCCGACCAGGATCTCGCCATCGTTGGCGTAAGCGACGATCGACGGCGTGGTACGCGCGCCTTCAGCGTTCTCGATGACTTTGACGTTGCCGTTTTCGAGGATGGAGACGCACGAGTTGGTGGTCCCCAGGTCGATACCGATAATCTTGCCCATGTTCACTCTCTCCGAAACTTTTTGATTTGGTTGCCGCAGCAGTGGTGGCTAACTGCGGTAGCACTTAAACGCTTGACATCAAAATGGGGGCCGAAGATGAAATTTCAAGCCGCCCGTTAACAGATATTTCAAGCTTGCTCGTCAATCGACGGCGAAACCGGCGCCGGGGCCTTGCTAACCACGACCATGGCCGGGCGCAGCAAACGACCGTTCAACGCATAACCCTTCTGGAACACCTTGAGCACGCTGTTGGGCTCGACGTCGGCGCTTTCCTGCATGGCCATCGCCTGGTGGTGCTCGGCATTGAACGGCTCGCCGTGCGGGTCCAGGGCTTCCAGGTTGTAGCGTTTCAGGGTGTCCTGGAACATCTTGAGGGTCAGCTCGATGCCTTCGCGCATCGGGCGGATGCTTTCGTCGTCCGGGTTCGACAGCTCAAGGCCGCGCTCCAGGGAATCGATGATCGGCAACAGGTCGCCAGCGAATTTCTCCAGGGCGAACTTGTGAGCCTTTTCCACGTCCTGTTCGGCACGGCGGCGCACGTTCTGCAGGTCGGCCGCCACGCGCAGCGATTGGTCCTGAGCGGCAGCCAGCTGTTCTTCCAGGGCCTGGATGCGAGTGTTTGCCTCGTCGCCAGCCGGGGTTGCTTCTTTGTTCTGTTCGTCCAGAGTCTGTTCGTCAGCCATGCATATTCTCCTTTCAAGTTCGTCTGCGAGCTCAACTCGCGCTTCTGACCCGTTATATGGGGTCGCAATTGCCGGGTTCAAGGGCTTGCGGCGAGAAGATCTGTGCCGCTTACCTGCACAAGCGCGATAAAAAAAGCCTGCGTGCGAGCGAATCGAGCTAAGGCCGGGCATTGTCAGCGGGAAATAAAACACTGTATAAATAACCAGACCTTTTCAGCCTGGGGAGCTGCCCAATGCTCGTGCACCTGTCCGTACACAACTACGCCATCGTCGAACACCTGGACCTGGAACTCGCCCGCGGCATGAGCGTGATCACCGGCGAAACCGGTGCGGGCAAGTCGATCATGCTCGACGCCCTGGGCCTGACCCTGGGCGACCGGGCCGACAGTGGCGTGGTGCGCCCCGGCGCCGACAAGGCCGACATCCTGGCCACCTTCGACCTGGACGACATCCCCGAGGCCCGTACCTGGCTGGCCGAGCGTGACCTGGACAGCGACAGCCCATGCATCCTGCGCCGGGTGATCACCGCCGAAGGGCGCTCGCGCGGCTACATCAACGGCTCGCCCTGCCCGCTGGGCGACCTCAAGGCCCTGGGCGAACTGCTGATCGATATCCACAGCCAGCACGAACACCAGTCCCTACTGAAAACCGACACCCATCGCCGCCTGCTCGACGAGTTCGCCGGCGCCACCGACCTCGCCCGCCAGGTGCAATTGGCCGCGCAAAAATGGCGGCAAACGCGCCAGGAACACGAGCGCCTGTCCAATTCCGGCGACGAGCAGCGCGCCCGTCACCAACTGCTCAGCTATCAGTTGGAAGAGCTGGAAAACCTCAACCTGGGTGAAAACGAACTGGAGTTGCTGGAGCAGGAGCACAAGAACCTGACCAACTCCGAAGCCTTGTTCGGCATCTGCCGCCAGGTCATCGACCACTGCAGCGAGAACGACTCGGGCAACGTGCTCAGCGCCCTGACGGCCAGCCTGAACCGCCTGCACGCCATTCATAACGCGCCACACGCCCTGAATGAAGCGGCCAGCATGATCAGCAGCGCGCAAATCCAGGTGGAAGAGGCGGTAGGCGAACTGAACCGCTTCCTGGACAACTTCGACGCCGACCCCGCGCGCCTGCAAATGCTGGAAGAGCGCCTGGACACTATTTATACCCTGGCGCGCAAACACCGCATCCACCCCACTGAGGTAGCGGCGCTGCAGCAAAAGCTGCTGGACGAAATAGAAAGCCTGGCCGCCAACGATGAGTCCATCGAGCGCCTGGCCGACGAGCTCAAGGCCTACGCCCGCCACTATCAAGAGAAAGCACGGGAGTTGAGCGCACTGCGCCAGGTGGCTGCCACCGAACTGGCATCGGCGGTAGAGCAGGAAATCCAGCGCCTGGGCATGCCAGGCGGGCGCTTTACCATCGAACTGCGCATCAACGACAACGGCGACCTGCACCCCAACGGCCTGGAACAGGTAGAGCTGTTGGTCAGCGCCAACCCCGGCCAACCGATGAAGCCGCTGGCCAAGGTGGCCTCGGGTGGCGAGCTGTCGCGCATCAGCCTGGCGATCCAGGTGATCACCGCGCAAACCTCGCGCGTGCCCACCCTGGTGTTCGACGAAGTGGACGTGGGCATCGGCGGCCCTACGGCGGAGATCGTCGGCCAACTGCTGCGCCGGCTGGGTGAGCGCGGCCAGGTGCTGACCGTGACGCACTTGCCGCAAGTTGCTGCCCAAGGCCATCACCACCTGTTCGTGCACAAGGTGCGCGGTAGCGACGAGACGCGCACGGCAGTGTCGAGCTTGAGCAAGGCTGAGCGGGTTGAGGAGGTGGCGCGAATGTTGGGCGGTATCGATTTGACCAAGGAGTCGTTGGCCCACGCCAAAAAGATGGTGGTAACAGCGAAGATCTAAAAGCAACAACGCGTGCAAGAGCGGATTCATCCGCGAAAAACTCAACGCGGTGCACCAGGCCTACCGCGGCGCGGCCTTCGCGGAAAAGTCCGCTGCGGCAGGGCACATCGATCCCTATAGGCGAATGCTTCCCGCAAACCAAAACGCACAAAGGCGGCCCTAGGGCCGCCTTTGCTCGTCAAGCACCGAGTAGGCGCTTACTTCTTTCTGCGAACGTAAAGCACCAGATTGTGATCCACCAGCTCGAAGCCGTGCTCAACCACAATTTCTTTCTGACGCTTTTCGATCTCGCTATCGAAAAACTCGATAACCTCGCCAGAGTCCACATCAACCATATGGTCGTGGTGTCCACCGTCGGCCAGTTCGAATACCGCATGGCCGCCATCGAAATTGTGGCGGACCACAAGCCCGGCAGCTTCGAATTGAGTCAGAACACGATAAACCGTGGCCAACCCAACGTCCTCGCCCGCCTCCATCAGCGCCTTGTAGACATCCTCGGCGCTCATGTGACGTTGCTCAGCGGAATCGAGCATTTGAAGAATCTTGACTCGAGGCAGTGTCACCTTGAGGCCGGCTTTACGTAGTTCGCTATTTTCAACCATGGTCAGCTTTCTCGCCGATGCTGCTTCGCAGCTTCTCTTAATGCGGGTATGATCGGGGTTTACGTTGTCCCAGCCAAGATAGTGGAAGTCGCCCACCGATGCAAAACACCAAGCACTTGCTAACCAGCCTCACCCTTGTGGGACTGCTCGCACTCGCCGGTTGTTCATTCCCCGGGGTTTACAAAATCGACATCCAGCAGGGCAATGTCGTCACGCAGGACATGATAGACCAGTTACGCCCGGGAATGACCCGTCGGCAAGTACGGTTTATCATGGGCAACCCCCTGCTGGTCGACACGTTTCATGCCAACCGCTGGGATTACCTGTACAGCATGCAACCGGGTGGCGGCGAGCGCCAGCAGGAACGCATGAGCATTTTCTTTAATGGAAATGATCAACTGTCCAGCCTGTCCGGCGACTTCATGCCCGGCGTCAGCAAGGACCAGGCTATCCTGGGCCAGGACGGCGCAGCGCCTGCCGCGCAGCCGGCTGACAACGCCGAGAAGCCCAAGGCCGAGGCACCGCCCAAGCCTGGCAGCTTGCTGGATGATATCCAGCGCAGCGTCGACGACGTCAAGACCACGCCGGTGCCGACGCCCACGCCGTTGGACACCAGCCCGCAGTAATTTGCAGGCACAAAAAAGCCCGGTTCGCCGGGCTTTTTTATGGGTGAAACATTCTTCAGGCGCGGCTACTGGCGATTCTTGGCGGCCTTGGCTGCGCGCAAACGTCGCACCTCCATCGGGTCGGCCAACAGCGGGCGATACAATTCGATGCGATCACCCTCCTCCACTGCACGCACGTGCGGATCACTGACCACCTTGCCGTAGATCCCCACGGGCAACGCCAGCACATCCTCACCCACAAACTGATCGGCAATGCCCGACAGCCGAACGGCCTCGCTCACGGTACAGCCCGGCGCCACGGCAACGGTCAGCAACACTTGCCGGTCGACGGCGGCGTACACCACTTCGACATCGATCATGGTTTCAGCCATGCATCTGCTTGGCGCGCTGGCAGAAGGCATCGACCATGGTGTTGGCGGCCTGGTCAAACAGCGGGCCCAAGGTGGCGCGCATCAGGGCGTTGGCGTAGTCGAAGGTCAAGTCCAGGCTGATCTTGCAGGCCTTCTCGCCCAATGGCTTGAACACCCAAAGCCCGTGCAGCTTCTTGAATGGGCCTTCTTCCAGGTTCATCTCGATGGACTGGCCAGGCACCAATACATTTCGGGTAACAAAGTGCTGGGTCAGGCCGGCCTTGGCCACTTCCACCTTTGCCCGCATCGCCACATCGCTGGCCTCGAGCACCGTGCTGCCCGAGCACCAGGGAAGGAACTCGGGGTAGCGCGCCACGTCGTTCACCAGGTCGTACAGAGCCTGCGCCGGGTAGGGCAACAGGGCCGATCGTTGAATATGTGTGCTCATGTGCGGGTCACTTCCTCCGGTACCTTCAGTCGACAACAACCAGGCCCAGGTGATCAAAAAAGATCGGGCATTGTCCGGGATTCACGGCGCAGGCTCAAGCACGCAGCAATACCGTAGCCGACAGCGCGAGCCTTCCCTATAATGCGCCCCCTATGGCCAAACAAAAGAAACACCCCGAAGGGACTATCGCGCAGAACAAGAAGGCGCGGCACGATTACTTCATCGAACACAAGTTCGAGGCCGGTCTGGTCCTGTCCGGTTGGGAAGTAAAAAGTCTGCGCGCCGGCAAGGCCCAGTTAGTCGACAGCTATGTCCTGCTCAAGGACGGTGAAGCCTGGTTGCTTGGCAGCCACATCACCCCTTTGACCACGGCCAGCACGCATGTCATCGCCGACCCGGTGCGCTCCCGTAAACTGCTGCTCAACAAGCGTGAGCTGGAGAAGCTGTTCTCCAACGTACAGCAAAAGGGTTACGCCTGCGTATGCCTGTCCATCTACTGGAGCAAGCACCTGATCAAGTGCGAGATCGCGCTGGGCAAGGGCAAGAAGGAATACGACAAGCGCCACACCGAGCGTGAGCGCGATTCGGATCGCGAGCTGCATCGCGCGGTGCGGACCAAGGGCAAGGAAGAGTAGGCCAGGCTTAAGCTGCCAGCCGCCTCGCCCCACACAGCCCTCTCCCTTAGAAGAGGGGGCTGAGTTGTGCCGTTTGCAGATCGTGGGTACACCCAGGGTCTGCCCCCTCTTCTGAAGGGGAAGGCTGGGGTGAGGGCCAACCCCAACCAACGCTCAAAGCCCCTTGCGCCGCTCCGCCCTCGCCACCCGCTGCACCTGTTGGCGCACCTCCTCCAACACCTCCTGCACATACAAGATATGCCGGCTGGAGATCTCCCGTGCCTGCTCGGCGCGCCCTTCGATAATCGCGTCGTACAACTCGCGGTGCTGACTGATCAGCATGTCGCGCGTCTCGCTGCGCTGCTTGTACATGCCGCCGATATTGGTGACCACGTTGCGCTTGAGCAAATCGAACAGCCCACGAATGGTGTGCAGCAACACCGCGTTGTGGCTGGCCTCGGCAATGGCCAAATGGAAACGCGCATCCGCCGCCCCCTCCTCGGCCCGCCCGCCCTCATCGGCCCGGGCATAGCACTCCTGCAGTGCATCGAACGCTGCCTTGAGCCGTTCACGGTCCACGTCGGTGGCCCGCAATGCCGCGTAATAGGCGCAGGACGCCTCCAGCGTATGACGGAACTCCAGCAGATCGCGCTGGGCCTCCGGGTTGTTTTCCAACAACTGCAACAGCGGGTCACTGAACGTTGACCCCAACGACTCGACCACGTAGTTGCCACCGCCTTGGCGGCTGACCAGCATGCCCTTGGCCGCCAGCTTCTGGATCGCCTCACGCAGCGACGGGCGCGACACGCCGAACTGCTCGGCCAGCGCGCGCTCGGCTGGCAAGCGCTCGCCGGCGCGCAAGGTCCCTTCAAGAATCATCCCTTCGAGCCGCTCGACGATGTCGTCGGACAAACGGCGCTGTCGGACCTGATCAAAAGCCATACCCACTCCCCACTCGCCCGGCTGCATGCCGGGGGCACCTATTCTGGACTATCGGCGCCCGATTGGCTGCGCTCGCCGATTTTTTTGAGCCACCCACGACTAAAGTTTCAGGGCCACAAATTGACACACCAATGGCAGGGCCTCTACTCTAGCGTCTAGCCATTGTAAATTGGTATTACCAATTTAGCCAATCGCCTGACCAACAATAATTAGGGGCCATCCCAATGCAAACCTGGCAACAACTCTACAGCCCACTCGGCAGCCTTGGCCTGTCCGCACTGGCCGCCGTCATTCCGATCGTATTTTTCTTCCTGGCGCTGGCGGTGTTTCGCCTCAAAGGCCATGTGGCCGGCACCATCACCTTGGTGCTGTCGATCCTGGTTGCTATCTTCGCCTTCCAGATGCCCGCCGACATGGCCATTGCCGCCGCTGGCTACGGCTTTATCTACGGCCTGTGGCCGATCGCCTGGATCATTGTGGCGGCGGTGTTCCTCTACAAACTCACGGTCAAGAGCGGGCAGTTCGAGATCATCCGCAGCTCGGTGCTGTCGATCACCGACGACCAACGCCTGCAGGTGTTGCTGATCGGTTTCTGCTTCGGCGCGTTCCTGGAAGGTGCTGCAGGCTTTGGCGCACCAGTGGCCATTACCGCCGCGCTATTGGTGGGCCTGGGCTTCAACCCACTGTACGCCGCCGGCCTGTGCCTGATCGCCAACACCGCCCCAGTGGCCTTTGGCGCCTTGGGCATTCCGATCATCGTCGCAGGCCAGGTCACCGGCATCGACGCGTTCAAGATCGGCGCCATGGCGGGCCGGCAATTACCGCTGCTGTCGGTGTTCGTGCCGTTCTGGCTGGTGTTCATGATGGACGGGATGCGCGGCGTGAAAGAAACCTGGCCAGCCGCGCTGGTGGCCGGTGCCAGCTTTGCCATCACCCAGTTCTTTACCTCCAACTTCATTGGCCCGGAACTGCCGGACATCACCTCCGCGCTGGTCAGCCTGATTGCCCTGACACTGTTCCTCAAGGTATGGCAACCAAAGCGCAGCGCCGCCACGGCCAGTGCCGGCGCCGCAGTCGTCGGCAGCCTGAACAAAGGCTCCACGCCAACGCCCTACAGCCTAGGGGAGATTTTCAAGGCCTGGTCGCCCTTCCTGATCCTGACCGTGCTGGTCACCCTCTGGACCCTTAAACCGTTCAAGGCGATGTTTGCCGCGGGCGGCGCGATGTACTCCACGGTGTTCAGCTTTGCCATCCCGCACCTGGATGCACTGGTGATCAAGACCCTGCCGATCGTGGCCACGCCCACGCCGATCGCGGCCATCTTCAAGCTGGACCCGATCGCCGCCACCGGCACCGCGATCTTCTTGTCGGCCGTGGTTTCGATGCTGGTACTGAAGATCAACCTTAAAATTGGTCTTACCACCTTTAAAGAAACGCTTTACGAGCTGCGCTGGCCGATCCTGTCGATCGGCATGGTGCTGGCCTTCGCCTTCGTCACCAACTACTCGGGCATGTCTTCGACCATGGCCCTGGTGCTGGCGGCAACAGGCGCAGCGTTCCCGTTCTTCTCGCCGTTCCTGGGTTGGCTGGGGGTATTCCTGACCGGCTCAGATACATCGTCCAACGCGCTGTTCAGCTCACTGCAAGCCACCACCGCCCACCAGATCGGCGTGAGCGATGTGCTGCTGGTGGCGGCCAATACCAGTGGCGGGGTGACCGGCAAAATGATTTCGCCGCAATCAATCGCCGTGGCCTGCGCCGCGACCGGGCTGGTGGGCAAAGAGTCGGACCTGTTCCGCTTCACCCTCAAGCACAGCCTGTTTTTTGCCACCATCGTTGGCTTGATCACCTTGGCCCAGGCCTACGTGTTCACCGGCATGCTGGTGCACTGATTGTTGTTTTACCGTGATTGAATAAAAAGATCGGAGATACGCCTGATGAGCGAGCTCTTTTACAACGCCGTGCCCAACGCCACCCGCGTGGCACCGCCGATAGCGCAGCCGCGCCAGTACCCCAGCGTGAAACCTGCGCAGGTGTACCTGTTTGGCACCTGCGTGGTCGACCTGTTCTACCCCGAGGCCGGCATGCACGCGATCCATTTGCTGGAGCGCGAAGGCATCCGCGTGCACTTCCCCCAAGGGCAAAGCTGCTGCGGGCAACCGGCCTACACCAGCGGTTACACCGAACAGGCACGGCAAGTGGCGCGCTCGCAACTGGCGCTGTTTGCCGGTGACTACCCGGTGGTGGTGCCCTCGGGCTCGTGCGCCGGCATGTTGCGCGAGCACTATGCCGACCTGTTCAAAAACGAGCCCGACACCCTGCGCCAAGTGCAACACCTGGCCGAACGCACCTATGAGCTGGCCGAGTTCCTGCTGCACGTGTGCAAGGTGCAGCTCAAAGACAGCGGCGCACCGGTCAAGGTCGCCCTGCACACCTCGTGCTCGGCTCGCCGCGAAATGAACACCCACCTGCATGGTCGCGCCCTGCTGGCACAACTGGGCAACGTCGAACGGGTGGAGCACAGCCACGAAAGCGAATGTTGTGGCTTTGGTGGGACTTTCAGCGTCCGAATGCCAGACATTTCCGGAGCCATGGTGGCGGATAAAACCCGCAACCTGAAAGCGTCCGGTGCCCATCAGGTATTGAGCGCAGACTGCGGCTGCCTGATGAACATCAACGGCTCCCTGGAAAAACAGCGCGAAGCACTGCGTGGGCAACACTTGGCCACCTTCCTCTGGCAACGGACGGGGGGCGCCCGATGAACTCCCAGGCACGCATCCCTGCCGTCCAAGTGGAAGATGACTTCCGCGAACGGGCCCACAAGGCCCTGGGCGACAAACAGCTGCGCAACAACTTTCGCACGGCCATGGACTCGCTGATGAGCAAGCGCGCCATTGCCTTCAGCGATGCCGAGGAGCGTGAGCAATTGCGCGCGCTGGGCAACGCGATCCGCGCAAGGGCATTATCCAAGCTGCCCGACTTGCTCGAGCAGCTGGAGCAGAACCTGACTCGCAACGGTGTGAAGGTGCACTGGGCGCAAACGGTGGACGAGGCCAATGGCATCGTCCTCTCGATCATCCGGGCTCACGAGGCGCGGCAAGTGGTCAAAGGCAAATCGATGGTCAGCGAAGAGATGGAAATGAACCATGCTCTCGAGGCTCAGGGCATTGAATGCCTGGAATCGGACATGGGCGAATACATCGTCCAGCTCGACCACGAAAAGCCCTCTCACATTATTATGCCGGCGATCCACAAGAATGCCGGTCAGGTCGCGTCCTTGTTCCACGACAAACTTGGCGTGGAATACACCAAGGACGTCGACCAACTTATTCAGATCGGTCGCAGGGTCCTGCGGCAGAAATTCTTCGACGCCGACATCGGCGTGTCCGGGGTCAACTTTGCGGTGGCCGAGACCGGCACCCTGCTGCTGGTGGAAAACGAAGGCAACGGTCGCATGTCGACCACCGTGCCGCCCGTGCACATCGCCGTGACCGGCATCGAGAAGGTCGTCGAAAACCTGCGCGACACCGTGCCGTTGTTGTCATTGCTGACCCGTTCGGCGCTGGGCATCCCCATCACCACCTACGTCAACATGATCTCTGGCCCGCGCAAGGCCCATGAGCTGGACGGCCCCCAGGAAGTGCACTTGGTACTGCTGGACAACGGCCGCAGCCAGGCCTTTGCCGACAGCGAACTGCGCCAAACCCTCAACTGCATCCGCTGCGGCGCCTGCATGAACCACTGCCCGGTGTACACCCGCGTGGGTGGGCACACCTACGGCGAGGTGTACCCCGGCCCCATCGGCAAAATCATCACCCCGCACATGGTCGGCCTGGCCAAAGTGCCCGATCACCCCAGCGCCTCTTCACTGTGCGGCGCGTGCGGTGAAGTGTGCCCAGTGAAAATCCCGATCCCGGCCATCTTGCGGCGCCTGCGCGAAGAAAACGTCAAGGCGCCGAACAGCCCCCACCCCGTGATGCGCGGCCAAGGCAGCAAGTACTCACGCAAGGAGCGGTTCATCTGGAACGCCTGGGCCTGGCTCAACAGCACGCCTGCGCTGTACCGCCTGTTCGGCTTTTTCGCCACGCGCCTGCGCAACCTCACGCCGAGCAACGTTGGCCCCTGGACACAAAACCACAGCGCGCCGAAACCCGCCGCGCGTTCGCTGCATGACATGGCCCGCGCGCACCTGGGCCAACAGGGAGACCGCGGATGAGCGCGAAACAGAACATCTTCGCCAAGCTGCGTAAAAGCCTGGAAGGCACCACCCCGGTTGTGGATAACTTCGATGAAGCGCTGGTGACCGAGCGCTGGAGTTACCCACAGGCCCAGCGCATCGATCAACTGCGCAAGCTGATGGAAGCGGTGCACACCGAGATCCACCTGAGCACCTCGGCCAACTGGCCCGCGCTGGTCGCGCAACTGCTCAAGGATCGCCAGTTGCCCAGCCTGTTGATCGCCCCCAGCACGCCCCACGGCCAGCAACTGACGGCGCACTGGGCGGCGAATGACGAGCTGCCAACGCTCAAGGCCTACGACCGCCCGGTGGAAGAATGGAAAGCCGAGCTGTTCAACGACACCCCGGCCAGCCTCACCGCCACCCAAGGCGCAATCGCCGCCACCGGCAGCCTGATTTTGTGGCCCAACCGGGAAGAGCCGCGCTTGATGAGCCTGGTGCCGCCGGTGCATTTCGCCCTGCTCAAGGCCAGCGAAATCCACAACAACTTCTATGAAGTGCAGCAAAAATTCCAGTGGGCCGGCGGCATGCCCACCAATGCCCTGTTAATCTCTGGCCCATCGAAAACGGCCGACATCGAGCAGGTGTTGGCCTACGGCGCCCACGGCCCGAAAGACCTGGTGGTGCTGATTTTGGAGGACCAATGAGCCTACCCGCAGGCTTCCTCAGCGAAGCCCACCGCCTGATCCCGGCCGAGCGCCGCTTTGACGACGCCACATCGACCCTGGCCTTTGGGACCGACGCCAGTTTTTACCGGCTGATCCCTAAGCTGGTGATCCGCGTCGAATCCGAAGACGAAGTGGTCGCCCTGCTCAAACTCGCCCACCGCGAACAGGTGCCCGTCACCTTCCGCGCCGCCGGCACCAGCCTGTCGGGCCAGGCCATCAGCGACTCGGTACTGATCGTGCTGGGCGACAACTGGAACGGCCGCGAGATTCGCGGGCAAGGCACGCAGATCCGCCTGCAACCGGGCGTGATCGGCGCCCAGGCCAACGCTTGGCTAGCTCCGTTCGGGCGCAAGATCGGCCCAGACCCGGCCTCGATCAACGCCTGCAAAATCGGCGGCATCGTCGCCAACAACGCCAGCGGCATGTGCTGCGGCACCGCGCAAAACACCTATCACACCCTGGCCGGCCTGCGCCTGGTACTGGCCGACGGCACCCGCGTCGACACCGAAGACGCCGCCAGCATTGCGGCCTTTCGCGCAAGCCATAGCGCGTTGCTCGAAGCGCTTGGCCGATTGGGACGCGAGACGCGGGCCAATGCCGAACTGGCTGCCAGAATCCGCCACAAGTACCGCCTGAAAAACACCACCGGCCTGTCGCTGAACGCCCTGGTGGACTACGACGAACCGCTGGATATCCTCAGCCACCTGTTGGTGGGCTCTGAAGGCACCCTGGGCTTTATCAGCGCCGTCACCTACGACACCGTCATCGACCACCCCAACAAAGCCTCGGCGCTGATCGTGTTCCCCGACGTGGCAACCTGCTGCAACGCCGTCACCGTCCTGAAAAGCCAACCGGTATCCGCCGTCGAACTGCTGGACCGTCGCAGCCTGCGCTCGGTACAGGATAAAAAAGGCATGCCGGCCTTCGTCCGCGAACTGAGCGAAGGCGCCTGCGCCCTGCTGATCGAATCCCGCGCCGCCAGCCAAGCCCTGCTGCACGAACAACTGGCGCAAATCATGAGTTCCGTGGCCAGCTTTCCGGTAGAGAAACAAGTCGACTTCACCGAAGACCCAGTGGAAAACGCCCGCCTGTGGGCCATCCGCAAAGACACCTTCCCCGCCGTCGGCGCCGTGCGCCAAACCGGCACCACGGTGATCATCGAAGACGTGACCTTCCCCGTGGAACAACTGGCCATCGGCGTGAACCGCCTGATCGCACTGTTCGACAAGCACCACTACGACGAAGCCATCCTGTTCGGCCACGCCCTGGAGGGCAACCTGCACTTCGTCTTCACCCAGGGCTTCAACAACCCCGAGGAAGTGGCGCGCTACCAAGCCTTCATGGAAGACGTCGCGCACCTGGTGGCCGTGGAGTTCGGCGGCTCACTAAAAGCTGAGCATGGCACCGGGCGCAACATGGCGCCGTTCGTGGAACTGGAGTGGGGCCATGACGCCTACCAGCTGATGTGGCAACTCAAACGCCTGCTCGACCCCACCGGCATCCTCAACCCTGACGTAGTACTCAGCGAAGACCCACACATCCATCTGAAAAACCTGAAGCCGATGCCCGCCGCCGACGAGATCGTCGACAAGTGCATCGAGTGCGGTTTTTGCGAGCCGGTGTGCCCCTCAAAAGGCCTGACCCTGAGCCCACGCCAACGCATCGTGATGTGGCGCGACATCCAGTCGAAAAAACGCCAGGGCATCAATACCACCGCCCTGGAAAAAGACTACCAATACCAAGGCATCGACACCTGCGCCGCCACCGGCCTGTGCGCCCAACGCTGCCCGGTGGGTATCAACACCGGCGAGCTGATCAAAAAGCTGCGCGCCCAGGCCGCCAGCAACGTCAAGGCCGCCAACCTGCTGGCCGACAACTTTGCCACCGCCTTACAAGGCGTACGCTTTGGCCTGCACGTGGCCAACGGCGCGCGCATGTTCCTGGGCGCCCCCAGGCTCAGCAAATGGTCCGCCGGCTTTAACAAAGCCTCCAAGGGCCGCGTACCCCTGTGGACCGCCGCCATGCCGCAACCCGAGCGCGCGATTCGCATCAGCCCCCCCGTGGAAGACGCCCGCCCCCGAGTGGTGTACCTGGCCGCCTGCGTATCCCGCGTGATGGGCCCCGCCGCCAGCGACCGCGAGCAAATGTCCCTGCTCGACAAAACCCGCGGCCTTTTGGAAAAAGCCGGCTACCAAGTCGTGTTTCCCAGCGATCAAGAAAGCCTGTGCTGCGGCCAACCCTTCGCCTCCAAAGGCTACCCCGAGCAAGCCGAACACAAACGCCAGGAACTCATCGCCGCCCTGCTAACAGCCAGCCGCGGCGGCCTCGACCCCATCTACTGCGACACCAGCCCCTGCACCCTGCGCCTGGTCCAGGACCTGAAAGAAACCCGCCTGGACCTGTACGACCCGGTGCGCTTCATCCGCACCCACCTGCTCGACAAACTCGACTTCACCCCGCAAGACGCGCCCATCGCCGTGCACGTAACCTGCAGCACCCAACACCTGGGCGAAAGCCAGGCGCTGATCGACCTGGCACGGCGCTGCAGCAAACAGGTGGTCATCCCCGAAGGCATCCACTGCTGCGGTTTCGCCGGCGACAAAGGCTTCACCACACCCGAGCTGAACGCCCACGCCCTGCGCACCCTGAAAGACGCCGTGCAGTATTGCGACGAAGGTATCTCCACCAGCCGCACTTGCGAGATTGGCCTGAGCAACCATGGCGGCATCGACTATCACGGCTTGGTGTACCTGGTAGACCGCGTGACCCAGGCCCGGCACGCCTGAGCAAAACGTCCTGCGGGGGCGCCTGCCCCTGTAGGATTTTGTTGCAAATAAGCGGCCTTTTTCACACTATCCCGCGCAGAAAAATAGAACCCCTGTGTAGCCCCACAGTCCATTTTTCATGGGCATCAAAAAGGCCCCCTCCCCCGTCATCGCAGCACGAGGACACACCCATGAAACGCATGATCACCCTGACTGGCCTGTGCATGGCCGCTACCCTGCTGGCCTCCCCGGCGTTCGCCGCCGACGACCTGTGCGCCGCCAACCTGCAAAAAATCGACGACCAGGACAAAACCGCCGGCACCGCCTCGGCCCAACTGTTCGAAACCAACAAGGAAGACCTGCAAAAAGCCCACGCCGCCCAAACCAGCGGCGACAAGAAAACCTGCATCGCCCTGTCCACGCGCATCCTGCAAGACTTCGAAAAAACCAACAGCACCGAAGGCGGCGCCAAGTAAAATCAGAGCCCTGGCCGCCTCGCACTGCATTGAGCAAGACAGACGGTCGACTCTGCCAACGCTTTGACGTACACTACACGCCTCGGTCGCTCACGCGACCGGGCGAGAGCTAGAAAGCGGGGCCGATTAGGATTCGACGCCGGTTGCGAAACTCTAGGGGCATGCCGAGTAGGTAACAGGACTCGTAAATCCACTGTTGCAAAACTCTATAATTGCCAATGATGACAATTACGGTGCTCAACTAGCTGCGTAAGCAGCCTAGTCGCACTTCTGGTAGCTTCGGCTCCAGCAATCGTTAGGGGATGTCTGTAAACCTGAAGCGATTGTCATATAGAACAGAATCGTCGCCTAGTACGTTGTGGACGAAGCGCCTAAAACTTACACAACTCGCCTGAAGCACCCTGCCCGTCGGGCGGCCGAGGGTTAACTCAATAGACACGGCTAAGCATGTAGAACCGACAGCGGAGTACTGGCGGACGGGGGTTCAAATCCCCCCGGCTCCACCAAACAAAGCAGTACGAACAAGGCACCTGGCGAGAAATCGCAGGTGCCTTTTTTGTGGGTGATGGTTTTGGGGGCTTGGCTTTTGTAGGAGCAAGGCTTGCCCGCGAAAAGGCCCTCCCGGACACCCCAGAAATACCCCGCCGCAATCCAATCTCACCTGACACCAGTGCCAAAGCTACCCTTCCCCTCTCAACACCAAAGGAGGGCAAAGGAATGCCAACCCCACCCCAATCACACCGCCTACGCATCGGTCGATACAGCGAAGAAAACCGCCTCTACCTCATCACCTTGGCCACCCTCGAACGCCAACCCCTGTTCCAAGACTGGCCCACCGCCCGCCCCATCATCAACGCCCTCAAAAAAGCCCAACAAACAGGCGAGGCCGACTCCCTATGCTGGGTCATCATGCCCGACCACCTTCACTGGCTAATCGAACTCCACCTGGAAGACCTGCCCAAAGTTATCGGCAGAATGAAGTCGCGCTCAACCGTCAACCTCAACCGCCATCTACAGCGGACAGGCCCCCTTTGGCAAAAAGGCTTTCATGATCGAGCACTGCGTCGGGACGAAGACGTTAAGGCAGTCGCGCGATACATCATCGCGAACCCGCTTCGTGCAGGCCTGGTGAAGAAGCTGGGTCAATATTCGATGTGGGATGCAATCTGGGTTTGATTGGCGCCGTTGAGGGCCACATCGCGGGCAAGCCGCACTCACACAATGCGGGGGCGAATCCAAGATAAAATCCCCACCACCCCACCCCGTGGGAGCACGGCTTGCCGGCGAGAGGCCCGTCGTAACAAAGGCAATTTGATGGGGGCAAACATCTCCAACTGCAAACCCTAAGGAGCCCTCAGCGCTGCACACCCTTTATCTTCTCAAGGCGCATTTCATAGCCTTGACCCGGCTGCGTAACCGTCTCGGTTTCTACAGTCTGTACGACATTCCCATGGGCGTCCTTGGTGACAGCAATGCTTTTGCTGTAAGCGGTTTGCACGCAACCAGAGAGGCCTATGACAGCCAAGAGCAAAAGCGCGATGTTGAGTTTCATGTTGGATTCCTATCCAGATATGAGGGCCGCAGAGCATATCTTGCAGAGTGGCCATTTGCCACGCTGATTGACTGCCAGAATCAATAGGTACCCCTGCCCGACAGATAGATTTTAGAAATACCTTGGGGGCCCTACTCTGTGGCGGCTAGACGGAATCCGAAGAGACCGAGACAGATAGTTTTTCTGCATTTTCGCCAGAAGATCTTCCCGAGCTCATTATAGAAATCGAAATGCAGCCGCCAAAAAAACGGCCCACTGCTTTATCGAACGTGACCTGCATACCATGACCCGCCCTACCGAAGCCTGAACCACGCGAAGGGCAGACATCTACTTCGACCAACGCATCTGGACCATCCCGCCGGCGTGTATGAAGAAGCGTCGTCCGTACAGCATCCCGCTGACCGAGCAGGTACTCGTGCTATTGGAGACGCTCATCCCCACAGTGGCCACAGGGAATACGTATTCCAGGCAGATAGAAGTCCGCGCACCCATGCCAATAGCCAGACCGCCAACATGGTGTTGAAACGTATGGTCTTTCAGGACCGCCTAGTCAGCCACGGCTTGCGCTCGATGGCGAGCACGATCCTGAATGAGCATGGCTGGGATCCGGAGCTCGTTGAGGTCGCACGGGCGCACGTCGATAAGGATGAAGTGCGGAGCGCCTACAACCGAGCCGACTACATCGAACGCCGGCGTCCGATGATGGCTTGGTGGAGTGAGTACATCCAGAAAGCCGCCACCGGCAGCCTGCTTGCCTCTGCATACGGCCAAGTCAGAGACAAGAACGTGGTGCCGATCCGCCTATACAGGCGCAATAACGGCGGCGACAGCAACTGAGCACTCAAGATTCAGGGAAAGCAGCCTCGCTTATCCGCTTGTCAGCGCGGGTCCATCCAAACAGGGCTGCAATGCCGCCCTGTTTGGATGGACCTCACTTTGAAGAGCTAAAAGCTACGACGTTGTCCGGGATTTACCACGGAACTCCACCGATGGATAACCGCTTTTCACGTCCCCAAGAGCGCCGAATTTCGGCCCTTGACCGGCTTTATCCACAGGCTTAGAACTGGCCGTGCAAGCGCTGTCGATGACAGCACCCCAGGTGACCTGAACCTTAAAGGTCACGCAGCTCTAGTGGTGGTTCTCCCCGAGGGCGATTAGCATTTGGTAGCTCGCCCGGTCACCTCTCCGGAGATGGATGCTCTTACACATATGGCCCTCGTGCGCCAGACACACCGTACCTCGCTGTCCTGCAGCAACCTATCCGCTTGGCCGAATATTGCGCCAACCTGTGCCCGTCTCTTTTTACTGGAAAAAGGCGGGCACTTCTACCACTGCTGCAGCCCTGATCGCACATGGCTTTGCGGCATTCCCCTCGTGACATCGGCGTGACAAACGCCGATGTCACCAGCAACAGCCATGTAGATGATGGTGCCGCAGATCAAGGAATGGACGAAACGTGACTGGCAGTCAGCCATGCCCCGGTCATCGCATTGCTGCTTGCACCTGGCTCAGGATCTTTAGGTACTGGGCTCGTCAGCCCATGCTACCTCCACCCGCCCACCGGTAACGGTGCTCAGGAGGCCAGATCATGAGATGCCCTAGCTCCCGGACGTAAGGAGCCGCCATTCCCGCGTAGTGGACATTCCCCACAGGTCGCAGGGGCCTTGATCCCTGATAACACTCAGCATTCTTGGCGGGATGACGTGGGGCGAGAATCGGAGAGCGGAAGATGAGGTGACCGACATGGCATTGGTGGCTAGGCGCGATGGCCGCAATTTCGGCTACGGCAGGCAGTTGAGCTACGCAGGACCTCAGGCGCTAATAGACATGTTCGGCGGAGGCCACTACGGCACCGTCAAGGCGCACTGTGATCGCTGGCAGGCATTCGTGAAGTGGTGTCGTTCCGACGAGGGGCCCGGTATCAATGATGCACGACAGATTGATCGGAAGGTGTTGGCCGACTATGCGGCGCATCTGCGCGACGTGGTTGGGCGCGGTGACCTCGCCGTCAGCACCGCGCAAAATCGGCTATCCAGCGTTAACAGGACCATGGCGGCGCTTCGCGGTGATCAGTATGTGAAGTTGCCAAGCCCGAGCAAGGCACTGGGTATGCAGCGCACTGGGGTTCGACATTCAGTGCCGCAGGGTCAAGACCGCAAACAGGTTAAGCAGATAGTCGATGCGCTTTGCAGCCAACATCAGCTACGGGCCGCCGCGATTGTTCTGTTGGCGCGAGCCACCGGCATGCGCTTGCGTGAGGCCATCTTGGCTGACCTGCCACGGCTAAGCCGTGAGGCTAAGGACCTAGGCAGGATCAACATCCAGGACGGCACGAAAGGCGGCCGCGCTGGCGCCTCTGCGCCACGTTGGATTGCGGTGGACGGCCATGTTCGCGAGGCGCTTGGGTTTGCACGGCAGGTGTCGCCTGTGGGTAGCCGCAACCTGATTGCGCCACACGAAAGCTACCTGAATCTTGTGCAAAAAATCATCCGCCCTGCGCGGGCCATCCTGCATGCGCACAACCTCAAAGGCTTCCATGAGCTACGAGCGGCGTACGCGTGTGAGCGCTATGAGCAAATTACTCAACACCGGGCGCCTATCAACGGCGGCCAATGTTGCCGGGCAGATAGGCAACTTGATCGTGAGGCCTGGAGGCAAATCAGCTATGAGCTGGGGCACGGGCGGATCGACGTGGTCGCCGCGTACATTGGAGGGTGGTCATGAGTAAGCCATTCGATATGGAGCTGTTTTTGGCTGGCGTGCTGACCGGCTCGCACGCAACCCGGCAACGCCATGTGCGACAGGCGAAAATCATCCAGACTGAAATTGCAGAGCGCTGGCAGCGAAAAACGCCTTGGGCTTGGCAGAGAAAGCATGTGGTTTGGTTCCTTGAACATCGCCTAGATCGACGCAACGACGCGACGCGGTATTACTATTTGCTGACCGTGCGGCTGATCGTTCGTCGTTTAGAAAAATCATGGACTTTGCCTCCCAGAGAGAGGATCTGATTTTGATAGTCACGACCGACTACAGACGATCCAAACAGGTCAGCTCTGTCAAAGCTTATCCATCTATACAGTCTTAGTGGCATTGGGCTACCCTCATCGAGTTGATGGACTCCACGTTTTACCCCTTGCCGTAGGGAAACGGACATGATCGATGAGCTTCAATCCAGCAAATCCTGCTACTTCTATCGCCGAAAAACTCCGATCACAATGGGCGCAATCACGGCGTTGTTCCGAACGATCAGATGTGCTCACACATCTCCCTCGAACAACCTCTTCTCTTTCATACGGCAGGCCCACGGGGCATCAATCTGGTCTGCTCTATGCTTTCAATTCGACAAGACACCAGCTTTCCTACCTGGCGCTGACGACGTAATCGACCGAGTAACCGGATATTTGCTGATCGTCGAGCACCGTGATTACGTCGCCATTTTCAAATCCCAGATCGACGTCCCCGCAGATTTCACCAAGCGACACCTGCAGCGCATCAGCTCCCAAGATGTTGACCGTGGACTCACTAGCAAGGATTCAGTATTTGCCCGGGTTCGGCTGCGCCATATGACGTTGTCCCGCTTTGCATTGCGCAGCAAGACACTTGAGGGCGAGAACCTCCAGAATAATGTGGGCATGGCCTCCTCGGCTCGATTTGCCCCGCTGGGTTACAGCTTCACAGAGGCGGACGAGCACTTCTCAACAACACCGCGAACCGGCCGGATTTCACTTCGAGCGGATCGTGCTGGCTATCTGGAACTGGTGGACTATGCCTGCAGTATCATTGACCGCCTGCACCCTCGACCTGGAAGGCCATCGTCCTCCCCTTTTCTGGCAGCTTTCGCGCGACCGCTGGAGCTATCGGATCTGACGGCTAGCCCTACCCAATTTGCGGTTGATACCGCCATCCTCGGACAGGCCATCTTTGACGACAAAGTTATTCGTTTGGTCAAGCGGGACGGAGGTGGCTATCGGGAGCTGCCAAAAGTAGAAGTCGATCCGATACTCGCAGAGCTGACAGACGTCTTGGGAGTTGCCAAAAACGCCGCCGGCAAACTGCTCGTGTCCCAGCTTGCAACAGGCGTCGAAGTGGGCGAACTCGCGATCAACAAAACGCGAATCGCCTTGAAACGCCTCACGCTACCTCTGCTCGCCGATGTCTATGTCGAGGAGACACAGTTCGCTCTAGGAGCGGACGAAGGTCGCGTTCTGCTTAAGCAGTTCATCGACAAAGAAGACACGTACATTGTCCTATTCGACCAGCCTCGCTTTGCCTATCTGGACGGCAACCTTTACCAGGACGACTCCTTGGTGAACGGTGGCAATCAGTTCCTGGGCTACCTCTTCGGCAATGCAGAGCTGGCTAATGTCACGGACGAGAAAGGTGCCTTTACCGCTGTCCATCATACGTTCGATCTTGACTCCACGTTCGGCGCAGTACTATCGACGGTCGCGCCCGAAGACGATGTTATGGTCTGCGATGATCTTGGTGACGAATGGGCTGATTTCATTGGCTTCCGAACGGATCCAGCCTCTCCAAGAATCACCTTCTACCATGCCAAGCACGGGGAGTTGACTCTCGGCGCGAGCGCGTTCCACGTTTCTGTCAGCCAGGCTATCAAAAACCTGGGCAATCTCAATTTGCCCGCACCGGCTATGACCAAGAAATTCGCGCGATGGAATCGGCTTTATACCAACAACAGGGTAAAAACAGGCATTCATCGCACATGCCGAGGCACAACCGCAGATTCTCGAACTGCAGTGGAGTTTTGCAGGAATGCCCCTCACACCTTCAAACGGGTGGCCATCGTGACCTCATCCCTTAGCAAGGGCGCGGTTGAGAAAGCGTTTCAGGACATCGCAGCGGGTCACACTGCAAGCCCCTACTTCGTCCAGCTCTATTGGTTATTGTCGTCTTTCTTTGCTGCCTGTACGGAGGTTGGAGCTTTCGGCTGCGTGATATGTCAGGAATGACGGTGTGACTGTTGCCGCTGACCGAAAACTGACCCAGTAAAGGCTGGTTGCCGACAAGGGCTATAACGCAGAGGCATTTCGTCAGCACTCTGACCGTTATCGAATGCAGCCAGTCATCCCGCTGCGCAAGATGATACGTAAGCCAAAGCCCGCTGCACCCCGCCGGCTCAACAAGCCCCAATACACGAGACGAGACATCATTGAGCGGATGTTCGGCTGGCTGAAAGACAACCATCTGATTGGTAACCGCTACGACAACCTCGCGGACAGCTTTTCTGCGATGGTCTCGCTGGACTGTTCGCTGCGGTGTTTACGACAGCTGGTTTCGTACAGAGTCCAAACCTCACCGGATGTTCGTATTCATGGGTCTCCTTCAATGGATTTGACAAGTAAGAACACCACGGTGGCCGAGTCTGTAACGCTCATGGATAATGGCGGGTTTCCGGCCGTTCAGCTACACGTAGCGCCCCTTTGACACCAGGACAATAGCCCCTTCCCCATGAACCATTACGCACATACCAAACTTGTCTCATTCATTTGGTCTATCGCGGATGACTGCCTTCGCGACGTTTACGTCCGGGGCAAATACCGTGACGTCATCCTGCCGATGGTTGTTCTGCGTCGCCTCGATACTCTCCTCGAGCCCACCAAGGCCGAAGTCCTGGAGGAGGTCCGCTTTCAGAAAGGCGAAATGAAGGCGACTGAGCTGGACGATGCACCGCTAAAGGCGGCCTCTGGCTACGTATTCTTCAACACGAGCAAATGGACACTGAAGCTGCTGCATGCAACCGCCACTAACAACCAACAGATACTGCTGGCCAACGTGGAAGACTATTTGAACGGGTTCAGCGACAACGTCAAAGAGATCATCTCGCGCTTCAAGCTGCTGGAACAGATGCGGCACATGGCTAACAAGCAGGTCCTGCTGGATGTGCTGGAAAAGTTCATCTCTCCTTACATCAACCTCACGCCGCACCAGGTCGAAGACCCGGACGGCAACACTCTCCCGGCTCTCAGCAACCTCGGCATGGGCTATGTCTTTGAAGAACTGATTCGCAAGTTCAACGAAGAAAACAACGAAGAGGCAGGCGAGCATTTTACCCCGCGCGAGGTGATCCACCTCATGACGCACCTCATCTTCGACCCGATCAAGGACCGCTTGCCCCCCGTCATGACCATCTATGACCCCGCATGCGGCAGCGGCGGCATGCTGACGGAATCTCAGAACTACGTCATCGATCCCGAAGGCCAGATCAAGGCCACCGGCGACGTCTACCTATACGGCAAGGAAATCAACGACGAGACCTATGCCATCTGCAAATCCGACATGATGATAAAGGGCAACAACCCCGAGAACATCAAGGTCGGTTCCACCTTGTCCACAGACGAATTCGCCGCCCATCGCTTTGATTTCATGCTGTCCAACCCGCCCTACGGCAAGAGTTGGAACAGCGAGTTGAAATACATCAAGGACGGCAAGGACGTCATCGACCCCCGTTTCAAGGTGCCGCTGGCCGATTACTGGGGCACCGTCGAGGTCCAAGATGCCACCCCCCGCTCCAGCGACGGCCAGTTGTTGTTCTTGATGGAAATGGTGGGCAAGATGAAATCCACCAAAGACAGCGCCATCGGCTCACGCATCGCATCGGTCCACAATGGCTCCAGCCTCTTCACCGGCGATGCAGGCAGCGGCGAATCCAACATCCGCCGCTATATCATCGAAAACGACCTGCTCGACACCATCATCCAACTGCCGAATAATCTGTTCTACAATACCGGCATCACCACCTATATCTGGCTGCTGAGCAATGCCAAGCCCGCCGACCGTCGGGGCCGCGTGCAACTGATAGACGCCAACCTTTTGTTCCGCAAACTGCGTAAAAACCTTGGCGACAAGAACTGTGAGTTCGCCCCCGAACATATCGACGAGATCATCACCGCTTACCTCAATTTCCAACCCATCGAACGGCATGTCGACGCCAATAACGACCCCTTCGGCATCGCGGTGCAGATCTTTGACAACAGCGATTTCGGCTATCACAAGGTCACCATCGAACGTCCCGACCGCCGCCGCGCCCAGTTCAGTGCCGAACGGCTGGAGGTCCTGCGCTTTGACAAATCCTTGCGAGAACCGATGGAACAGCTCTGGGCAGAACATGGCGTCAAGGTATACGAGCCTGGCCTCCTCAAAGGCCAGGCTAAGACGATCCAGGCCTGGTGCGAGGAGCGTGAGATTACGCTGAACACCAAACAGCGCGCTAAGTTGGTCGATACCGCGTCATGGGTGGCCCAGCGCGATCTGATCGACGTGGGGTTGCAACTGATGCAGGCGATGGGCACCGAGGAGTCCGACGATTTCAACGCCTTCAGCGAGCAGGTCGCCAAGGTGTTGAAGACCCGCAAAATCAAGCTATCGGCGACCGAAAAAAACGCCATCCTGAACGCGGTCAGCTGGTATGCCGAAGACGCAGCCAAGGTCATCGACAAATCCCTGTGTTTTACGGCGGCCGAGCTAGCATCGGTGGCCACGCGTCTGGGCTGCGACGTGGCTGATCTGGACGATTTTGGCCTGTATAAGCAGCCCGATGGCAGCTATCTGACCTATGCCAGCAGCACCGATTTGCGCGATACCGAGTCTGTGCCGCTGAAAGACAGCATCCACCACTATTTCCGCGCCGAAGTGAAGCCGCATGTAGATGAAGCTTGGATCAACCGGGACGGCTTCAAGATTGGGTATGAGATCAGCTTCAACAAATACTTCTATCGACACAAACCCCTACGCAGCCTTGCCGAAGTGACACAGGATATTCTGGCGCTGGAGCAAAAGGCCGATGGCCTGATCGCCGATATCCTGGGGGTGAAGATGGCGGAATTGGCGGGAGCGGTGTGATGGGGACGGCAACCTATCCGGCATATGAACGCTATAAGGAAACACACCTTGAAATTGCGCCAAAGATTCCAGCGCACTGGCAGGTATGGAAGGTCTCACATGCATTTCAAAAAGTTGGGAGCGGAACTACACCTGATACAGGGAAGGCAGTGTTTTACGGTGGCGGCATCTCTTGGTTGCAAACAGGCGATCTAACAGATGGATCTATCACGTCCACGAACAAGACAATCTCACCCTTGGCATTGAGGAAATTCTCAACACTTAAGGTTTATCCGCCTGGCAGTCTTGTAATGGCAATGTATGGCGCGACGATTGGCAAGCTTGGAAAGCTGGAAATCTCGGCCACAACGAACCAAGCATGCTGCGTGTTTGCTGAAAGCGATGTCGTAACTTCTGACTTCGCCTTCTATTCGCTCCTTGCGATGCGAACCTATATTTTGGCTGACGCATACGGTGGAGGGCAGCCAAACATCAGCCAGCAGGTGATCAAAGCCTTTAAACTGATTGTCCCGCCCCTCCCAGAACAACGCGCCATTACGAAGTTCCTAGATGAGAAATGCGCGGGGGTGGATGAGGCAGTGCGGATCAAGGAACAGCAAATCGCCCTGTTGCGCGAGCGGCAGCAGATCCTGATCCAACACGCCGTCACCCGTGGCCTGAACCCCGATACCCCGATGAAAGACAGCGGAATTGACTGGATCGGCCAAATCCCTGCACATTGGGCGGTGCAGCGCAACAAACACATGTTTGTCGAAATTAATGAAAGGTCGGCGAAGGGTACGGAGCAGCACCTTTCGATGAGCCAGAAACTGGGGCTTGTTCCTGCCAACCTCGTTGAAAAGTCGTTGGTTTCTGAAAGCTATGAAGGCGCAAAACTTGTTCGTGTAGGCGACCTCGTACTGAATCGTCTGAAAGCACACCTCGCCGTTTTTTCCATTGCGCCTATGGAGGGCCTAGTTAGCCCAGATTACTCAGTGTTTCGACCCTTCGTTGATGGTGCGTCGAGTCAATATTATGAAGCACTGTTCAAAACCTCTAAATACCTTGGTGAGCTCAGATTGCGCGTTCGCGGTATCGTTGAGGGCTTTTACCGACTTTACACTGACAGCTTCATGGATATTCCGTTGCTTATTCCTCCCCAAGTAGAACAGGGAGAAATTGTTGCGCACCTCGACCAGCTTGCATCCAGATTCGAAGCTGCCATTTCAATCAAGCAAGACCAGATCGACACACTCAAGGAATACAAAACCTGCCTGATCAATGCGGCTGTCACAGGCAAGATCAAGGTCATTTAGGGAATCAGCATGGTTAGCAATACCAAGGAAGTAGCACTGGAGGAGGCCATTCAGAAACATCTGACCGGTCACCACACCGAAGAACTCGACGGCGGACCCGCGCCCGCCGGAAGCGGCCCTTACCGTATCGGTCATCCCACAGATTTCAACGCTCAGTTCGCGCTGGATACCTTGATTTTCTGGCAGTTCCTTGAAACCACCCAAGGCAAGGAACTGACCAAGCTGCGTGACCGCAACCCCACCGACTGGCAGGCCAAGATCCTTGAGCGCTTTGATCGGATGATCAAAAAGCACGGCTTGCTGCATCTGCTGAAAAAGGGTCTGCCGGTCGATGACGCGTTCTTCTCGCTGATGTACCCCGCCCCTTTGGCCAGCTCTGCCGCCCGCGTACACGAAAACTTCACCGCCAATATCTGGAGCATCACTCGCCAGGTCCGCTATTCGCAGAGCAACCCGCTTGAAGAAATCGACATGGCGCTGTTCCTCAACGGCATACCTCTGATTACGGTGGAGTTGAAGAACGCATGGACCGGCCAGACAGCACGCTTTCATGGCCAGAAGCAGTACCGCGAAAAACGTGACGCCACCCAGCCTTTGCTGCAATTTGGCCGCGCACTGGTGCATATGGCGGTGGACACCGACGAGGTGTTCATGGCCACCAAGCTTACAGGGGGCTCGACCTTCTTCCTGCCGTTCAACAAGGGTCACAACAACGGCGAGGGCAACCCGCCAAACCCTAACGGCCACAAGACTGCCTATTTGTGGGAAGAAGTATTCGCGCCGACCAGCCTTGCAGGCATCATTCAGCATTTCGTTCTGCTTGAGGGAAAAGCCACCGATTCGCTGGCGAAGAAGTCGCTGATCTTCCCGCGCTATCAGCAGTTGGACGTGGTGCGCCGGCTGCTGGACCATGCGTCCACCAATGGTGTCGGCCACAGCTATCTGATCCAGCATTCGGCGGGGTCAGGCAAATCGAACTCGATCACCTGGGCGGCCTATCAGTTGATCGAAGCGTACCCCTGCAGTGCTGGTCTGCCTGGCGCCAAGGGTCTTGACCAGCCCTTGTTTGACTCGGTTATTGTGGTGACGGACCGGCGCTTGCTCGATAAGCAGCTACGCGACAACATCAAGGACTTCTCCGAGGTTAAGAACATCGTCGCCCCAGCGCTGCGCTCAGCCGACCTAAAATCGGCGTTGGAGAACGGCAAGAAGATCATCATCACGACGATCCAGAAGTTCCCCTTCATCATTGATGGCATTGCGGACCTAAGCGAGAAACGATTCGCCGTGATCATCGACGAGGCGCACAGCGGTCAAAGCGGCCAGGCCCATGACACCATGAACCGCGCGATGGGTGCTGGGGACACCGACCTAGACGAGGATGACCCGCAAGACCGCATCCTAGCGGCGATGCAGTCGCGCAAGATGCGCGGTAACGCGTCCTATCTGGCCTTTACCGCAACGCCCAAGGCCACCACGCTTGAGAAATTTGGTGAACAACAGCCCGACGGCAGTTTCAAGCCGTTTCACCTTTACAGCATGAAGCAGGCCATCGAAGAGGGCTTCATCCTCAACGTACTGGCCAACTACACGACCTATAAAAGCTATTACGAAATCCAGAAGTCAGTGGAGGGAAACCCGCTTTTCGACACTAAGAAGGCCCAGAAGAAGCTGCGCGCCTATGTCGAACGCAGCCAGCACACGATCAACACCAAGGCCGAGATCATGCTGGACCATTTCATCCCTCAGGTCGTGAATGCCAAGAAGCTTCGCGGCAAGGCGAAGGGGATGATCATCACCCAGAACATCGAAGCCGCGATCCGCTATTACAAGGCGGTGACCAAGCTGCTAGATGCCCAAGGAACCCCGTTCAAGGCGCTGATCGCCTTTTCGGGAGAGAAAACCGTCGATGGTGTGAAATACACAGAAGCTGAAGTGAACGGCTTTGCTGAAAGCGAGACGCGGGAAAAGTTCGACACCGACGACTATCGGCTGCTGATCGTCGCCAACAAATACCTGACCGGATTCGACCAACCCAAGCTGACCGCCATGTATGTGGATAAGAAGCTGCAGTTTGTGTTGGCCGTTCAGGCGCTGTCTCGGCTGAACCGTTCGGCCCCTAAGCTGGGCAAGCGAACGGAAGATCTGTTCATCCTCGACTTCTTCAACAGCGTCGATGACATAAAGACGGCCTTCGATCCCTTCTACACAGTGACAACGCTGTCCGAGGCAACCGACGTCAACGTGTTGCACGAGCTGAAGGACGCATTGGACCAAGTTGGAGTATACGAATGGCAGGAGGTCGAAGACTTCGTCACACGTTATTTTGCCGGTGAAGATGCCCAGGCCCTTAGTCCGATCATAGATGTCGCAGCCAATCGCTTCAACGCTGAGTTGGAGTTACTGGACCCCGAGAAGATCGACTTCAAGATCAAGGCCAAGCAATTCGTGAAGATCTACGGTCAGATGGCGTCGATCATCCCGTTTGAAGTGCTAGTGTGGGAAAAGCTTTTCTGGCTGCTGAAGTTTCTGATCCCCAAGCTCAAAATCAAAGATCCCAATCAGGATATGCTCGACGAGTTGCTTGAGGCAGTTGACCTGTCATCGTATGGCTTGGAACGCACGAAGCTGAACCACGAAATCGGCCTCGACGCTACCGACACCGAGCTGACGCCGCAAAACCCGAACCCACGCGGCAACCGCGACAGCGATCCGGAAACTGATCCGCTGGATGAAATCATTCGCAGCTTCAACGAACGGTGGTTTCAGGGCTGGAGCGCGACGCCGGAGGAGCAACGTGTCAAGTTCGTTAACATCGTCAACAGCATCCGCGCACACCCGGACTACACGGCCAAGTACGAGGACAATGCTGACCCATACAATCGCGGCCTCGCATTGGAAAAGATGCTCCAGGACGTGATGCTGAAAAGGCGGAAGGACGAGCTGGAGCTCTATAAGCTGTTTGCCTCTGATCCGGCGTTCAAAGCGGCATGGAGCCAGAACATCGAGCAGGTGCTCAAAAAGAACTTGGACAATCAGGCCAGTGCATAAAGCGAAAGAACTGGGGAGTCTACCGGCTGAGCAAGCGCGCAAAACATAAGCTACGGCTAAGCACAGAGGACGGCGACTATAGCCTCGACCCAGCCACCGCTGCAGTCAGAGGCAAGGCCCATGATTCGGAGAGGACGCGGGTGTCGGAGATCATCAAGGCGCTGAGAGACAGCTTCGTTGCTGAGGTAAGCGGTTTTTTACCGACATCGCTAATCACATCAGCCGGCAAGAGAATTTGATGGCTCATGTTCACGAAGCGCGCTTGTCAGATCGAATGCAAACGGGTGAGCAAGTGGAATGCAGTATTCCAACTGGTATTCCAATTAAAAATTTGAATCGATATTTATATTATAAATCAGTAGTTTACTTAACAGATTCAAATTACCCCGGCCCACCAAACAAAGCAGTACGACCAAGGCACCTGGCGAGAAGTCGCAGGTGCCTTTTTTGTGGCCTTGAACTGCCCCTCCAGCTCCCGGCAGACCGTCGCTCCCGGATGGCCATACGCAGGCAAAACTCACGCTCTTCCTAACGCTTGCTCTGGCCAAAAACGGTTAGATTGTGGGTCCAAGACAATTGTGTCAGCCGTGCCGACACTGTTCCGTCGCCCCGCTGCCCATACCTTGATCTAGCGCTCTACCTTCAAGGCCCTATCGCGAACCAGCTTTTCTCCTACAAAACCTGTTCCCGGCATTACCGGCAGCCTCTCCCCGCCCCCCTCACTCTGCACCTTCATCCCCGCAAGCTCCCGCCGCGCCTGCTCCACATCAAACGCCCCATCCCACTTGGCAATCGCAATGGTGCCAATCCCATTCCCAATCAAATTGGTCACCGCCCTCGCCTCGTTCAAAAACCGATCCACCCCCAGCAGCAGCACCAACCCCACCAACGGTATCCCATGGATGGCCGACAACGTCGCCGCCAGGGTCACAAACCCCGCGCCGGCCACGCCCGCCGAGCCTTTGGAGGTGAGTAACAGCACACCCAGCACCACCATTTGATCCATCAAACTCAGCGGCGTATTGGTGGCCTGCGCGACGAAGATCGCCGCCATGGTCAGGTAGATGCAGGTGCCGTCGGAATTGAACGTGTAGCCTGTGGGCAGCACCATGCCGACCACCGATTTGCTGCAGCCCAGTTTTTCCAGTTTGACCATCATGCGTGGCAGCACCGCTTCGGTAGAGCAGGTGCCCAGGGTTACCAGGATCTCGTCTTTGAAGTAGCGCAAAAACTGCAGCAGCGGCAGGCCCGACCAGCGTGCCACGCTGCCCAGTACCACTACGATGAATAGCAGGGTGGTGAGGTACAGCGCCACCAGCAGTTGGCCCAGCGACATAAGGGTGCCGATGCCGTATTTGCCGATGGTGAAGGCCATGCCAGCGCCGGCGCCAAGCGGTGCGAGTTTCATGACAATGGCGACGATGCGAAACAGGCTTTGCAGCAGCAGGTCGATCACGTTGACCAGCGGTTTGCCGGTGTCGCCCAGTTGCACGAGGGCGACGCCCATCAACACCGACACCAGGATCACCTGCAGCATTGCGCCTTTGGCGAAGGCGTCGAACAGGGTGGTGGGGATGATGTTCAGCAGAAAGTCGACGATGCCGCCCTGGGCCGCGGCGGCCTGGGCGTAGCCGTTGACGGCGCTGGCGTTGAGGGTGCTGATGTCGATGTTCATGCCCACGCCCGGCTTGAGTACGTTGACCACCACCAGGCCGATCACCAGGGCCAGGGTAGACAGCACTTCAAAGTAGATCAGCGCCTTGCCGCCGATGCGCCCGACTTCCTTGATGCTGCCCATTTTGGCGATGCCGACCACTACGGTGCCGAAGATGATCGGCGCCAGCAGCATTTTGATCAGCTTGATAAAGCCATCGGCCAGCGGTTGCAGCTTGGCGCCGATGTCGGGGAGGAAGAAGCCGATGGCACCGCCGATGACGATGCCGATCAGTACTTGGACATACAGCTGGCCGTACCAGCGTGGGGACGTGTTGCTCATGGGGACCTCAATCTTGTTTTTGTAGGAGGGAGGCAGAGCGCACAGGGCCGACCCAAGCGGGTTGGCCCTGTGGATATATCAGGCGCCTTCGCCCAGTTCGCGCATCACGGCGTACAGCGCGGATTTGGCTTCGAAGCCTACGCCTGGGATGTCTGGCAGGCCGACGTAGCTGTTTTCCACCTTGATGCCGTCGGCAAAGCCGCCGAAGGGCTGGAATACGTCTGGGTAGGATTCGTTACCGCCCAGGTGCAGGCCGGCGGCGATGTTCAGCGACATTTGGTGGCCGCCGTGAGGCACTACGCGCCGCGACGACCAGCCCAGTTCTTTCATCACGTCCAGGGTGCGCAGGTATTCCACCAGGCCGTAGGACAGCGCGCAGTCGAACTGCAGAAAGTCGCGGTCCGGGCGCATGCCGCCGTGGCGCAGCAGGTTGCGGGCGTCCTGGTGCGAGAACAGGTTTTCGCCGGTGGCCATGGGCAGGTCGTAGTGGTTGGCCAGTTCTGCCTGTAGGGCGTAGTCCAGTGGGTCGCCGGCTTCTTCGTACCAGAACAGGTTGTAGGGCTTGATGGCTTCGGCGTAGGCGATGGAGGTTTTCAGGTCGAAGCGGCCGTTGGCGTCCACTGCCAGGCGACGGCCGTCGCCCACCACTTCCAGTACCGCTTCGATGCGGCGGATGTCTTCGTCCAGGGGCACGGCGCCGATCTTCATTTTCACCACGTCGTAGCCGCGATCCAGGTAGCTCTGCATTTCAGCCTTGAGCTTGGTTTGGTCTTTGCCGGGGTAGTAGTAACCGCCGGCGGCGTACACCCACACCTTGTCGTCGGCCACGCCGTCGCGGTAACGGTCGGCGAGCAGGCGGTACAGCGGTTTGCCTTCGATCTTGGCCACCGCATCCCACACGGCCATGTCGATGGTGCCTACGGCCACCGAGCGCTCGCCGTGGCCACCGGGCTTCTCGTTGGTCATCAGGGTTTTCCAGATGGCGAACGGGTCCAGGTTGTTGTGTTCGGTGTCGATCAAGCTTTCGGGGTCGGCTTCGGCAATGCGCGCCAGAAAGCGATCGCGCATCAGCGCGCCTTGGCCGTAGCGGCCGTTGGAGTTGAAGCCGTAACCGATCACCGGCTTGCCGTCGCGGATCACATCGGTGATCACCGCGACTACCGAGCAGGTCATTTTGGAAAAGTCGATGTAGGCATTGGCAATGGGCGATGCGATGGAAACGGTTTTCTCGCGAATATCCACGATACGCATGCGGGCGTCCTCTCTGATTATTTGACCTGGCTGTGCAGGGGGTGCCAGAGGACTTTAGGGCTGGCGGGTTGCCCGCGGCCAATGCCTATAATCGAGTAACTTATGCACAGGTAGCATTGCCCATGGAACTCGCTTGGCTGGAAGACTTTGTCGCGCTCGCGCAGTTGGAGAACTTTTCCCGCGCCGCAGACGCCCGCCACGTCACGCAACCGGCCTTTAGCCGGCGCATTCGCGCGCTGGAAAACTGGATGGGCGTCGACCTGTTCGAGCGCACCACCCAGGGCGCGACCCTGACCGACGTCGGCCGGCAAATGCTCGGCAACGCCCAGGACATGACCCGCCGCCTGCACCAGATGCGCCTGGACGCCCGCGAGCTGGCGGGCAAGCAACTGCGCACGCTGTACTTCGCCGCCACGCACTCGCTGTCGTTCAACTTTTTCCCGGGCTGGATACGCAGCACCGAGCGCGAGGCGCCCATCGAGGCGGTGCGCCTGCACTCGGACAACATGCGCGTGTGCGAACAGATGCTGCTTAACGGCGAGGTGCAGTTTTTGCTGTGCCACCACCACCCGGACGTACCGCCGCGCTTCCCCAACGAACAGTTCCTGGGCAAAACCGTGGGCAGCGATCTGCTGATGCCACTGTGTGCACCGCAAGCCATCAACGACACCGCGCCCACCACCCTGCCCTATTTAGGCTACACCGCAGAGTCGGGCCTGGGCCGCATCATCAACTGGCGTTTGAACCGCTCGCAGCCAGAACCTGCGCTGAACACCTTGTTCAGCTCACACCTGGCGGCGGTGCTGTTGTCGATGGCATTGGAGGGCAAGGGCATGGCGTGGCTGCCCGGCACCTTGGCAGAGGCGGACATTGCCCAGCACCGGTTGGTGCGGGCGCTTGATGAAGCGTGGGATATACCCGTGCAGATCCGACTGTTCCGCGCGCGTACGCCGCTCAGCGATTTTGCCGAGGCGTTTTGGGGCAAGTTGTGAAGGGGGTTATGGGTGCCCGACGCCCGCGCAACTGGATTGGTCGGGGTTGTCGGTGCAGCTGTCCTGGTAGCTGAAATACTTGCAGCCGGTGCAGGAGAGTACCAGCGTCAGGGCTAAGAGGTATTTCATGGATTTGCTCCCGGGTGGTCATCTTGGCACTGTGCCGCAAATGGCTTCACGGCACTGGGTGCTTTTTATAACGCTCAAAGGGAGCTTAGCTCAGGTAATGGGTGCGACAAGGGCATGCACCGGCAGCCGAACGGCCTTGTGTTAGTGATCGCGTTGGATGCTCGCTGTTAACAGCATCTCCACGATTACTTGCGCCGACTCAATGGAATGCACCACCGACAACGCCAACCCACCAGCATTGTGCCCCGGGCTGTCGGTCAGTTCGTATGCAGCCGCCTCGCCGGCGCGCAGGTAGGAAGCCAGGTGCACCAAGGCGTCTTCGGTGCTCAGGTGGGGCGTACGTTGAAGAGGGGTGGGTTGCAGGCGGGGGTTGGGTTGCTTCCGATCATGTGTGTTCTCCCTGTTTGGCGGTAGTAGCCGCCCCCGGAATGGGTGGCGGCCGTACGTGAGGTGAGAACCGGTGAAGTTCGGCAAAGCCGGTCGGACCGAAGTCCGCCCACGCACGACCGCCATAACGCGAACATGCAAGCGAGCAAGCTGCCCGATAAGAGGCAGTTGCGCCGAACAACAACGAGTTCTCACACCCGGTCACCGATTTTGCGGCGACGGGAAATCCTAACATTCGAGGGAAAGAGAACCGCGTCAGACGGGCCTGACATTATTGCAGTACCAGTCAGTTCGGACTTATCGGAAAAATCTGTAGCGGCTGTAGGAAATGGGAGTTCCGTTATTTGACGTATCATCGATCTGTTGTTTGGGGAACGATCCGACAGCGCCCCCAGAAATATCCCCACCCCATGGCGGAACTGAAATCCCACTGTCAGAATCCAATCCCCAAGCACCACCCCAACCCCAACCTGGCCAGCCAGGTGCTTTAGGAGTACCCCCGTGAAGCGCGTTTTCCCTATCGGATTGTGTTTCGCTGCTGTTATCAACATGGCCCCGGCGTTTGCCAGTGGCGAGAGCAACCAATGCCAGAACAACCTGCAAAAAGTCAGGGATGCGCAGGCGATGATCAACCCGGCGAACCAGCAGGTGAAGGCGGAGGTGGATTCCACGCTGCATCGGGCCGAGGCTGCGTTTGCTCGTAACAACGATGATGGGGCCAGGGAGTGCATTGCGTTGACGCAGCAGGCGTTGCAGAAGATTCAGAGTAATTGAGTGGATCGTGTACCTCTAAAAGTACCGCGTGACTGGTTCGCGGATGACTGAGATGCCAGTGTAGGAGCGGATTTATCCGCGAAAAGATCGATGCCGGTGTGCCTGATGCAACGCGGTGCGGGCTTCGCGGATTAATCCGCTCCTACAACAGAGCAGTCTTACCAGTTGTACGTCAACGTCGCCACCACATTACGCCGTGGCCCGAAGTAGCAGCTGGCGCTGTTGCTGCACGCGGTGATGTAGTCCTTGTCCAGCAGGTTGCTGGCGTTCAGCGCCACTTGGGTGCCGTTCAATGTGGGCGACAGTTTGCTCAGGTCGTAATGCATCGCGGCGTCGAACACGGTGACGTTGCCGGTTTTGATGCGGTTGAGGCTGGCGGTGGCAGAGGTGGCGCTGCTGCCCCATACCGAGCCCACGTAACGTGCGCCGCCACCCAGGCCGAAGCCTTCCAGTAGGCCGTCATGGAAGGTGTAGTCCAGCCAGGTGCTGGCCTGGTGGCGCGGGGTGAAGGGCAGTTCGTTGCCTTTATCGGTGTAGGCTGAGGTGATGTAACCGGACTTGGTCACTTCACTATCGGTGTAGGTGTAGCTCGCCAGTACGTCCAGGCTGTCGGTCACGGCGGCCTTGCCTTCCAGCTCCAAGCCACGGCTACGCGCCTCGCCGATTTGCACGGTGTTCTGAGTGTTGGCCGGGTCTACCGTGGTCAGGTTCTTCTGGGTCAGGGTGTACACCGACGCGGTCACGTAGCTCTCCTGGCCGGGTGGCTGGTACTTGATGCCGGCCTCGTATTGCTCGCCTTCGGTGGGTTTGAAGACCGGCGTTGTGGCGCTCACGGTGGTGTTCAGCATCGGGTCGAACGACTGCGAGTAGCTGAAGTAGGGCATCACGCCGTTATCGAACAGGTAGCCCAGGCCTGCGCGCCAGGTGCCCTTTTCGTCATCCTGGTCGATGTAGCGGTTGGTCGCGTTGCTGGCGTCCGGGCGGTAGTGGCTGTCGGACTTGGCCCAGTCGTAGCGCCCGCCCAGGGTCATGATCCAGTGGTCCAGCTTGATCTGGTCCTGCACGTACAAGCCAGTTTGCTTCATGGTTTGATACAGGTCGCGGCCGACTTTCTGGTTGGTCAGGGTGCCGCCGGCGCCATCCTGGGTGTAGGGGTTGATCGGCGTGTAGGTGCCGTTGACCACGTCGTTGACCAGGCCCGTGCGACGGAAATCCAAGCCCATCAGCAAGGTGTGCTCCAGGGCGCCGGTGGTGAAGTTGGCTTGCACTTGGTTGTCGACGTTAAAGATCTGCAGGTTACGCTTGATGTCCGAGGTGCCGCGCGCCAGCAATGGGCTGGTGGTGCTGACATAACCGTTGCCGTAGGCCGAACGGTTTTGCACGTTGACCTTGCTCCAGCGCAGGTTCTGGCGCACGGTCCAGGTGTCGTCGAAGCGGTGCTCAAACAGGTAGCCCAGTTGAAAGCTCTCGCGGCGCAGTTGGTCGAAGTTTGGATCGCCCAGTAGGGTATTGCTGTTGATGTGGCCCCACGGCGTGTTGCTCAGGGTGCCTTTGGCCGGGTAGTACTGCTCGGTGGTGCCGCCCCAGTCGCGCTGGTACTGAGCCAGCAAGGTCAGGCTGGTATCGTCATCGGGGCGCCAGGTGATGGCCGGAGCGATGAAGTTGCGGTTGTTGTTGACGTGATCAACTTGGGTGCCGCTGTCTTTGACCAGGCCCGTCAGGCGATAGCTCCACTGGCCCTGGTCGTCCAGCGCACCGCCGAAGTCAAAGCCCAATTGCTTGAGGTCGTGGCTGCCACCCTGCACCTGCAACTGATGCAGGGGCGTGGTGGTCGGCATCTTGCTGGTCAGGTTGATCAGCCCGCCCGGGCGGCTCTGGCCGTAGAGCATGGAGCTGGGCCCACGCAGTACTTCCACGCTTTGCAGGCCGTAGGGCTCGGCCATACCGCCCTGGCCGCTTTCGCCGTAGGGCAGCATCAAGCCATCCTGGAACACGTAGGGCGAAAAGCCGCGAATGCGGAACTGCTCGCGGGTGTTGTTGCTGCCGGTGTATTCGCCGAACACGCCGGGGGTGTAACGCACCGCCTGGCTGACGTCCTGCACCGCCTGGGCGTCCATTTGCTTGCGGGTGACCACCGAGATGGACTGTGGGATTTCGCCGATGGGCGTGTCGGTTTTGGTGGCACCGCTGGTGCGAGTGGCGACGTAGCTGCGGTCGCCCTCGACCACGCCGTAGCCGGTGGCGGAATTGATGTTGGTGGGGCCCAGGGTCAAGGCTCCGGCTGGCAAGCGCTTGAGGGTCAGGGTGCCGCCGGGGGTCACGTCCAGGGCTAGGCCAGAGCCTGCCACGACCTGGGACACGGCCGCTTCCGCGCTCATGCGCCCGCGCAGTGCTGGCGCTTGTTGCTGGTCGACCAGGCCGGGCTGGTAGACGATTTCACGACCGCTTTGCCGGGCGATGCGCCCCAGGGTGGTGGCCAGGTCTGCGGCGGGCAGGTCGAAGGCGATCAGCGACTGGCTGCTCTCCTGCGCCTGGGCCATGGCACTGCCGGCCAGCACGGGGCCGAACAACAGGGCGACACACAAGGGGGTCAACTGAAAGGCAAAGCGGTGAGACATGACAAGGCTCCATGGACGGGCCGCTGTTTGTGAGCGGTTCATGGTGTATGTCCAACGAGATTGAAAAAGCGATATAGGCTGGGGCAAAAATAATGGGTCAACTGAGCTCAACGCTGGTCCACCAGTCCAGGTAGCGCCTGATGCGCACCGGCATGGTTTGCTCCAACGCGCTGAGGGCACGGTCGCTGTGGTCCAGGGAAAAGGTGCCAGACACATGCACCACCGCTGCCTGCGGGCTGATGCGCAACACGCCGCGCCGATAAGGGCGCAAGGCATTGATCACATCGCCCAGCGGCCAGTCGACCACGCTCAGCCAGCCATCCTGCCAGCGGCTTTCACCGCTGCGGTTGGGCGCCAGCAGGGTGATGGTGTCGGTAAAGCGCGCGCCTTGGCCGGCCTGCAAATGGGCGGTGGCGCCGCTGCGGGTTGCGATGTCGGCCTGGGTACCCATGACCCAGGCGTGGGCGGCGCCCGGGTGCAAGGCGACCATCAGCCGCGCGTCCAACGACTGCACGCGACCATAGGGGGTGACCACCACCAGGGGCCGCGACTCACGTTGCACGTCGATGATCAATTGGCCGGCGCGCAACACCAGCAGGCGCAATTGCGGGGTGAAGTGCACGTCTACCGCGCTCTGGGCGTCCAGCTGCAGGCGGCTGCCATCGGCCAAACCCCGGCTTAGCCGCTCGCCGGTGCCGGTGCTCAGGTCTGCGGTGATCTCTGCCAGCGGCATGCCCGGGCGGCTCAGCAAGGCTACGCCCACGCCCACGCCGGCCAACGCCAGGGCGCCGCGCAATACATGCCGGCGACTGGGGCGCGGCGCCTGTAGGGCATGGCGCAAAGTGGGGTCGGCATTGCCCAGCGCGGCGAAGGCATGTTGCAGGTGCCCTTGCACCCGCGACCAGGCTTGGGCGTGGGCCGGGTCGGCGTGCAGCCAGGCCTCGAATTCACGGCGCTCGCCCGCAGCGATGGGTTCGTCACGCATCACGGCGGTCCACTGCACGGCTTGCTCGATGGCGGCGCGGGGCAGGCTCATGGCGCCATCAACTCGCGACAACACAGCATCAAGCCCTTGGCCACGTATTGGCGCACGCGGATGGTGGACACGCCCAGTTGCGCGGCGATGTCGGCGTATTTCATGCCTTCCAGTTGGCTGCACAAAAACGCGGTGCGCGCCCGTGACGACAGGCCGTCGAGCAGGGCATCTATGGCCATCAGGCTTTCCATCACCAGTGCGCGCTCTTCGGGCGACGGTTCCAACGGCTCGGGTTGCGCGGCCAGCGCTTCAAGATAGGCGCGCTCCAGGTCGCGACGGCGCCAGGTGTCGTACATCAGCCGCTTGGCGATGGTGGTCAACAGGGCCCGTGGCTCGCGAATCGCTTGGGGCGCTGGCATCGCCACCACCTGCACAAATGTTTCCGACGCCATGTCGGCGGCATCGTCGGGGCAACCCAGGCGCAGGCGCAAGCGGTCGAACAGCCAATGGTGGTGTTCGCCGAACAGGCGGTCAAGGGTGTGCTGGCGGTGGGCGGCGGTGAACGACATGGTGGGGATGATCATGACGAGTAAGTGCAAACGATTATCAATAAATATGCGAGCTGTTACAACCCTTCCCCGCACCGCCACCCCTCTGCCATACTCGCGCCCCGCTGCCGGGCATGAAGCCCAATGCGCCCCCCTTCCCCTGTGCGTTTGCCTGTAACGGACTACCTGTAATGAGCTTCTTTTCGATCGAATTCGCTCTGTGTTTCATGGTTTTTTTCGTGCTGTACTGGAGCTTCACCTGGAGCACCACGGCGCAGAACCTGCTGTTGCTCGCCGCCAGTTACGGCCTGCTCGCCTCCATCGACCCGCTATTTTTCCAAGTGCTGTTCGGCTACACCCTGGCGGTGTATGGGCTGGGGCAGTTGAGTGCGCGCTACCCAGGCCGCAAGGCCACCTACGGCTTGATCCTGCTGCTGGTACTGGGCAGTTTTTACTTTTTCAAATACCAGGACTTCTTCGTCACCAGCGTGCAACAAGCGCTGCAAACCTTCGGCTTCACTGTGTCGCTGCCGCTGTTCGAAGTGCTGCTGCCGGCGGGCTTGTCGTTTTACGTGTTCCATTCAGTCAGCTACCTGGTGTCGATCAACCGCGCTGAAATAACGCCGGCCAAGCCCCAGGACCTGGCACTGTACCTGGCGTTTTTCCCCAGCCTGATCGCCGGTCCGGTCAACCGTGCCACGCATTTTCTACCGCAGATCCAGCGCACTAGCACCCGCCATGTGATCGAACCGCAGCGGGCCTTGGGCTTGATCGCATTGGCGGTGGTGAAGCTGTTTTTTCTCAGCGCCTGGCTTGCCAACGAGTGGGTGGACCCGGTGTTCGATACGCCCAGCGCCTTCAGCCCCGAGCAGGTGTTGCTGAGCGTGTACGGCTATTCGTTGCAGATTTATCTCAACTTCAGCGGCTACACCCACTTGGTCACCGGCATCGCCCTGTTGCTGGGTTTTCGCCTGCCGCCGAACTTTGACTACCCCTACCTGGCCCGTAACCTGAAGGAGTTCTGGGACCGCTGGCACATCAGCTTGTCGCGCTTTATCCGGGACTACGTGTACATCCCGCTGGGTGGCAACCGCCAGGGTTTCTGGCGCGGCAACCTGAACCTGTTGGCGGCCATGCTGATCTCTGGCCTGTGGCACGGCGCCAGCTCGAATTTCATTATCTGGGGCGGGCTGCATGGCCTGGGGCTGATTGCCTACAAGCTTTACAGCCGCTGGCGACCACACCCTGCGACATGGCCGGGCTCTACAACCCTGATGCGCGTGCTGACCTTTCACTACGTGGCCTTTGCCTGGATCTTTTTCCGCAGCCCCACGCTGGAAGGCACCCAAGACATGCTGCTGGGTATCAGCCAACTGTCCTGGCAAGGCCTGGGTAATGGCCCTTGGGCCGGGCTGGTGGGTTGCCTGGCGCTGGTGATCCTGTACCCCTGGCTGGTCGCCAGCCTGCGCAGCCTGTTCGCCAGCAGTCAGCGCATACCGTGGCTGATTTATCCGGTGCCGCTGGGGTTGTTCATCTCATTGGTGATCTTCGCTTCACCGTCGGGCGTGCCGGGGTTTATCTATGCAAGCTTCTGACGACCCGGTGCTGGGCAGCCTGTTCACGGCCATCAAGGTGCTGCTCGGCATGCTGGTGGCAGCGTTGATTTTGACCTGGTTGAACCAGGACTCAATGCGCCTGTATTGCCAGCAGAAGTACCACGGCGGCTGCGCCATCCCAGGGCTGGCCGACAGCCCGGCCTGGGCCTTGGGTGGCAAGTTGACCCTGGCCCTGGCCGACGGGCGAGACGCGTTTCTGGCCAGCCTTGCGGGCATACCCGTGGTGGTCGAGACGCCGCCTGTTATTGCCCCTGTATTGGCCGCCGAGCCGATCCTGCCCCTGGTCATCCAGCCACCCGCCCAGGTGCCCGCCCCAGTGGCTACCCTGGCTGCAACGCTTGCGCCCAACGATGAAGTGTTCCTGGTGGGCGACTCGCTGATGCAAGGCGTGGCGCCGCACCTGGTCAACAGCCTGCACAAGCGCTTCAACATCAGCAGCGTCAACCTCAGCAAACAAAGCACCGGCCTTGCCTACCCAAGCTTTTTCAACTGGCCACAAACGGTCGAGCAAACGCTGCACGCCAATCCCCACATTCGCCTGATCGTGGTGTTTTTGGGCCCTAACGACCCGTGGGACATGCCCGTGGCCAAGGGCAAACCGTTCTTGCGCTTTCGCAGCGCCGACTGGGAAACCCTGTATCGCCAGCGCGTGGCGAGCATTTTCGAGCAAGCCAAGGCGCACAATGCCCAGGTGATCTGGGTAGGCCCGCCCAACATGCGCACCGACAAGCTGTCGCGTGCCATGACCTACCTGAGCCAGCTGTATAAAACCGAAGCCCAGCGCTATGGTCAGTTGTATGTTTCGGCCAACGAGATGCTGGGCTACAAGGCCGACGAGTTTTCGCCGTACCTGCAAGACGCCGACGGCAAACGGGTGAAAACCCGCGGCGACGATGGCATTCATTTCACCCCTACCGGGCAAAAATTGATCGCCACCCGCGTGCTGTCGCTGATCAACGTGCACACCCACGATATTACGGAGCGCTAGATGCCACGAATGCCAGGCCCCCTCACGCTTCTGGCCGCCCTGATACTGAGTGGCTGCAGCCCGGTCTCGGCGCTCGACAAGCCCACCCAGGCACCCGCGGTGCAAAAGCCGGCGGCACGCGTGACCGACGGCGAGCCCAATCTGCCCGCCCTGCAACGCAAGTTCCAGGCGGCCAACCGCGCCGCCATCAGCATCGTGCAACTGGGCGACTCGCACACTGCCGCCGACCTGTTCACGGGCGAGTTGCGCGCCCGCTTTCAACAAGACTACGGCAACGGTGGCATCGGTTTTATCGCCGCCACCCCGGTGCCCGGCACCCGCTATGACCAGCTGCGTTTGAGCACTGCCAAGGGCCAGTGGCAATTGGTGTCGGCGCGCAACCAGCAAAGTGCGCAGTTCCCCCTGGGTGGTTACCTGTCGCTGCCGCAAAGCGCCAATGCCCGGGTGCACCTGGAGCCCACGCCGCCCACCGAGCAGCGCTACCGGGTGTCGGCGCTGTACCAGGCCAGCAGCGCCAACCGGCTGTTGGTGTCAGACGGTGCCACGCAGACCGTGCGCGCCTTGTCGCCTAGCAACGGCAACTGGCGCTTCAGCCCCACGGTCAGCAACGTCCGCCTGCCTATGGACTTGTCTCTTGCCGGCAAACAAGGCCTGGCCCTGGGTGGCTTCAACCTGCTGGCCCAACAGAACACAGGCGTGGTGTTCTCGACCCTGGGCATCAACGGTGCGACCTTCAACGTGGTCGACAAATGGCAGCCCGGCTGGCTGGACACCCTCAAGGCGCTCAAGCCCGACCTCTTGATCATCGCCTACGGCACCAATGAAGCCTTCGACGACGACCTGGACCTGAGCCTTTACCAAAGCCAGCTCACCGACAAGCTCAAGGCCTTGCGCAGCGCCCTGCCCGGCACGGCGTTACTGGTGGTGGGCGCGCCCGACTCCTACAAGAATCGCAAGGCGGCGACCTGCGCCGCCCGCCAACCGCGCAACCTGCGGCCACTGATCCAGGTGCAGAAAACAGTCGCCCAACAGCAGCGCACGTTGTACTGGAGCTGGCAGGCCTACATGGGCGGGGATTGTTCGATTGAACGTTGGCAGGCACAGGACCTGGCGCGGCCGGATTTCGTGCATTTCAATGCCGCAGGCTACAAGCAAGCGGCGGACGGGTTGTATGAGTACCTGAGTGGGGTGATCAAAACCGGACGTTAAGGGCAAACGCCCGAGAGGTAGCGCCATCTGGACCAATGGCCATCACGCCACACCCCACAACAGTGGCGATACGTTATCATCGTTACAAATGGCGTTAATTTAATGTCGCCCCCTGGACGTGCTTATCGGCAAGGCAGCCACCACACCGAGGATACGACCGTGCTCTGCTACGACGAAATGAGCCAACTGGCCGGGGCTTCCAATTTCGACGAATGGTTCAAGCTGCTCAACAGGCAAGCCGCCAAGCTGGGCTTCTCGCGCATCCTGTTCGGCTTGAAGTGCAAGACCGACGCGACCTTCGAAAAAGCCACCATCCTGAGCAGCTATTCCGAAGCCTGGCGGCAAAAGTACGACAGCGAGGGTTACGCCTACATCGACCCGGTGGTAGCCCATAGTTTTCGCTCCAACCTGCCGCTGATCTGGACGGGGCAGGCCACCACGCAGCCTCAGGAAAACGAGTTTTTCGAAGAGGCCTCCTCCTACGGTTTGCAACAGGGCCTGACCCTGCCGCTGCATGCGGTGAACGGCTACGCCGGCATGCTCAGCTTTAGCAACGACCATGGCAGTGGCCGCGCCCACCTGCAGCACATCCACCAGGCCCTGCCCCATGCGGCGGTGCTGCGCGATTTCGCCCTGGAAAGCGCCGGCCACCTGCTGGGCAAAAGCGATGAGGCCATCCACCTGACCAAGCGCGAGCTTGAGGTGCTCAAGTGGGGCGCGGCGGGCAAGACGACGTGGGAAACCTCGATGATCCTTGCCTGTTCAGAGGCGGCCATCGACTTTCACTTCAAGAACATCCGCAAGAAATTCAAGGTCAGTTCGCGCCGCACGGCCATCGTCAAGGCAATCCAGAACGGCTTGATCACACCCTGACGCCGCGGGTCAATCGTCGTCTGCCGGGCAATAGCGCTCCAGGTCAACCTCGCTGATCACCCCATCCAAGTAAAGCCCAAGCAGGATCAACACCGAGGGCGGTACCTGGGTGGTGCATTCGATGCGGCTCGCGCACGCCTGGCTGATACCAAAACGCGACCAAAATGCCGTCTGGCTCTCTTTGCGCGACAAGCGCAACCGGACGGCAAGGCCGGTGGCCGTGCGGTTGCTCCAGTTTCGTTTGAGGGTCATGGGGGCTCCGGGCAGGAAAACGTGAACCTTACCACCGGGTTTTCGCGACCATAACCTCCCTATTCAGGTAGGCATTAATTTATTCAAATTGAATATACCGTTTTCCCAGCACAACACACACTGGGAGCCAACATGTACATTGCCATCGATCGCCGCGCCAACTTGAATACCCAGCACTTGAAAGAAATGCATAAACTTCGCGCCCGGATATTCAAGGAGCGCAAAGACTGGGAAGTCAGCGTAATTGCCGAAATGGAGATCGATGGTTATGACGCGCTAGACCCCTACTACATGATCATGAGCCATGGCGATGCCGACACTAACGTGTCTGGCTGCTGGCGCATCCTGCCCACCACAGGCCCGAACATGCTGGCCCATACCTTCCCGGAACTGCTGCACGGGGCCCCTGCGCCCTGCTCGGAAACGGTCTGGGAATTAAGCCGCTTTGCCATTGAAGCGCCGGATAAAAGTGCTTTCAACTTTTCCGACGTATCGACTATAGCGATTCGTTCTATTGTCGAGTTTGCCATGAATCAAGGTATTAAACAGTTCGTTACTGTGACCACCGTGGGCGTTGAAAAGATGCTCCGTCGGTTGGGCTTGGATATCAGCCGTTTTGGCCCATCGATAAAAGTGGGTATTGAAAACGCCGTGGCGCTTAATGTCGAACTGAATGCAAAAACCTGGGCTGCATTGAACAAATAATCACCAGACACCCCCCAAGGCGCGCCCTCGCACAGACGGCGCGCCTTTTTCGTTTCTGACCTTCCGTCGCCTCCCCCCCGCCCGATCGTGCAGTTCCCTCTTGCATCGCCAATATTATGGTATACCATCATACAGCGACCACCTCTCCCCTCTACTATGGAGCAGCCCATGAGTTTCGAAATTCGCAAGATCGTCAGCTACACCGAAGAAACCCTGATCGAAGGCGGCAAGGCGACCGACACCCCAGTGACCATGATCGGCCTGGCGGTCGTCATGAAGAACCCGTGGCTGGGCCGTGGTTTCGTTGAAGACTTGAAGCCAGAAATCAAAGCCAACTGCTCGGCCCTGGGCGCCATGATGGTCGAGCGCCTGACGGCTGCCATTGGCGGTGCGGACAAGATCCAGGCTTATGGCAAGGCTGCAGTGGTGGGTGCCGACGGCGAGATCGAACACGCCTCTGCAGTGATCCACACCCTGCGCTTTGGCAACCACTATCGCGAAGCCGTGCAAGCCAAAAGCTACCTGAGCTTCACCAACAAGCGCGGCGGCCCAGGCACCTCGATCCAGATCCCGATGATGCACAAGGATGACGAAGGCCTGCGCTCGCACTACATCACCCTGGAAATGCAGATCGAAGACTCGCCGCGTGCCGACGAGATCGTCGTAGTGCTGGGCGCTGCCAACGGTGGCCGCCTGCACCCGCGCATCGGCAACCGCTACATCGACCTTGAAGAACTGGCTGCAGAAAAAAACCAATAAGCAAGGCTAGCAGGAGCGTTCCATGATTCGGCATACCGCTGAACTCACCCCGGCCGGCACCAGTTATCTGGCGTGCGGCCAAGGCCACCCGGTGGTTTTGATCCACGGCGTGGGCCTGAACAAAGAGATGTGGGGCGGGCAGGCCGTTGGCCTGGCGCCGCATTACAGTGTCATTGCCTACGACATGCTCGGCCACGGCGCCAGCCCGCGCCCGGCCGCCGGCACGCCACTGCTCGGTTATGCCGATCAACTGCTGGAACTGCTCGACCACCTGCAGATCCCCCAGGCCACCATCATCGGCTTCTCGATGGGCGGCCTGGTGGCACGGGCCTTTGCCCTGCACCACCCCGAGCGCCTGTCTGGGTTGGTGGTGCTCAACAGCGTGTTCAACCGCAGCCCCGAGCAGCGTGCCGGCGTAATCGCCCGCACCGCCCAGGCCGCCGAGCACGGCCCGGATGCCAACGCCGAGGCGGCGCTGTCGCGCTGGTTCAGCCACGAATACCAGGCGGCCAACCCGGCGCAAATCGCCGCGATCCGCCAAACCCTGGCCAGCAATGATCCGCAGGGTTACCTGACCACCTACGAATTGTTCGCCACCCAAGACATGTACCGGGTCGAGGACCTGGGCAAGATCCAGGTGCCGACCCTGATCGCCACCGGCGAACTGGACCCAGGTTCCACGCCACAGATGGCCCGGGAAATGGCCGAGCGCATTCCCGGCGCGCAAGTTGCCGTGTTGCACGAGCAACGGCATATGATGCCGGTAGAGTCGCCGCGCCTGGTCAACCAGATGCTGCTGGACTTCCTCACTACCGCGCAAATCTCTCTGAACAAAGCCAAGGGGATCGTTGCATGACTCTCGCCCGCTTCCAGATGTGCATCGACGGCCAATGGGTCGATGCCCTGTCCGGCAAGACCTTTGAAAGCCTCAACCCGGCGCTGGCCCAACCGTGGGCCGTACTGCCGGACGCCGACGAAGCCGATGTCGACCGCGCCGTGCAAGCCGCGCAAAAAGCCTTTGAAAGCCCGGCCTGGCGTGGCCTGACCGCCACCGCGCGGGGCAAGTTGCTGCGCCGCCTGGGCGACCTGATCGCCGAGAACAAAGAACACCTGGCCCAGCTGGAAAGCCGCGACAACGGCAAGCTGATCCGCGAAACCCGCGGCCAGGTCAGCTACCTGCCGGAGTTCTTCCACTACACCGCAGGCCTGGCCGACAAGCTGGAAGGCGGCACCCTGCCGCTGGACAAGCCCGACCTGTTTGCCTACACCGTGCACGAGCCGATGGGCGTAGTGGCCGGGATCATCCCCTGGAACAGCCCGCTGTACTTGACCGCGATCAAGCTGGCGCCCGCTTTGGCCGCCGGCAACACCATCGTGCTCAAGCCTTCCGAACACGCCTCTGCCACCCTGCTTGAACTGGCCCGCCTGGCGCTGGAAGCCGGCATTCCAGCGGGCGTGGTCAACGTGGTCACCGGCTACGGCCCCAGCACCGGCGCGGCGCTCACCCGCCACCCGCTGGTGCGCAAAATCGCCTTCACCGGCGGTGCCGCCACCGCGCGCCACGTGGTGCGCAGCAGTGCCGAGAACTTTGCCAAGCTGTCGCTGGAGCTGGGCGGCAAGTCGCCGAACATCATCTTCGCCGACGCCGACCTGGACAGCGCCATCAATGGCGCCGTGGCCGGTATCTATGCCGCCTCCGGGCAGAGCTGCGTGTCGGGTTCGCGCTTGCTGGTGCAGGACGAGATCTACGACGAATTCGTCGCCCGCCTGGTGGAACGCGCCCAGCGCATCCGCATCGGCAACCCGCAGGATGAAACCAGCGAGATGGGCCCCATGGCCACCGCCCAGCAACTGGCCGTGGTCGAAGGCCTGGTGGCGGCGGCCATCGCCGAAGGCGCCACGTTGCGTACCGGTGGCAAGCGCGCGCACACCGACAGCGACGGCTGGTACTACGAGCCAACGCTGTTCGAGTGCGACAGCAACTCGATGCAAATCATGCAGGAAGAAGTCTTCGGCCCGGTGGCTTCGGTCATTCGTTTCAAGGACGAGGCCGAGGCGCTGGCGATTGCCAACGACTCGCAGTTCGGCCTGGCCGCCGGTATCTGGACCCGCGACCTGGGCCGCGCCCACCGCCTGGCGCGGGACGTGCGCTCGGGCATCATCTGGGTCAACACCTACCGCGCCGTGTCGGCCATGGCGCCGATTGGCGGCTTCAAAAACAGCGGTTACGGCCGTGAAAGCGGCATCGACTCGGTATTGGCCTACACGGAACTGAAAACCGTGTGGATCAACCTGTCGCAAGCGCCCATGCCCGACCCCTTTGTGATGCGTTAAGAGGATTACGTCAATGATCGAACCTGGCATCTACAAAGAGGTGATGGCCTCCTTCCCGTCCGGCGTCACGGTGGTCACCACCCTGGACCCGGAAGGCGGCATCGTCGGCATCACCGCCAGCGCCTTCAGCGCGCTGTCGATCGACCCGGCACTGGTGCTGTTTTGCCCCAACTATGCCTCCGACACCTACCCGATCTTGCGTGACAGCAAGCGCTTCGCGATCCACCTGCTGTCCGCCGACCAAACGGCGGAGGCCTACGCCTTTGCCGGCAAGGGCAAGGAAAAGGCCAAGGGCATCGAGTGGCACCTGAGCGAGCTGGGCAACCCGCTGCTGGCCAAGGCCACGGCGATCATCGAATGCGAGCTGTGGCGTGAATACGATGGCGGCGACCACGCCATTATCGTGGGCGCGGTTAAAAACCTGATATTGCCGGCCGATCCAGTCACGCCGATGATCTATCACCGGGGCAAACTGGGCGCTTTGCCTACCTTTACCTGACACCCCCCCTGTGGGGAGCACGGCTTGGCGGCGCTGAGGGCGCCATCGCCGGCAAGCCGCGCTCCCACAGGGTTCGTCAGCTACACAGTGTTCAATCAACGCATGATAAACTCGCCGCTTATTTTGGCCCTTGTCCGGCCCGCATTCCGGCCCCGAGGTATCCAGTCAACACTCAATCAGAGCGGACCCCATGAAACGCCTGCCACTCGACGACAGCTTCAAGGTCAATCGCAACCCCGTTACCCTGCGCGAAATCGTGCTGGATAAACTGCGCAGCGCCATCATGAATTTCCAATTGCTGCCGGGCGACCGCCTGGTAGAGCGCGACCTGTGCGACCGCCTGGGCGTCAGCCGTACCTCTGTACGCGAAGCGCTGCGCCACCTGGAGTCCGAAGGCCTGGTGGAGTTCGCCGACGCCAAGGGCCCGCGCGTGGCCATCATCACCCTGGAAGACGCCCGCGACATCTACGAGCTGCGCTGCGTGCTCGAAGGCCTGATCGTGCAGTTGTTCACCCTGAACGCCAAGGCCAAAGACATCCGCGCCCTGGAAAAAGCCCTGGAAGAGAACCGCAAGGCGCTCAACGAAGGCGAACTGCAACAGGTGCTGGATTCGGTGCAGGGCTTCTACGACGTGCTGCTGGAAGGCTCGGGCAACCACGTGGCCGCCACCCAACTGCGCCAGTTGCAAGCACGCATCAGCTACCTGCGCGCCACCTCCGTGTCCCAGGAAAACCGCCGCGGCGCCAGCAACCAGGAAATGGAGCGCATGGTCGAGGCCATCAAAAGCGGCGACCCGCTGGCCGCGCACCAAGCCTCGGTTGACCACGTACGCTCCGCCGCCAAGGTCGCGCTGGACTACTTGCGCCAGAAGCAGGCCGACGCCGGCAAGCTGCGCGAGATCGCCACGCCCATCGTCCAGAAAGAACCGCGCATAGGTCGCTGAACATGCCCAGCCCACGCTTCTGCCCGCAGTGCGGTGCCGCCAACCTGGTTAACCAGGTGCCCGACGGCGACACCCATTCGCGGCTGATGTGCCAGGGCTGCGGCTACATCCACTACATCAACCCCAAGATCATCGCCGGCTGCATCATCGAGCAAGAGGGCAAGTACCTGCTGTGCCAGCGCGCCATCCCCCCGCGCCCAGGCACCTGGACGCTGCCGGCAGGTTTCATGGAAAGCGGCGAGACCACCGAGCAGGCGGCCTTGCGCGAGGTGTGGGAAGAAAGCGGCGTGCGCGCCGAAATCGTCTCGCCCTACTCGATCTTCAGCGTGCCGCAGATCAGCGAGGTGTACATCATCTTCCGCGCCGTGGCCGTGGAGATCACCGGGCAGTACGGCCCGGAAACCCTGGACTACAAATTCTTCGCCCCCCAGGACATCCCGTGGGAGAGCATCTACTACCCAGCCATCCGGCAGATCCTCGAACGCTATATCGAGGAACGCCAGGCGGGGGTGTACGGCATCTACATCGGCAACGATGACAGCGGGAAAATCCACTTCATCCGCTAGGCCTCGTCAGTACCGAGGGAATGCCCCTCAACTATGATTATTTCAGCCTTGGCCACGCCCTTGCGGTACGCGCACGCCTGCTGATATTCCGGCGAGTTGTAGCAGGCGATCGCCTGATCGTACGACGGGAACTCGATGACCACGCTGCGTTGCGGCGTTTCGCGCCCTTCCATCGCCTGGCAGCGCCCGCCCCGGGCCAAAAACTTGCCGCCATACAAGGCAAACGCCGTGGGCGCGCGCTGGGTGTAGTCGGTGTATTGCTCAGGGTCGGTGACGTCCACTTGAGCGATCCAGTAAGCCTTCATTCTGACCTCGACCGTTTCGGTTATATTTGTATTATGGTATACCAGAATAACGTTAACGCCATCTACAAAAAGAGAGCCCACCCATGGCCTTCAACAGCATCGAAGAGATCATCGACGACTACCGCCAAGGCAAGATGGTCTTGCTGGTGGACGATGAGGATAGAGAAAACGAAGGCGACCTGCTGCTGGCCGCCGACCGGTGTACCCCCACCGCCATCAGTTTCATGGCCCGCGAAGCGCGTGGCCTGATCTGTTTGACACTTACCGACGAGCATTGTCAGCGCTTGGGTTTGGAACAAATGGTGCCGGCCAACGGCAGCGTGTTCAGCACCGCGTTTACCGTGTCCATTGAAGCGGCCACCGGGGTAACCACTGGTATTTCCGCCGCCGACCGCGCCCGCACCGTGGAGGCCGCCGTGGCCGCCAATGCCCGCGCCGAAGACCTGGTGCAGCCCGGCCACATCTTCCCGCTGCGGGCCAAGGAAGGCGGCGTGCTGACCCGCGCCGGCCATACCGAAGCGGGCTGCGACCTGGCGCGCCTGGCCGGGTTTACCCCAGCGTCGGTCATCGTCGAAGTGATGAACGACGACGGCACCATGGCCCGGCGCCCCGACCTTGAAGTGTTCGCCCGCAAGCACGGCATCAAGATCGGCACCATCGCCGACCTGATCCATTACCGCCTGAGCACCGAGCACACCATCGTACGCAACGGCGAACGCGACTTGCCTACCGTGCACGGTACCTTTCGTCTGATTACCTATGAAGACCGCATCGAAGGCGGCGTGCACATGGCCATGGTGATGGGCGACATCCGCCGCGAGGACCCGACCCTGGTGCGCGTGCACGTGATCGATCCGCTGCGCGACCTGGTGGGCGCCGAGTACAACGGGCCGGCCAACTGGACGCTGTGGGCGGCCTTGCAACGGGTGGCCGAGGAAGGCCGTGGCGTGGTGGTGGTGCTGGCCAACCATGAGTCATCCCAGGCGTTGCTGGAACGGGTGCCGCAACTCACTGCAGCGCCGCGCCAATACACCCGGTCGCAGTCGCGGATTTACTCGGAGGTGGGCACCGGTGCGCAAATTTTGCAGGACATTGGCGTGGGCAAGCTAAGGCACCTGGGGCCGCCGTTGAAGTACGCGGGGCTTACCGGGTATGACCTGGAAGTGGTTGAGAGTATTGCGTTTACGGCTTGAGAACCGTGGCGCCTGGTTCGCGGATAAATCCGCGCCTACCAGGCGATGGCAACCCCTGTAGGAGCGGATTCATCCGCGAAGGGGGCCCACCACAGACAACCGGTAAGGCAAACCTCTTGCAGAAAGTTTGGAATACCATAATATGATATTCCGTAGACCGAACAAAAATGTCAGGTGCGCCCGCCAGGGACAGCACAAATAACAGCCCCTGACAGGGTCGCCCCTTAAAGGCTCCAATGGACCTACTGCTCCCGAAAGGCGGGCGTTGTTACAGCCCGCTCAAAACACAACAAATGAGGGCGTACACATGGTGTTCAACAAACTTGCAACCGCGGCCCTGGCCGCAGGTTTTCTGGCGCTGACGTGCAGCTCGGCCTATGCCGCGCAAAGCATGAGCTTCGTCAGTTGGGGCGGCAGCACCCAGGATGCACAAAAGGCAGCCTGGGCTGATCCTTTCAGCAAGCAAAGCGATGTGAAAGTGGTGCAGGACGGCCCCACCGACTACGGCAAACTCAAGGCCATGGTCGAGAGCGGCAACGTGCAGTGGGACGTGGTCGATGTCGAAGCCGACTTCGCCCTGCGCGCCGCCGCCGAAGGTTTGCTCGAACCGCTGGACTTCAAAGTCATCCAGCGCGACAAGCTGGACTCGCGTTTCGTTTCCGATTACGGCGTAGGCTCGTTCTACTTCTCCTTCGTGCTGGGCTACAACGACAGCAAGCTTGCCGGCGCCAAGCCACAAGACTGGACCGCCCTGTTCGACACCAAGACCTACCCCGGCAAACGCGCCCTCTACAAATGGCCAAGCCCTGGCGTGCTGGAGTTGGCCCTGCTGGCCGACGGCGTACCCGCCGACAAGCTGTACCCGCTGGACCTGGACCGTGCCTTCAAAAAACTCGACACCATCAAGAAAGACATCGTGTGGTGGGGCGGCGGCGCGCAATCGCAGCAACTGCTGGCGTCCGGTGAAGCGTCCATCGGCCAGTTCTGGAACGGCCGCGTGTACGCCCTGCAACAAGACGGCGCACCGGTGGGCGTGAGCTGGAAGCAGAACCTGGTCATGGCCGATTTCCTGGTCATCCCCAAGGGCTCGAAAAACAAGGATGCGGCCATGAAGTTCCTGGCCAACTCAAGCTCCGCCAAAGGCCAGGCCGAATTCGCCAACCTGACCGCCTACGCCCCGATCAACACCGACAGTGTCAGCCTGCTCAAGCCTGAACTCGCGCCGAACCTGCCGACTGCCTACGCTAAGGATCAGATCACTCTCGACTTCGCTTACTGGGCCAAGAATGGTCCGGCAATCGCGACACGGTGGAACGAATGGCTGGTCAAATGAAAATGACGGCGACCGCCCACCGCCCTTCCACGCCGAACGGGAGCGCCACTGGCGCTGCCGTTGCGGTACCGGCAAAGGCTGGCGCCATGCACAACTCCCCTTCCCTGGCACAGCGCTGGCGCGGCTCGCGCAACCTGATCCCGGCCATGTTGTTTTTGGGCCTGTTCTTTTTCGCGCCGTTGATCGGCCTGCTGCTGCGCGGCGTGCTGGAGCCCACCCCAGGCTTTGGCAACTACGCACAGCTGTTTGCCAACTCGGCTTACGCACGGGTGCTGTTCAACACCTTCTCGGTGGCCGGCCTGGTGACGTTGTTCAGCGTGTTGCTGGGCTTCCCGCTGGCCTGGGCGATCACCCTGGTGCCCCGTGGCTGGGGCCGCTGGCTGCTGAACATCGTGCTGCTGTCGATGTGGACCAGCCTGCTGGCGCGCACCTACTCCTGGCTGGTGTTGCTGCAGGCTTCAGGGGTGATCAACAAGGCGCTGATGGCCATGGGCATCATCGACCAGCCGCTGGAGATGGTGCACAACCTCACGGGCGTGGTGATCGGCATGAGCTACATCATGATCCCGTTCATCGTGCTGCCGCTGCAGGCGACCATGTCGGCGATCGACCCGATGGTGTTGCAGGCCGGCTCCATCTGCGGCGCCAGCCCCTGGACCAACTTCTTCCGGGTGTTTTTGCCGCTGTGTCGCTCGGGGCTGTTCTCGGGTGCGTTGATGGTGTTCGTGATGTCGCTGGGGTACTACGTGACACCGGCGTTGCTCGGTGGCGCGCAGAACATGATGCTGCCTGAATTCATCGTGCAACAGGTGCAGTCGTTCCTCAACTGGGGCTTGGCCAGTGCCGCCGCCGCATTGCTGATCCTGATCACCCTGGTGCTGTTCTACTTCTACCTGAAGCTGCAACCGGAATCGCCGGTCGGCTCCAGCAACGCGAGGTAAGCCATCATGCTATTGACCCCCAATGCCATGAGCCGGCGCATGCGGTTTGGCCTGTACACCACCACCGGGCTGATCGCGCTGTTCCTGTTGTTGCCGATCGTGTTCATCGTGTTGCTCTCGTTCGGCTCGTCCCAGTGGCTGGTATTCCCGCCACCCGGCTGGACGATGAAATGGTACGTGCAGTTTTTCTCCAACGCCGACTGGATGGACGCTGCGTTCTCCAGCCTCAAGGTGGCGATCCTGACCACGATCTTCGCCGTGGCCCTGGGCCTGCCGACCGCCTTCGCCCTGGTGCGCGGCAAGTTCCCCGGCCGCGAAATGCTCTACGGGCTGTTCACCCTGCCGATGATCGTGCCGCTGGTGATCATCGCCGTGGCCGTGTATGCGCTGTTCCTGAAGCTGGGCTACACCGGCACCCTGTTCGCCTTCGTGGTCAGCCACGTGATCGTCGCGCTGCCGTTCACCATCATCTCGATCATCAACTCGCTCAAGCTGTTTGATCAGTCGATCGAAGACGCGGCGGTGATCTGCGGCGCCTCGCGCCTGCAAGCAGTGTTCAAGGTGACGTTCCCTGGCATCCGCCCCGGGATGGTGGCTGGCGCACTGTTCGCCTTCCTCGTTTCGTGGGACGAAGTGGTGCTCAGCGTGATGATGGCCAGCCCCACCCTGCAAACCCTACCCGTGAAAATGTGGACCACCTTGCGCCAGGACCTGACACCTGTGATCGCCGTCGCCTCGACGTTGCTGATCGCCCTGTCGATCCTGGTCATGGTCATCGCCGCCGGCCTGCGCCGGCGCAGTGAAATGCGTCTGGGAGTTTCGTCATGAGTGCAGTGATCAAAGATCCATCGCAGCCGGCCACCACCCTGGTCAGCCTGCGCAACCTGAACAAGCACTACGGTGATTTTGCCGCAGTGGACAACATCTCCCTGGACATCCAGGAAGGCGAGTTCCTGACTTTCCTGGGCTCCAGCGGCTCGGGCAAAAGCACCACGCTGTCGATGCTGGCCGGCTTCGAAACCCCCAGCAGCGGCGAGATATTGGTGAACGGCGAATCCCTGGTCAACGTGCCGCCGCACAAGCGCGACATCGGCATGGTGTTCCAGCGCTACTCCTTGTTCCCACACCTGTCGGTGCGCGACAACATCGGCTTCCCGCTGACCATTCGCAAACAATCGGCCGACGAAGTAAAACGCCGCGTCGACGCCATGCTCAAGCTGGTGCAACTGGACCAGTTCGCCCACCGTCGCCCTTCGCAAATGTCGGGCGGCCAGCAACAACGCGTGGCCATCGCCCGCGCGCTGGTGTACGAGCCACGCATCCTGTTGATGGACGAACCCCTCGGCGCCCTCGATAAAAAACTGCGTGAAGACCTGCAAGACGAACTGCGCCAACTGCATCGCCGGCTGGGCATCACCATCGTCTACGTCACCCACGACCAGGAAGAAGCCATGCGTTTGTCCCAACGCATCGCCATCTTCAGCCACGGCAAAATCGTAGGGCTGGGCACCGGCTACGACCTGTACCAGAACCCGCCGAATGCGTTTGTGGCATCGTTTTTGGGCAACTCCAACTTCCTCAAGCTGAAAGTTCAAGGCAACGCGGCAGCGACGTTTGAGAACCAGGCGTTGTCGATTCGCCTGACCTCGGGGCTGGCGACCGGCCAGGACGTACTGCTGATGGTACGCCCCGAAAAAGCCCAGGCGCTGAGCGTGGAACAAGCCATGCGTGAGCCGTTGCAGCCAGGCTGGAACGAGGTGGCGGCCAAGGTCACCGAGGTGCTGTTCTTGGGCGAAAGCCAAACCTGCAGCGTTGTTACCGATGGCGGTACGGCCATGACGGTCAAAGCACTGTCTGCGGCGGGCATGCCGATGAAGGCTGGGGACCAGGTGCGGGTACGCTGGGCTACGGCGGATGCTTGCGTGTACACGCAGTGGGCCGAGAGTGACTTGAACAAGGCAGCTGGGGCGCATTGACCCCTTCGCGGATAAATCCGCTCCTACAGCGGTTGTGCCCTGTAGGAGCGGATTTATCCGCGAAAAACCCACCACAAAAAAGTGCCTGACGCACTCAACCAAGGCAGGTTCAGGGTTTTACCCAGGGCGTAGCGAGTTGCAGGGTTATCAGGTAACGCTCTTCATCGGGGCGTTTGGCATCTTCAAAACGATTAACCACTAGCATGACCTGGTATTGGTTACCTGCTTGCCAATAAGTAGTGCCGCCTTTGCGCTCGTTACGCAAATCGACACGCCAAGCGGGGGTATCGGCGATGGGTGGAAAGTCACTGGCCCGAGTGGGTACCCAGCCGGCTTGAAGCCATTGTTCCTGTAAGTCCAAAACCACCTTGAGCGTATCGTCTAGCAAAAGTGGTTCGATTTGCGGGGATATCCGGACGCTACTGATCATTCCATTTTTATACATCACGGTGAAAAAACGGGCCAATGGGGTAACAAACCCATACTGAGGGTTTGCGAAGCGCAGACGAGCATCCGATTTAGGGATGTTGAACCACGCTCGACCGGCAAGAGCAGGACCAATACTTGCGCTGGATCGCTGGCGCATCGCCTCGTACGGCTCGCCAATATCCAAGGCGATTTCCACATCATTTGATAGCGCTTTGATTGCTGCCATCGTGAGAACGGTAACGACCAGTATGGCTAACGCTCCGCGGCGCCAGCCTATACGTCTCATTAACGTCATCGCTCACCTCGTCCAGTAGATATATCTCGTACAGCTTGCTCGATCTGTGTGCGATTGCCGTTATGCAACAGTTCATTAAATCGATCTGCGGCATTCAGTACAAAAGGCATCCGTTGACTAATGTCAGATAAATCGGAAAATGGGTTCTCGCTAAAGCCAATCGTCCGTCCGTCATTGATTCGTGGGCATTGGCTGGCAAGCGTTAACTCAATGGCTTGAGTGGCGCCAGAAGGAAAGCCAATAACAAAGGACGCATGGTTGCCGCGCAATAGAGCTACAAATCGTGGGTCGCTGTACATGACGGGTTGCAGAATATTCACCTGTTCGTGCCTGGCAAGGTGTTCAACACTCTCTGCGATGCCACCCCTTTCGACGAGTTCGAACGCCTTCAGGATTTCTTGGAAGTTAATGCCAAATCCTAGCCTCCTCCGATCAACCGGCCATATCACTGGATGGTGGTCAAAAATACTGCTTCTCGATTCCAGGCACCTCTCAAGCGCTCTAAACCCTAGCTCTTTGTAAAACCGATGCAACGGATAAACATCCAGAAAAAGCGTGGTATTTCCCATCGCCAGCATGTCGTAAACATGTTGAAGCTGCTGCTGTACCAGTGATTGCGACTCGCCCTCATTCCTCCAATCGATACTCGGCATCGGATTATTCCCCCGAGCCTCCTCATGCTCCCGCTTGCTCTGCTCAAACGCCCGTACCTTCGCCGAGCGCTCGCGCTCACTGCGGCTGCTGAACAACCCCCAAAAGCCTTTTCTGGCACTCTCCTCCAGGCGTTGCCCCGACTCGTACTCAACCTGAATCTTCTCGATCGAATCCGCCGCATGCAGCAACCCACACCCCACCTGCTTAGAAGCGAACGCCGCCAGCCCTGCCCATTGGAAGCGTCGGTCCTCCAGCCACAACTGAGCATAGGCAGCGTTGATTGCACGATTGCGGGCTTTGGGGTCTTCGATCAGCTTACCGCCTGGGGCGATGATGGCTTCGGCTTGTTGCTGATACTTGAGCCAAAGGTTTTCGCAGGCCTGCCCTGGTTGTTCGGGCATTGCCGATGCGCGAGGGCTTGAAGCGGTTGGCCCATTGGAGCGCTGCACATTGTCGAGTGTAGGCCGAGCGGCAGCCGCAGCATCGGATTGGGCAACAGTAGCGGCTCGTGGCGAGGTGTCACCGACCTCGATTGTCTGAAACCTGAACGTCTGGTTAGCAATCAGTTGGGGCAGCGGTCTGCACTTGCACAGGCAAAGGTCCCCACTGAGGGCTGCGCTTCGCCCATCCATCTGGTCCACCAGGCGAGGGCCATCGCAGACGATCGTCCCGGTGCTCTTGCAGGCCGGGCAATAAACTTCGTCACCTTCCCGGGCCATGCCCTGGCCATTGATGGTGCTGGAATTATTGCCCGTGCACACGATACCGCCGGCGGTGGTCTTGGCCCCGACGGTAATATGGAAACGCTGCATGCTTGATCAGTCCTTGGGTTGGCGGGGCTGATCAAATTAAGCTGAGGATTGCGGGTGCGACATCAGACGCTTCGGCAATGGGTGTAGGGTGGTTCTGAGTTTGGCTTGTTGACGCTTCGCGGATAAATCCGCTCCTACACGGTGGGGTTCACCCCCAGACCGGTAGGAGCGGATTTATCCGCGAAGAATCCACCGCATCACATCATTTGGCGTAAGCCACCTGCGCTTGCACGCTCTTGCTGCGCGTGGCCAAGCACCAATACAGCGGGCACGTCACCGCCAGCCCCACCAGCCAGGACAGGTCTACCCCGTCCACCAGGTTGGCCCACGGCCCCACGTACAGCGAAGTATTGGCAAACGGCAACTGCACCACGATGCCGATGAAGTACGCCACGATCGCGTGCATATTGAAGCGCCCGTAAATGCCGCCATCGGCCTTGAAGATCGAGGCAATGTCGTACTCGCCGCGGCGGATCAGGTAGAAGTCGATCAAGTTGATCGAGGCCCACGGCACCAGCACCAACAGCAGTGCCAAGATCAGCCCGATAAAGTGCGAGATGAAGTTGGCAGAAGCACTCAGCGCCATCAAACAGCAACCGGCCAACACCAGCGCAGACAACACCACGCGCACCTTGATGCTCGGCGTCCAGTTGCCGGCAAACGTCTGGATCGAGGTGACGATCGACAACACCGCGCCATACAGGTTGAGGGCGTTGTGGCTGATGATGTTGAGCAAGAACAGCACCATCAGGAACGGCCCAAAGCCACCGGTGGCCTGTTTGACCGCCGCCATCGCTTCAGTGCCCTCGGGCGTTGCCAATACCGCGACCGCGCCAAAGCTGAACGACAGGATGGTACCCAGGCACGCGCCGGCGTAGGTGGCGAAAAACGGTTTGGCAATGCCGATGTCGTTCGGCAGGTAGCGCGAATAGTCCGACACGTAGGGCGAAAAGCTGATCTGCCAGATGATCCCCAGCGACACCGTGGCCAGGAAGCCGGACAGGTTGAACGCCCCACGGGTAAAGAAATCCACCGGCAAGTCGTGGCTGAAGATGTAGAGGAAACCCGCCAACAACGCGCTGCCCATCACCCAAGTACCGATGCGGTTCAGGCTGTGGATAAAGCGGTAGCCGATCACGCCGATGGCCGTGGCGCTGAGCGCGCCGATCACGATGCCGGCAGGTAGCGGTACAGCAGGCACGATGCCGTGGATCGACTCCCCTGCCAGCACGATGTTGGAAATGAAGAAACCGACGTAGATGATGGCCGCGAAGAACACGATCAACAACGCGCCATAGCGGCCGAACTGCCCGCGGCTTTGTACCATCTGCGGGATGCCCATTTTCGGCCCTTGCGCCGAGGCCAGGGCAATTACCAAACCGCCGATCATGTGCCCCAGGGCAATCGCGATCAGGCCCCAGAACAGGTTGAGGTGGAACACTTGCACCACCATTGCACCGGTGACGATAGGCAGGGGCGCAATGTTGGTGCTGAACCATAAAGTGAAGAGATCGCGCGCCTTCCCGTGGCGCTCTGCTAACGGTACGTAATCGACCGTATGGTTTTCGATCAGTTGCTGCTGACTGTGCGACTGGGTCATGGGGAACACTCGAATTTTTCTGTTTTTATCTTTGTATGAAATCAGCTCGGGTAACCGTTAGGCGACGGCGATTCTGGACACCATATTATGGTATTCCAAACTTTTCACAAGACTGATCCGCTTATCGCAAGCGCTTCTGAGCCTTGATTTTAGTCGGTTTTACCCTGCAAGAATGCAGCCAGCCTCTGTAATACGGGGCTTGCAGGCGAAGATGAACGTTCATCGGCTGAACATGAAAGCGCTTGCCAATTAGGTATTACGGTATACCATCAGACATAACAAGCTTACGAAGCGTGCTTTCAGCCGCCACACCCAGAGAGGATTCCCGCAATGATCGACGCCAACGCCTATAAGACCGTGATGGGCTCCTTCCCCTCGGGTGTGACCGTGATCACCACCCTGGACGACGACGGCCAGATTGCCGGCCTTACCGCCAGCGCCTTCAGCTCGCTGTCCATGGACCCGGCCCTGGTGCTGTTTTGCCCCAACTATAGCTCCGACTCGTACCCGATTCTGATCAAGAACAAGCGCTTTGCCATCCACCTGCTGTCTGGTGAGCAACAAGCCGAGGCCTACGCGTTCGCGAAAAAGGGCAAGGACAAGGCCCAGGGCATCGAATGGACCCTGAGCGAATTGGGCAACCCGCTGCTGAGTAATGCCGTGGCCATTATCGAATGCGAGTTGTGGCGCGAATACGAAGGCGGCGACCACGCGATCATGGTGGGCGCGGTAAAGAACCTGATCGTGCCCGAGCAACGCAACAGCCCGCTGGTGTATTGCCGCGGCAAGATGGGCGCGCTGCCGGCCATCGCATAAAGACATTGCAGATAATGGTATTATGGTATACCAATATAGCCACAGCATCAGGCCCGTCACCCACGGGTCAAATACAAAAGATCCGAGGTATGCGTCATGAAGTTTTCCCTGTTCGTGCACATGGAGCGTTGGGATGAGCAAGTCAGCCATCGCCAACTCTTCGAAGACCTGACCGAACTGACCCTGATGGCAGAAACCGGTGGTTTCAGCACCGTGTGGATCGGCGAACACCACGCGATGGAATACACCATCTCGCCAAGCCCCATGCCGCTGTTGGCCTACCTTGCCGGCAAGACCACCACCATCCACCTGGGTGCTGGCACCATCATCGCGCCGTTTTGGCACCCGCTGCGGGTGGCCGGTGAATGCGCCCTGCTGGACGTGATCAGCAACGGCCGCATGGAAGTGGGCCTGGCCCGTGGCGCCTATCAGGTGGAATTCGACCGCATGGCTGGCGGCATGCCTGCCAGCAGCGGCGGCGCGGCCTTGCGTGAAATGGTCCCGGTGGTGCGCAAGCTGTGGGAAGGCGACTACGCCCACGACGGCGATATCTGGAAATTCCCCACTTCCACCAGCGTACCGAAGCCAGTCCGCACCCCACCGATGTGGATCGCTGCGCGCGACCCGGACTCGCACAACTTCGCCGTGGCCAATGGTTGCAACGTGATGGTCACGCCGCTGATGAAGGGCGACGAAGAAGTCGTCGACCTGAAAAACAAATTCGAAGCCGCATTGGCCAACAATCCGGATGTGCCGCGCCCGCAATTGATGGTGCTGCGCCACACCCACGTGCATGCCGTGGATGACCCGGAAGGTTGGAAAGTGGGCGCCACTGCCATCTCGCGTTTCTACCGCACCTTCGATGCGTGGTTCGGCAACAAGACCACCCCGGTGAACGGTTTCCTGGAGCCAAGCCCGGAATCGAAGTTCGCCGAGCGCCCGGAGTTCGAACTGGATAACATCCGCAAGAACACCATGATCGGCACCCCGGAAGAAATCATCGCGCGCCTCCAGCACTACCAGGAGCTGGGCGTGGACGAGTTCAGCTTCTGGTGCGACAACAGCTTGCCGCACGCCGAGAAGAAGAAATCGCTGGAGCTGTTTATCAAGCACGTCGTCCCAGCGTTTCGTTGAGGCCTTCGCGGGTACACCGGTACGCCGGTTTACCCGCGATCAACACGCCACCCCCTCCCACGGTCGATTTTCACCATGAACAATCGATTCAACCCCATCGCGACCTTCACCTCGCCCGGCGCCGAGTCGGCTTACCTGCGCGCCAACGGCAGCTCATCGCACATCCATTTCAAACGCCTGCGCGCCAGCGTCTCGGCCAAGCAGAACGGTTTCTGGCAAATAATTAACTGATCGGTGGCTGATTAAACAATCGTCCGCGCCCCCGTGCGCCCGCCAAACGATCAGGTTTGCCCATGAACAACAATAAAGCGCTTGTGATCATCGACATGCAACGCGAAGACGGCTTCGCCCTGGAAAACCACGGCTGCGTCATCGCCAACACCGCCCTGCTACTGCGCGCGTTTCGCAAACGGCAACTACCGGTCATTTACACCCGCCATATCAACGGCAGCGACCTGCCACCCGGCGAGCCCTTGGCTGCAGATGGCGGCCCCAGTAGCTACCGCGCCGGCAGCTACCAGGTCGAAATACTCGAGGCCCTCACGCCACGGGCCGACGAGTTAGTCCTTCGACAAACCGCGCTACAGTGCCTTTTGCCAAACCGACCTGGATACGCACCTCAAAGCCCGTGGCATCGATACGCTGGTCATCACCGGCGTACTCACCGATGTGTGCGTGCTGACCACGGTGTTCGATGCGTTTGCCCTGGGCTACAAGATTCAATTGATCGCAGATGCTTGCACCGCCACCACCCAGGCCGCGCATTACAGCGCGTTGCTGATCATGAGTAACTGGGTGTACTCCATCGAGCTGTTCAGTTGCGCCCACTACCTGCGCCTGTTGCGTGGCGAAGGCTTCCACCACTACCGCCCGGCAGCACCCGATGAATGGGCCCACCAACCCAGTGAATTGAGCGCCACCATCGCCCGCTTCCAAACCTGCCTGCAAGCACAGGAGGCACGGCCATGAATGTCGAAAAACGCAGCATCGATTTCATCCCCGAAGGCGAACGCTTCGGCAAGCCGGGCTCGCTGTTCTACATCTGGTTCGGCGCCAACATGAACATCACCACCATCGCCTCTGGCGTGCTGCCGGTGGTGATGGGGCTCAACCTGTTTTGGAGCGCGCTGGCGATCATCCTTGGTTCGCTGCTGGGCGCCATTTTCATGGCTTCGCACTCGGCCCAAGGCCCCAAGCTGGGCATCCCGCAAATGATCCAGAGCCGCGCGCAGTTCGGCGTGATTGGCGCAGTGCTACCGTTGCTGTTCGTGATGCTGATTTACCTGGGTTTCTTCGTCAGCAACACCTTGCTCGCCGCCCAAGCGCTGAGCGCCGTGAGCCCATTGGGCAATGCCAGCAACATCTGGCTGATCGGCGCGCTGTGCTTCGTGGTGGCGCTGTACGGTTACCGGCTGATCCATCGCTTGCAGAAGCTGTTGTCGATGCTGTCGCTGCTGGTATTCCTGGCCGCCACCGTGCTCGCGCTGACCTTGCCGATCCCGGCCGGGCAATGGTTGCCGCACGGTTTTGTGCTATCGAAGTTTCTGGTGGCGGTGAGCATCGCGGTGACCTGGCAGCTGTCTTACGCGCCCTACGTGGCCGACTACTCGCGCTACCTGCCAACCGCCACGCCGATGGCGCGGGTGTTCTGGTTCAGCTATGCCGGCACCGTGGTAGGCGGCGCCTGGATGATGATCCTCGGCGCGGTGCTCAGCGTCGCCATACCGGGTTTCTCCGATAACGTCGGTGGGCACGTGGTGGAATTGTTTGGCGGGGGCACGTTGTTGCTGTTTGCCTTCATCGTTTACGGGCAGGTGTCGATCAACGTGTTCAACTTGTATGGCGCGTTCATGTCGACTGTCACCGTGATCGAGCCCTTCTCGCGCCTGCGCGTCACGCCCAAAGTGCGCGGCGTGTTCATGCTGGTGATCAGCCTGGTGGCAACGGGTTTGTGCACCGTGGGGCAGGCCGATTTCATTGGCTTCTTTCTCAACTTCATTTTCTTCATGAGCTATTTCCTGATCCCCTGGACGGCGATCAATCTGGTGGACTACTACTGCCTGCGCAAAGGGGTTTACCGGCTGGCCGACATCTTCGACATGAACGGTATTTACGGCCGGGTGAACTGGATCGCCTGTGGCTGTTTCGTGGGGGCGATTGTGCTGGAGGTACCGTTCATGAACACCACGCTGTACGTGGGGCCGGTGGCCACCGCATTGGATGGCGTGGACCTGGCGTGGGTGGTGGGGTTGCTGGTGCCGGCGCTGGGGTATTACGGGTTGATGCGGCGCGCCGGCCACGACAAACACCGCAACACTAAACCCCTACTTCCGAACTAAAACAGCGAAACCTCCTGATAAGCTGCATTCGATCGAGCAGGGCAAGGCGATTGTGGATGCGTTACTGGATGGGGCCGATACCGTTACAGGCGGTGTGTTGGAATAGAGAGACCGCGGCGCCTGCTTCGCGGATAAATCCGCTCCTACAGACGTCCCCATCTTGTAGGGGCGGATTCATCCGCGAAAAGAACGACTCGATCGCGCTTATGCATCCCCCTCCCTCACAAACCGCCCCTCATGATCCGCATTGGGCAGCAGGCACGCCTCATACCGCCCAAACAACCGATACCGATTGCGCGCGATACGGTCATAGCACCAATCCCGAACGCCCCGAGGCACCACCCGCAAAACACCCAGCAACGGCCAAGGCTTCGGCAAGCGACGAATCACTCGCACAAACCCTTCCGAGCGCAGGTGGATGCCGGCATCATCAATCACCGCCATGGTATCGAATTGATCCATCGGCAACCCTGCCCACGCCAACAGCGCTTGCCCCTCGGGCGATTGCACCGCCGCCAGTTTGACCCGGTGTTGGCGGTCAAAGCGGATGACAAAGCGAGCCCAGCCATTGCAGAGTTTGCACACGCCGTCGAACAGCACGACGCAGTCGCCAGGGTTCAAATAAGGAGCGGCCATTTCAAGGATCTCGCTGGGAGAATGCCTGCAGCGTATCAGAGGTACGAGCGGCATTTGACCGAACATTTTGAGTAACAAATCCAGCGGGAAACTGATTGCCGGAGCCCCGATGCTCGGCAATCATTGTCGATTCAGGACATTCATCGACGACATGGTTGAGCAAATCACCGCCGCATTAGTGAAACGGCCATTGCGGTTGCTTCGCCTAAAATGACGGCTATCAAAAACACGCGGTTGCGCCAGGACGGATATGGTAATGAGGTACAGGATGAGGCCATTTTCGAGCTTATCGCTCGCAAGCCTAAAGCAGAGCTTTATTCAGTCGTACCGAAAGGCGACAAAATGAAACCCAAACGGCAGGCAAAATAAAGGCCGCATTGAGCGGCCTTAATGTTACGAAGAAAACACTCACCCGGATAACTTGAAACTCAGCCGGCGCACCAGCGCTTTCTTGACCAAAAGGCTACGACTTTGGGCAGCTAAGGTCAAGGATGAGAGCGGGTAGGCAACCCCAATCAGTGGTTATAAGCACTCTCATTATGCTCACCCATATCCAACCCCATCTCCTCGGTAGCCTCATCCGCCCGCAGGCCGATCAGTGACTTGATCACTTTCAAGATGACCCAGCTCACTGCAAAGCAGTACACGAAGGTGAACGCCACGCCCTTGAACTGCGCCCACACCTGGCCCAGCAAGGTCACGCCTTCCACGTACCCGCCCAACGACGGTACACAGAACACGCCCGTCATCAGTGCGCCGATGATCCCGCCCACGCCGTGCAGGCCGAACACGTCCAGGCTGTCGTCGTAGCCAAAGCGTTTTTTCAGGCCCGTAGCGCTTAAGTAGCACGCCACGCCGCAGACCAGGCCGATGGCCAATGCGCCGCCTACGCCCACGTAAGCACACGCCGGCGTAATGCCGACCAAGCCGGCCAGTGCGCCACTGGCCAAACCCAAGGCGCTGGGACGGCCGGCCTTGTACCATTCGGTGAACATCCAGCCCAGGATGCCAGCGCAAGCGCCAAGCTGGGTGTTGAGCATGACGATGCCCGAGGCGCCACTCAGGCCGCCGCCAGAGCCGATGTTAAAGCCGAACCAGCCCACCCACAGCATGGCCGCGCCGACCATGGTCAGGCTCAGGTTGTGTGCCGGCATTGGCGTGTGCGGGTAGCCTTTGCGTTTGCCCAACAAAATGCACGCCGCCAGTGCCGCGACGCCTGCGTTGATGTGCACGGCGGTGCCGCCGGCGTAATCGAGCACGCCCCAGTTATGCATCAAGGCCCCTGCCCCGCCCCATACCATGTGGGCCAGCGGTGCGTAGACCAGGGTGAACCACAGCGCCATGAACAGCAGCGCGGCGGAAAACTTCATGCGCTCGGCAAACGCACCGGCGATCAGTGCCGGGGTGATGATGGCGAAGGTCATCTGGAAGGTCACGAACACGCCTTCCGGGATGTCGCCCACCAAACTGTCGGGGGTCATGCCGGCCAGAAAGGCGCGGCTCAAGCCACCGACGAAACTGTTGAAGCTGACTTGGCCTTCGACCATGCCTGTGGTGTCGACCACCATGCTGTAGCCATAGATCACCCACAGCACGCCCACCAGGCCTGCGATGCCGAAGCATTGGGTAAACAGCGAGAGCATATTTTTTGCGCGAACCAGGCCGCCGTAAAACAGCGCCAGGCCAGGCAGGCACATGAACAGCACCAGCACGGCGGCGGTGATCATCCAGGCGGTGCTGCCGGTGTTCATGACGGGGGCGTCGGCGGCGTGCGCCAGCGGTGACAAGGCACCGAGTGCGAGCAACGCGAAGAGGGATTTGCCGGGTACACGATTGACCATTTTCGAAGCTCCTGCAAAGGAATGGAAAGTGTCTGGCAGCAAGCAATGGTTTTTTTGTGGTGGGCCGTGTGGGCCTCTTCGAGTGTGCGCCAACCACCTGTGGGAGCACGGCTTGCCGGCGATGGGGCCATCAAGGCCGCCATCGCCAGCAAGCTGTGCTCCCACAAAGTGAAAGCCAGTGCCGGTCAGTACTGCTGGCCAGGGATCCAGCTGGTGCCAGCCAACGGTACGCGGGCCATGGCGGCTGATTCCACGGTCAGTGCCACCAGGTCCTCAGGGTCGAGGTTGTGCAGGTGCGACTTGCCGCAGGCACGGGCCATGGTTTGCGCTTCCAGTACCAGCACGCGCAGGTAGTTGGCCAAACGGCGGCCGCCTTCCACTGGGTCCAGGCGCTTGGACAGCTCCGGATCCTGGGTGGTGATGCCGGCCGGGTCGCGGCCGTTCTGCCAGTCGTCGTAGAAACCGGCGGCCGAGCCGATCTTTTTCAGTTCCTCGTCCAGGCGTGGGTGGTTGTCGCCCAAGGCGATCAGCGCAGCAGTACCGATGGCCACCGCATCCGCGCCCAGGGCCATGGCCTTGGCCACGTCGGCGCCGTTACGGATACCACCCGACACGATCAGCTGAACCTTGCGGTGCATGCCCATCTCTTGCAAAGCCTGTACCGCTTGCGGAATGGCCGGCAGAATCGGGATGCCCACGTGTTCGATAAACACTTCTTGGGTAGCCGCAGTGCCGCCTTGCATGCCGTCCAGCACGATCACGTCGGCGCCGGCTTTAACGGCCAGTTTCACATCGTAGTAAGGCCGGCTTGCACCGATCTTCACGTAGATGGGCTTTTCCCAATCGGTGATTTCACGGATCTCGGCAATCTTGATCGCCAGGTCGTCCGGGCCGGTCCAGTCCGGGTGGCGGCAAGCGGAACGCTGGTCCACGCCGATCGGCAAGGTACGCATGCCGGCCACGCGCTCGGTCACTTTCATGCCCAGCAACATGCCACCGCCGCCCGGTTTTGCACCCTGGCCGAGCACGATCTCGATGGCGTCGGCCTTGCGCAGGTCGTCTGGGTTCATGCCGTAACGCGACGGCAGGTACTGATAAACAAGGTGCTGGGACTGGCCGCGCTCTTCCGGGGTCATGCCGCCGTCACCGGTGGTGGTGCTGGTGCCAGCGATGGTGGCGCCACGGCCCAGGGCCTCTTTGGCAGCCGCCGACAGTGCGCCGAAGCTCATGCCGGCAATGGTGACCGGGATTTTCAGGTGGATCGGCTTTTTGGCGAAGCGGTTGCCGAGGATGACGTCGGTGCCGCACTTTTCACGGTAGCCTTCCAGCGGGTAGCGCGACACGCTGGCGCCCAGCAACAACAGGTCGTCAAAGTGCGGGACCTTGCGCTTGGTGCCGCCGCCGCGAATGTCATAGATGCCGGTTTCGGCGGCACGCTGGATTTCCTGGATGGTCAGGCGGTCGAACGTGGCCGACTCGCGCAATACCGGAGGGTTCTTCTCGCTCATATCAATGCTCCTCTAGCGGATCAGTACGCGGACGCGTTATCGACTTTGAAGTTGTACAACTGGCGGGCCGAGCCATAGCGCTTGAAGTCAGCCGCCTGGTGGGCAAAGCCTGCGCGGTTGAGCAGCTCTTGCAGCTCTTCCAGGTGTTCGGCGCGCATCTCTTTCTCGATGCAGTCGGAGCCCAGGGACTCGACCTTGCCCTTCACGTAGATGTGGGTTTCGTACAGCGAGTCGCCCAGCGCATCGCCTGCGTCACCGCACACCACCAGGCGCCCGGCCTGGCCCATGAAGCAGCTCATGTGGCCGATACTGCCGCCCACCACGATGTCGATGCCTTTCATCGAGATGCCGCAACGGGCACCGGCGTCGCCTTCAATCACCAGCAAACCGCCATGGGCGGTGGCGCCGGCCGCTTGCGAAGCGCTGCCTTTGACCCGCACGTAGCCGCTCATCATGTTTTCGGCGCAACCCACGCCCACGTTGCCGTGCACGGTGATCGAGGCTTTTTGGTTCATGCCGGCGCAGTAGTAACCGGCGTGGCCCTGGATATCGATGGACACCGCTTCGTTAACGCCCACGGCCAGGTTGTGCTTGCCGTTGGAGTGAGTGACGACCCACTCGCGGTCTTCAACGTTGTTCACTTGGTCATGCAGCGCCTGGTTGAGGTCGCGCACAGTGGCAGTGGAAAGATCGATAGTTTTCATGTGCGTGCTCCTTAAGCCGACTCGCGTTCCCAGACATAAAGGGTGGCCGGTGCCGGCTCCCAGATTTTGGCGTTCTCGATGCCCGGCAGGCTGGACAGCGCCTGGTATTCCGAGGCCATGGCCACGTAGTCATCGGTTTCGGCGAGGATCGCGGGCTTACAGGCAATCGGGTCGCGGATCACTGCAAAGCCGTTGCGGGTGCCGATGGCGAAGGTGAAAAAGCCATCGAGGTTTTCCAGGGAATTGTCCAAGGCCTGTTTCAACGAGTCGCCCTGCTGCAGGCGCCAGGTCAGGTAACCGGCGGCCACTTCAGTGTCGTTGTCGGTTTCAAACTTGATGCCTTCGCGCTTGAGTTCCTGGCGCAGGCGGTAATGGTTGGACAGCGAGCCGTTGTGCACCAGGCACAGGTCGGCGCCGGTGGAGAACGGGTGGCTGCCTTCCATGGTGACCGCGCTTTCGGTTGCCATGCGGGTGTGGCCGATGATGTGGCTGCCCTTCATGCCGGCCAGCCCGAAACGTTCGGAGATCTCACGCGGCAAGCCCATGCCCTTGAGGATCTCGATGCTTTGGCCGGCGCTCATGATGCGGATGCTGGGGGCCAACTGCGCCAGGGCATCGCGCACCGGTGCTTCGCCAGCGTTGATTTTCAACACCGCGGCGGTGGCGTTCTGGAACCAGTCCAGCGAGCAGCCCAGGCGGCCTTCCAGCGCGCCCATCAGGGTTTGCCAGTCAAAACCTTCGGTGGTGCTTTGCAGGGTCAACTTGACCCAGCCATCGGCCACTTCGTCACCGTAGATGGCAAAGCCCGCGCTGTCGGGGCCACGGTCGGTCATGGCTTCGAGCATCGGTTCAAACAGTTTGCCGAGCTGGGATTCCAGCTGCGGATTTTTCAGGTACAGGCCCACGATTCCACACATAACAAGTCTCCTTCGCTGCCAGGCACAGGCGCCCGCAGCGGCGTGTTGAAGAGGTCGATCAGAAAAATTCGGTGTAGCGCTGGATCTCCCAGTCGGAGACGTGGCGGCTGTATTCCACCCACTCCATGCGCTTGAGCTTGATGAACTCGCCGACGATTTCCTTGCCCAGCACTTCGCTGAACAGCGGGTCGGCTTCCAGCGCGTCGCACGCTTCCTTGAGCGATTGCGGCAGGGTCTTGATGCCCCGCGCAGCGATTTCTTCAAGACTCAGCTTGTAGAGGTTTTCGTTGCACACCTGGTCGGGCATCAGTTGGCGGTCGATCCCGTCCAGGCCGGCGGCGATGATCGCGGCGCTGACCAGGTAGGGGTTGCAACCGGCATCCGGCAGGCGGAACTCCAGGCGGCCATAAGGCACGCGCACCATCGCCGAGCGATTGTTGGAGCCAAAGGCAATAAAGGCTGGGGCCCAAGTGGCACCCGACAACGAGTTGCCAACGACCAAGCGCTTGTAGGAGTTGACCGTAGGCGCTGCAAACGCACACAACGCCGGGCCGTGGGCCAGCAAACCTGCGGCAAAGTGGTAAGCCAGTTTGGACAGGCCCATGCCGCTCGGGTCGCTGGCGTCATGGAACAGGTTTTTGTTCTCGGCGCTGGCGATCGACAGGTGGAAGTGCATGCCGTTGCCGGCGCGCTTGGGGTCGGGCTTGGGCATGAACGAGCAGATCATGCCCAGGTCGTTGGCGATTTCGCCGGCGGCCATGCGGAAGAAGGTGAAGCGGTCGGCCGAGGTCAGCGCGTCGCTGTACGTGTAGTTGATCTCGAACTGGCCGTTGGCGTCTTCGTGGTCGATCTGGTAGATCTCGAAGTCGACCTTTTGCAGGGCTTCGGTCAGGCGCTCCAGAAATTCGCGGGAGCGCGACAGGCCTTTATAGTCGTAGCAAGGTTTGTCCAGGTTGTCGCTGGCGTCCACCAGTTGCAGCTTGCCGCCAGCGTCGCGGCGCATCAGGTTGAACTCCGGCTCCAGGCCCGTATTCAGGGTCCAGCCTTTGTCAGCCAAACGTTGGACCTGTTGTTGCAGTACATAACGGCTGTCGTACGGGTGCGGCTTGCCATCCACATGGCCCACGCACACCACGCGGCCATAACCTGGCTGCCAAGGCACTGGGGTCAGGGTCGACAAATCGCCGCGCGCCATGAAGTCTGGCCCGTGGGGCTCCATGCCCATGCCGCAAATGGCGAAGCCGGCGAAACCCGCGCCTTCCTCGGCCACGGTCTTAAGGCCACACACCGGCACCGATTTGGTTTTTGCGGCACCGTGGATATCGACGAACTGCGCCAGCACGTACTTGATCCCGTGCTGTTCGATAATGCGCTGGGTTTCTTCTGGCAACATGTGCTCTTCACTCCTCGCGACTGGCTAGCTGATCAATTATTCCGCTAAAGAAACTTAATTTCTTTTCAGGAATGCAAAGCGCTTGCCAGAATTGCTCGCGAAGGCGATTCATCCATTTAAAGGGGATTTTCCGCTATCTATATGGGAATATAGTTTTCACTAGGGGAATATGACCAAACGCCGTGCGGCGCAGGCTCCTCAATTTGCACATTCCTGGTGCGAAACTATTATTAATGAACAGAAACCGTGCAGGTCTTTATGAATATGCCCATCGACCCCCAACCGCGCCTCAAGCTTGAGCAATACCTGGGAATGCAGATCAAGCGCCAGCGCCAGGCACAAGAGTTGAAGCTGGCGGACGTGGCCCGCATCGCGGGTATCAGCCAAGGCATGCTGAGCAAAATCGAAAACGCCCAAGTGTCTACCAGCCTGGACACCCTGAGCCGCTTGTGCGACGTGTTGGGCATGCCCATGTCCAAGCTGTTCAGCCAGTACGACCAGCAAGGCGGCAGCGCGCTGCTGGTCAAGCACGACGAGGGCCTGGAGGTGGTACGCCGCGGCACCGAGAAAGGCCACACCTACCACCTGCTGAACCACACCCGTGGGCCGAAGAAGAGCTTCGAGGCATACATGGTGAGCATGGATGACGCCAGTGAAGAGTTTCCGACCTTCTCCCATCCCGGTACCGAGTTCCTGCATTTGCTGGAAGGCGAGCTGATTTACCGCCATGGCAACCAGCTGTATCGCTTGGAAGCCGGTGACAGCCTGACCTTCGACGGCGACGTGCCCCACGGGCCGGAGCAGTTGGTGCAAGTGCCGATCCGCTTGTTGTCGATCATGAATTACGGCAGTAACCCGGAGTAAGGCTTAAGACCGCGTTGGCCTTTTCGCGGATAAATCCGCTCCTACTCGGGGCGGATTTACCGGGCAAAAAAATTCCTGTCAGTTAAAAAAGTTTCAATCCCCTCTAGACGCCCCTCGCGCTTTCCCCTATAAAACCACCCAAAGGAATATTTTATTCTTCTCAGGCAATTTATCTTGCCGATGACCTTTTTCGCCTATGCGATGAGCTGCCGCCATCCCCCCGAGGACTAGCCATGCAACACGAAAAGATGCACTTCATTCTAAAAATCAGCTGCCCGGCGACTTCCGGCATTGTCGCAGCCGTTACCTCGTACCTCGCGGAAAACGGCTGCTACATCGGCGAAATGGCGCAGTTCGATGATGAATTCAGTGGCACGTTTTTCATGCGCGCGGTGTTCCGTTTCAACGACGGGCACCTGGGCGATATCGCGCAGCTCAAGCAAGGTTTCAACGACGTAGCCGGCGCTTTCGGCATGGACTGGGAACTGCATGACACCCGCGAGCCGATGCGCGTGCTGCTGATGGTGAGCAAATTCGACCACTGCCTCACCGACCTGTTGTACCGCCATCAAAAAGGCGAGATGGACATGACCATTACCGCCATCGTCAGCAACCACCTGGAGCTGCGCCCGATGGCCGAGCGCCAGGGCATCCGCTTTATTTACCTGCCGGTAACCAAGGACACCAAGGCCCGCCAGGAAGCCGAGTTGATGAAGGTGGTGGACGAAACCGGCACCGACCTGGTGGTGCTGGCCCGCTACATGCAAATTCTTTCCGATGACCTGTGCAAGCAGCTCTCGGGCCGCGCCATCAACATCCACCACTCGTTCTTGCCAGGTTTCAAAGGCGCCAAGCCTTACCACCAGGCTTACCAACGTGGCGTGAAACTGATCGGCGCCACCGCGCACTACGTCACCAGCGACCTGGACGAAGGCCCGATCATCGAGCAGGAAGTACAGCGCGTAGACCACGCCTACCTGCCCGATGACCTGGTTGCCATCGGCCGCGATACCGAAACCGTGGCGTTGTCCAAGGCGGTGAAATACCACCTGGAACACCGCGTCTTCCTTAACCAGGACCGTACGGTGATCTTCCGGTGAACAGTCTCAAGTTGATCGACGGCAAGGCCGCTTCCGCCCGCGTGCTGCAACAGGTGCGCGTCGACGTGGCAGCCTTGGTGCTGCAAGGCATTCAACCCGTCTTGGCGGTGATCCTGGTAGGCGAAGACCCCGCCAGCCAGGTGTACGTGCGCAACAAGATCCTGCGCGCTGAAGAGGCCGGCATCCATTCGCTGGAATACCGCCTGCCCGCCGATGCCGGCCAAGCCGAAGTGTTGGATTTGATCGCACGGCTTAATGCCGATGCCAGCGTCAACGGCATCCTGCTGCAACTGCCGCTGCCGGCGCATATCGAAGAAACCCGCGCCTTGCAGGCCATCGCGCCGGGCAAGGACGTCGACGGCTTTCACAGTGAAAACGTCGGCGGCCTGAGCCAGGGCCGACGCGTGCTCACGCCCTGCACCCCGAGCGGCTGCATGCAGTTGCTGACCGATACCCTGGGCGATTTGACCGGCAAGCACGCGGTGGTCATCGGCCGCTCCAACATTGTCGGCAAACCCATGGCCGCCCTGTTGTTGCAGGCGCATTGCTCGGTCACCGTGGTGCATTCGCGCAGCAGCAACGCCCAGGAGCTGTGCCGCCAGGCCGACATCGTGGTGGCTGCCGTCGGCCGCCCGCGCATGATCGATGCCAGCTGGTTAAAGGAAGGCTGCGTGGTGATCGACGTCGGCATCAACCGCATCGAAGAGAACGGCCGCAGCCGCCTGGTCGGTGACGTGGACTTTGACAGCGCCCTGCCGATAGTCAGCGCCATCACCCCGGTACCCGGTGGTGTAGGCCCGATGACCATCGCCTTCTTGATGAAAAACACCGTGACCGCTGCCGTGCAGCAGGCCCAAGCCCAACGCAGCCTATCGGAGGCCCCATGCCTTTCAACTTACTGAAGTACGGGCTGAGCTCGGAATACCCGGTGGAGGTCGACCTGCCGCCGCCCAAGGAACTCAAGTCTTCCTACGACGTGGTGATCATCGGCGCGGGCGGCCACGGCCTGGCCACGGCCTATTACCTGTCCAAGTACCATGGCATCACCAATATCGCCGTGCTGGAAAAGGCCTACCTGGGCGGCGGCAACACCGCACGCAATACGGCAGTCATCCGCTCCAACTACCTCACCAGCGAGGGCGTGAAGTTCTACGCCGAATCGGTGCGGATGTTCGAGGGGCTGTCCAACGAATTCGATTTCAACATCATGTACTCCCAGCGCGGCCAACTGACCCTGGCGCACACTGACGCCACGGTGCGCTCGTTCCGCCAACGCGCCGAGGTGAACAAACACTTTGGCGGGCGTACCGAGATGATCGACCGCCAGCAGATCCGCGAACTGGTGCCCACCCTCAACCTGGACCCCGGCCACCTGCCGGTGATCGCCGGCCTGTGGCACATGGACGGCGCCACTGCCCGCCACGACGCCGTGGCCTGGGGCTACGCCAAGCAGGCGGCCAAGCGCGGCGTAGAGATCCACCAGCTCACCGAAGTGCAAGAGCTGGTGATCGAGAACGGCACCATCACCGCAGTTAAAACCAACCGTGGCACCATCAAGTGCGGTTGCGCGGTGCAGGCGATTGCCGGGCACAGCTCGTTGATGATGGCCAAGGCCGGCATCCGCTCGCCGATCCAGACCTTCCCGCTGCAGGCCATGGTGACGCAGCCATTCAAGCCGTTCCTCGATCCGTTGGTCAGCTCCTCGGCGCTGCACTGCTACGTGCAGCAAACCAGCCGCGGCGAAGTGGTGTTTGGGGGTGGCTCCGACCCGTACCCGCTGTACAACTCACGCTCCACGCTCGACTTGAAAGAAAGCTTGCTGGCCCACGCCATCGAGATGTTCCCGTTTTTGGCCAACGCCAAGCTGATGCGCCAGTGGGCCGGCATCACCGACATGACCCCGGACTACAGCCCGATCATGGGCCTGTCGCCGGTCAAGAATTACTACTTGGATGCTGGCTGGGGCACTTGGGGCTTCAAGGCCACGCCCATCTGCGGCAAAACCATGGCGCAGCTGGTGGCCAGCGGCGGCAAGGTGCCAGACCTGATCAAGCCGTTTGGCCTTGAGCGTTTTTCCACCTTCAAGCAAGTCAACGAGATGGGCGCCACCGCGGCCAGCCACTGAGGATCGGACGATGAAAATTCTGAATTGCCCGCTCAACGGGCCGCGCAACATCAGCGAGTTCACCTACGGCGGCGAGTTCAAGCACATGCCAGACCCGGCCACCTGCAGCGACGCCCAGTGGGCCGACTACGTGTTCAACAGCGAGAACATCGCCGGCATCGTGCGCGAGTGGTGGATGCACAACCCGTCCAGCTACTGGTTTTTGGCCGAGCGCCACACCGTCACCGACGAGATCATCCGCACCTTTGACCCCAAAGAAGTGTTTACCGCCCGCGTTGAATTCCAAGCACCGGCCAAGGAGATCGCCCGATGAGCCGCCTACCCGCCCCCATGGGCCTGCTGATTGATCGCAATCAGCCGCTCACGTTCAGTTTCGACGGTGCGCCGTACCAGGGTTTTGAGGGCGATAGCATCGCCAGTGCCCTGCTCGCCAATGGCCGTTTCCTGATTTCCCGCTCGTTCAAGTACCACCGCCCGCGCGGGCCGCTGACCATGGCTGGGCAAGATGCCAACAGCCTGGTGCAACTGCCCCATGAGCCCAACGTGCTGGCCGACGCCTACCCGCTTGAGGCCGGCCTTGCCGCCACCGGGCAAAATTTCAACGGCTCGCTGGACAACGACAAGGACGCCTACCTGGGCAAGTTCTCCAAGTTCATGCCAGTGGGCTTCTACTACCGCTCCTTCTATAAGCCCAAGGGCATGTGGAAGGTGTGGGAGCCGATCATTCGCAAAAAGGCCGGCCTGGGCGTACTGGACCTTGAATTCCAGCCCGAGTACTACGACAAAGCCTACCTGTTCACCGACCTTGCGGTGATCGGCGCAGGCCCCGCGGGCCTGCAAGCCGCGCTGACCGCCGCCAACACTGGCGCCAAGGTGCTGCTGATCGAACAGCAGCCGCTGCTCGGAGGTTCGCTGACCTATGCGCGCTTCGACATCGAAGGCGTGCGTGCCGAAACCCTGCGCCGCGAACTGGTCAGTGCCGTTGAAGGCCACGCCAATATCCAGGTACTGAAAAACGCCACCTGCAACGCCTGGTTTACCGACAACTACCTGCCGGTGATCCAGGGCAAGCGCCTGTATAAAGTGCGCGCCACCCAGTGCCTGATCACCAGCGGCTCGTTCGACCAGCCGGTGATTTTCCGCAACAACGACCTGCCCGGCGTCATGCTGACCAGCGCTGCGCAACGGCTGATGAAACTGTACGCGGTGAAACCCGGCAAGCAGGCCGTGGTGCTGACCGGCAACGATGACGGCTACCTGGCCGCGCTCGACTTGCATGATCAAGGTGTGAAGGTTGCGGCAGTAGTGGACCTGCGCGGTGGCCCGGCGGATCGCGCCCTGTTACGCGCCCTGGAACACCGTTCGATCACCCTGCACGTCGACACCACGGTTTATGAAGCACTGCATGAAAAAGGCATGCGCCACGTCACTGGCGTGGAGCTGCGCAAGATCACCGGGCAAGGCCAGGTGGCCAACAGCGGCCTGACCCTGAGCTGCGATTTGCTGTGCATGTCCGGCGGCTACATGCCGGTGTATCAGTTGCTGTGCCAGGCCGGCGGCAAGCTGGCCTATGACGACCAAAGCGCCGAATTCACTTTGAGCGGGCTGCCGAAGAACTTGCTGGTGGCCGGCTCCGCCAATGGCCGCCACGCGCTGGACAACGTGCTGGCCGACGCCACCAACGCCATCGCCACGGCCCTGCCGGGCATCGCACGGGCAGAGTACAAGAACGAAGCGCGGGTCAACCACCCGTGGCCAATTTTCCCGCACCCCAAGGGCAAGGACTTCGTCGACTTTGACGAAGACCTGCAAGTGCGCGACATCGTCAACGCCACCAAAATCGGCTACCGCGACGTGCAATTGGTCAAACGTTACTCCACCGTGGGCATGGGCCCGTCCCAAGGGCGTCACTCGGCACTGCCAACGGCGCGCCTGGTGGCCCAGTCGACCCAACGCAACATCAGCGAAACCGGCGTGACCACTGCGCGCCCGCCGTTCGTGGCGGAAAAACTCGCCCACGTCGCCGGCCGTGCGTTCGACCCCTACCGGCAAACACCTATGCACCGTCGCCACCTGGACGCCGGCGCCAAGATGATGCCCGCCGGCATCTGGCAGCGCCCCGCCTACTACGGCAACGCCAGCCAACGCGACCAATGCATGCAGGCCGAAGCGCTGCACGTGCGCAACAAGGTCGGCATCATCGACGTATCGACCCTGGGCGGCCTGGACGTGCGCGGCCCGGATGCCGCCGAACTGCTGAACCGCATGTACACCTTCGCCTTCATCAAGCAGCCGATCGGCCGTTCACGCTACGCATTGATGACCAACGAGCACGGCGTGGTGATCGACGACGGCGTGTGTGCACGCTTCAGCGAAAACCACTTTTACGTGACCGCCACCACCAGTGGTGTCGACCGTATCTACCAGCAGATGCTCAAGTGGAACGCCCAGTGGCGCCTGAACGTCGACATCGCCAACGTGACCGCGGCTATCTCGGCGGTGAACGTGGCGGGGCCGGACTCGCGCAAAGTGCTGGAGAAAATCTGCACCGACCTGGACCTGAGCCCAGAAGGTTTCCCGTACCTGGGCGTGCGCACCGGCACCGTGGCCGGGATCAAGGCACGCCTGCTGCGGGTAGGATTCGTCGGTGAGCTGGGCTACGAGATCCACGTGCCGGCGCGCCATGCGGTCAAGCTGTGGGATGCGCTGATGGAAGCCGGCAAGGACCTGGACATTCGCCCCTTCGGCGTTGAAACCCAGCGCCTGCTGCGCCTGGAAAAAGGCCACGTGATCATCAGCCAGGACACCGATGGCATGACCCACCCGGCCGAGATCGACATGGGCTGGGCGGTAAGCCGCAACAAACCGTTCTTCGTGGGCCGGCGCTCGGTAGACATCCTGGAGGCACAACCCATGACCCGCAAGCTGGTGGGCTTCACCTTGCCCAAGGGCAGCGTGCAGCCGTTGGAAGGCCACTTGGTGCTGCAAGGCCCGGATATCAGCGGCAACGTGACCTCGTGCGAATACTCGCACCACCTGGGCAAGGTGATTGGCCTGGCCTACGCCGCCTACGACCAAAGCGAACCCGGGCAACAGATCCCGATCCGCGTGGAAGGCGGCATCGTGCTGCAGGCCACCGTGGTGAAGCTGCCCTTTTTCGACCCCGACAACCTGCGCCAGGAGCTCTGAGCCATGTCCAGTCTGCAATCCGAACACTACATCGGCCTGAGCCCGCTGCAGCCGTGTGCCCTGGCCGACCTGACCGACCTCGCCCGGGTCGGTTTCCGCGGCACCGATGCCGCCCAATACCTGACCGGCCGCGGCTTCAGCCTGCCCCAGGCGCCTAACCGCGCCGTGACCCAGGCCGACGGCAGCCACATCGCCCGCCTGTCGCAAACCGAGTATTTTTTGCTCGGCAGCCCAGCTGACCAAGGCGAGCGCATTGCCGACGAAGAAGCCCGCTGGGAACTGGACCACCACGCCAACTACCTGCTGCCCCGTCAGGACAGCCACGCCTGGCTGCAACTGAGCGGCGCCGCAGTGCCACAGGTGATGGCCAAGCTGTGCGGCGTAGACCTTCGGCCCGAGGTGTTCGGGTCAGGGGCGGTGGCGCAAACGTCGGCGGCGCGGATCAACGTGATCGTGGTGAACGTGGGGGGCGCGTTTCAGATTCTGTTCGACCGGGCTTCCCACGCCTACTTCGTCGCCGCCGTGCAGGACGCGATGCTGGAGTTCGCGGCCTGACGCTTTGGCCCTTGGCGCAGCGACCACTGATGACGGCGACCTTGTTCGCCGCCATCGGTGGGTAGTTGCTAACGGGCGGGTTGGAACATTTTCAGCGCAGCCTTCGCCACGATTTTGGTGCGCACGATCTTGGTGTTATCGCCCCGAAGCTTGCGAATGGCTTCGGCAGTCCTGCCCTCTTTACGCTCCTTGACGGTTTTCAAGTGCGCGGCGGTTGAGTCTGCAAACGGAGCCTGGGCGCTGGCATAGTGAAAATGAGCCCACCACAGTTCGTCTCCGCTGGCTTTCTCCTTGATACAGTACTCAACGATAACGTCGTCCTTTGCCAGTTTGAGCAACCCGGGTTCGCGCTCGATGCTTACCTCGCCCTGATCGAATAAATATTCCAGATTTGAAAGGTCCGGTAACAACCGCTTGCATTGTGCTATCCGCAGCCGACGCCCGGTATCACGCAGGCTTTTGCTGCCGGCATCCAACTGGCCAATGTGCTCATCGGGCGTTGCCGTGGTGCTGGCTGCCGCCAACGCGCGCAGGTCAGCTGCAGTCGCTTCAAGTGCCTCGGCCATTTTGACGAGATCGTCTTCGATCTCGCCAGGGCGTGTTTTGCTGCCAACGCGGCGCTCGCCGACCGCTTGCTCGGCCGTGGCTTTCCTCATTTGCGCCCTGGCTTTTCTATGCAATGCATCAAGGCCAAGGGTAGGCGCAGGCAGCACGATCTGTTCGCGAACCCAGTCGCCCTGGCTGTTGCGAGTGAAGGGCAACAACTGTTCGGCGCTGGTTGAACTTGCGGGTAAGCGGACCTGCACGCGTTCCGGCTCGCCTGCGGCGCTGGGCAATGGCTCGGCGATGTAGGCTTGCCGGTCGCGCGTGCGAATGACCCGTCGGCGTGCCGGTGACGGGGCCGCTGGGGCCTGGATAGCAGGCAGGAAATCGTAGTCGATGGCGTCAGCGCCCTCCCTGCGATAGGTCTCGGGATTGATCTCGTCATTGAACCCTCTGCGGGCTTGACCCCGTAGACGTTCGAGTGTGAGGTCCAACTTGTCCAGGTGCTGGATGTTTTCGCTCTCACTGAAGTCATGGCGCATGTCCGCAGCTTTGGCTTGAAGCGACTCGACACTTTCCAGGTGGTACTCAAGGAAAATCCCTTTGAAGTCCGTCGGCATCGTCTCCAGTTGATGCTCGAATTTGAGGGCAAGGCTGATGCCTTGGGACAAGCCTTCGATATCGAGCACGGGGCTGTCTTCGCCGCGCGTGTTCTCGCTGCTGATCTGCAACAGCACGCAGCGCAGATTCATCTCAGACAAGAGCAACTCCACGGGTTTGTATTTTAGCTCGGCTTGAGTGAGCTCGATGTCCGCCAGAAGGTCTGGATCGTGGCCGAATTTCTCGAGCCGTTGGTTTACGACTTCATGTGCCTTGACCAAAATGGGGTAGGTGTTCAACACATTCTCGAGGTAGTGCGGCGCGCGCTCTTTGAAACCTGGCAAGTCGCTGACCCAGCTTGGCAGGCTCTGGCCATTGGTTTTGCGTTGCAGGGTGGTTTTATGCAGCTCGATGAGGTTGCGATAGCACTCCGAGATACTTTTCAAGGTAATGGCGGTTTTTTCGGTGTAGGAGTTGTCACTGATAACACGCGCCCGCCAGGTCCTCTGTACGTCCGCGATGTATTGAGTGTCGCGGGTGATTTTTTCGTACACCAACGTTTCAAGCTTCTTGCGAGCCAAGTCAGAAACAATTTCATTGGGGTTGTTCACCAGCAAATTGATGCGCGTAAGGTTCCTGGAAAACTCTGCGGCAGCATCCAGGTAGCCCTGATGAATCTGCGTGAACTGTTCGATCTTGGTGGCCTTGGGAAGGTATTTTTCGTAAGCCGACATGCGCCCACGGCCACTGCCGCCCATGCCGCCGGTACGGGTTTGCATCCACAAGCGCTGGGGGCGGCTGACCACCGCGATGCTGATACCTGCGGGGTCAGCCGGCTTGACGATACGCCAGACCAGGTTGGGTTGGCCCTTGTCCTCGACAATTTGATAACTGCTGCCATCGATCAACAGGTAATGCTTGCCGCCCTGCCAGTGGATGCCTCGCGCATCGGCACTCGTCAGGCTCAGGTCGACACCGGCAGCAAAGCCGTGAAGGGTTTCGGCGGCCAGTGGCGTGTCGCGCGGCGGTGTCAACATGTCGAACAGCTCTTCGTTGAAATACTCGGCTCGCTCGCTGATGTAATGGGCCAGCCGGCCGTGGTCATGCTCGCTGAAGCCCAGTTGTTTGCGCTGCTCGGCGCTCAGGCTCAGCAAGCAGGCGTCGAGCAATGAGTTGGGATGGCTTGAAGACAGCAGGTCCTGGCTGCGCCCGGTGGTAGCAGCGTAGCGGTGGCCGACTTTGACAATATCGATGAAAGCACTGGCGTCGTCAGGCCCGTAACTGTCCAGCACATAGTCATCACGGGTGTACTTGCCCGTGCTGTCGAGCGAGCTTGCATACACGCGCAATGCGGTATTTGCCGGCCATTTCGCGTGCAAGGTCAGCAACGTGCCAAACAGCGCCTCACCGTCATCGTTGATGCCACGCCCATTGGGGGCGGCCAGGCTCGACAAGGCGGCGTTCAACCGGCTTTGCTCGCTGGCCACGCGCAAACGCCCGGCAACGCGGGTGGGCAGTGGCGTGCCCCGGGCCCAAGCCTGGGTTTGCTGCGCGGTATTGTCGTTGCCCAAGGCGTGCTTGAGCGCCGCTTGGCTGAGTTCCGGGAACAGGCTGCGCAGGCTGTCGAGGGATGGCGCATGGTCCTGCTCACTGCTGGTACGGCCGGCGGCGCTGTAGGCATGGGCAGGGTGGCGGGTGGGCAGGTACATTTGCAGGCTGTCGACCACTAACGCCTGGAAGACCAGGTTCTGGTCGCGGCGCAAGCGGCTGAGCAACTGGCGCTTGAGTTCGCTGACGCGGTGGGCGCTGTGCCGGTCCAGGGTAATGTCGCCAATTTTGCCCAGCTCGCTGCCGGGTACCCGCGTTTCGTATGCCCGCAGCGTGGCCTCGATCAGTGAATAACCCGCGCCCCCTTCGCGGGTTTGATAGAGGCCCGCTGGGGTGCGCGTCAGCACGATCGTGGAAGTGGACGTGGCAGCGCCAGGCTGGTCATACCACAACCGCTGCGTGCCCCCCGGGCTTTGCACTTCGATGGCATGGCCGGTCTGTTGCGCCAAGGCAGGCAGCAACATCCGCTCAGCCAACTCGGAGGCCGGCAACGCATCATCGACACCGGCGCCAAGCACCTTATCGATCTGCTGCCGGCAGTGCGCTGCCCTTAACGCGTCTTTTAACGCCCATGGGGTGTGCTTGCGCCCGTGCCAGGTGTCTTTGAGGTGGTTGCCATTCACGCCCGACAGTTGCAACGCCTGCTTGATCGCAGCCGCGCTGAACGCAGGAAAACCGGGGTGCAGCATGCGCTCAAACCAGGTGCGCGAGCGTACGGCACCAGTATCCAGGTTGTCTGGCCGGGAGGCTTTTTCACTGGGGTCGTATGTCAGTTCATGCGCCTGGGCAGGGTCTTGCTGGAAGGTCGCCCCGCGTCGACGCGGCTCGCCCAGGTCCTTGACCAGCGTGCGCGCACGCTTGGCCGATAGTTTACCGGCAACCTTCTGCAGCCTGGCCGTGACGATCAGGTCGGTGAGGTCTACCAGGGCCTGGGCCAGTGCGGTGTCGTCACGGTCTATCAGTGCCTTGGCCGCCTGGTACATCTGGTAGCCCTGAAGGCCCAGGGTGGCGGCCAGCATGACCCGGTTAAGGCCTGTCACCCCGCCTGGCACGGGCAAGGTCAGCATGGCCAGGATTTCCTCCAGGGCATAGCTCAGGGCGCCCTTGACCTGGTCCCAATCCTGCTCGGCGACGGTCTTGGTTGGGCTCGATCAGCCGCGCGCGCACCAGCGCGATCTTGTGGGCGAACAAGGCGTCCTGCAACGAGCCGTCGACGTTGTCGGCTTTCTTCAGCATCAGGCCTTTGCCGTCGGCATCGGTGTGGCTCAGCACACGATAGATACCCAGTGTGGCGTCGCGCAAATTATTGGCCACCCAGTTGAGCCCGCTGTCCTCTACGTTGAAATGCCTGGCAATGCTTTCCCGATCGCCGTCGGCCAATGCGCTGAGCAGCCACGCCGGCGCGGCGTGGGTGGAGTCGTGCTTAACCTGCTCGATCCATGAGTCCAGGGCTGCATGCACCGTGCCGTGGCGGCGCAAGGCACCGCCGGGCCTATTGGGGAAATAGCTGAACACGGCGGCAGGGACGCCGCCGCTGGTTTGCCAGAGGTACAGCGGCAGGGGGGCGGAGTAAAAGTCGTAGGTCAGTGTGTAGCGGGCCCATTGGCCAGTGGTGACAGCTTGCAGCAGTTGTTCATGGGTCTGGCTGGCGTGCTCGGTGCTACTGCGCAAGCTTTCCAGAGTTTCCAGTTCCAGGTTGCTGCGCTGTTGCTCGCGGATGCACTGGCCCAGCGCGCCAGACAAGGCGTTCTCCAGGGTACTGCGCATATAGCTGCCCAGGTCTGCGCTGCGTGCGACCTGGGCGAACTGCTCCAGGGTTATGAGCGAGTCTGGCAACCGGCCGCTGCGGTCGGTATTGATGCTGCTGGCCCTGGCAATCGCCTGGCCGCTGCCGGTGCCGTGGGCAACGTTGAAGGCAAAACTCGTCAGCGCCGCCTGCCACAGCGAGACGGTCTGGGTACGGTCAGGGCTGTCCTTGATGCTGTGAACCGTATTCGGGTCGGTGCGGTAGCGGGTATGCAGATAGGTGGTATCGACGTCCAGGTCCTGCCCGGTTTTGTGCTTCAGTGCGTTGCGCAAGGTGGCCTTGGCGCTGGCTTGGAAGTCCGCCAACCAGCCATTGAGCGCGTTATCGGCCTTCTGGCGCAGTATCAATTCTTCCTGGCTGACCTTCAGGTAGCGCTTCTGGGCGTCCAGGGGCAACGAGCCCATGAAGGTCTTGAACTGTTGTTCGATGGTTTCCAGGACTTTGAGGTCGGCCCAGGCCTGGCTGTCCAGCAAAGGGCTATCGAAGTCGGGTAGGGCTAAGTGGGAATCGCTCATAGATGCTCCAAGATGCGGCGCCTAGCGCACGCGCAGGGGGGAGCGAGTATTGGGCCAGCCTGGCAAGGCCCGGGGGCGGTAGTTAGTTACCCGCTGGCGAACAAGCGGCGCGAATGCTTGTGCGGCAATTACCCCCTACAGAATTCGCGTGCGCCGCCGATATTCAGGGTTCAACAAGAACACCTGCTGGCCATAACCCCAAAAAAAGAACTCCAGCGAACACTCGATCAAGAAGCTCAACGTTCCTGGAGGGAAAATATGAATAGCTGGTTTGGCAATATCAGCGTCACGAAAAAGCTCGGCCTGGGGTTTGGTTTGGTCCTGGTATTGACCACCGCTCTGGCGCTTGCAGGCTGGTCCAGCCTGAGCAGCCTCATCGACCGCAGCAACTGGATGAGCGACATCAATCAGCTCAATGCCCTGCTGACCAAAGTACGCATCAGCCGCCTGCAGTACATGATCGCCAACGGCGATGACAGCGTGGCGCAAACCGTACAGACCCAACTGGACGACTTCAGCGCTCAGCAAAAAAAGCTCGCCGCAACGTTCAAGAGCCCGGAAAACATCACGCTGCTCAAGCGCGATGGTGAGGTGATCACTGAGTATCAGCGCTCGCTGAACGCCATGCGTGCCGCCTACAACAGCGCCAATGCCGCCAAAGCCAACATGACCACCACGGCCATGAGCGCGTTCGACCTGATCGCCGAGATCAACAAGGACGTGCTGTCGGCCAGCGACCACCGCTTCGAAGAAGTGCAAGCTGCGGCCAAGGCCAAGGAACAACTGCAACTGGTGCGCTATGAAGTGCGTGGCTACACCGGCAACGTCAACGAGAAGACCGAGCAGGCAGCGTTCGCCCAACTGGAAACCGCGCTGGCCTCGATTGCCGATTTCGTCACCGCATTGCCTGCGCAACAAGGCCGCCTGAAGCAGTTTGAAACCGCGCTGGCCAGCTACCGCGACGCGGTTCGCCAGTTCCGCGACAGCAACATGCAGATCGCCCAGGCACGCAAAGAGATGACCGACCAAGGCGCCGAGTTCCTCAGCATCAGCGACCGCCTGACCCAGTTGCAATTGGACCGCCGCGACGCCGAAAGCGCCCAGGCACAGTTGGTTCAGGTAGTGGCTACGTTGCTTGCGCTGTTGATCGGCGTGCTGGCAGCCTGGCTGATCACCCGGCAGATCACCCGCCCCTTGCAGGAAACCATGGCCGTGGTGGAGCGCATCGCCGGCGGCGACCTGACCCACAACCAGAGCGTTACCCGCAAGGACGAACTGGGCGTGCTGCAACAAGGCATCCAGCGCATGGGCGTGACCTTGCGCGACCTGATCAGCGGCATCCGTGACGGTGTCACGCAGATCGCCAGCGCCGCCGAGGAACTGTCGGCCGTGACCGGGCAGACCAGCGCCGGGGTCAACAGCCAGAAGATCGAGACCGACCAGGTCGCCACCGCCATGCATGAAATGACCGCCACCGTGCAGGAAGTGGCGCGCAATGCCGAGCAGGCTTCCCACGCGGCCACCGATGCCGACGCCGAAGCCCGCGAAGGCGACAAGGTAGTGGGTGAGGCCATCGCCCAGATCGAACGCCTGGCCACCGAGGTCAACCGGTCCACCGACGCCATGAACCACTTGCAACAGGAAAGCGACAAGATCGGCAAGGTGATGGACGTGATCAAGGCCGTGGCCGAACAGACCAACCTGCTGGCGCTGAACGCGGCCATCGAAGCGGCCCGCGCCGGTGAAGCCGGCCGCGGTTTTGCCGTGGTGGCCGATGAGGTGCGCGGGCTGGCCCAGCGTACGCAGAAGTCCACCGAAGAGATCGAAGGCCTGGTCGCCGGCCTGCAAAGCGGCACCCAGCAAGTGGCCAACGTGATGCTCAACAGCCGCAGCCTGACCGACAGCAGCGTGCAACTGACGCGCAAGGCCGGTACGTCACTGGAGAACATCACCCGCACGGTGTCCAACATCCAGCTGATGAACCAGCAGATCGCTGCCGCCGCCGAGCAGCAAAGCGCCGTGGCCGAGGAAATCAGCCGCAGCATCGTCAACGTACGCGATGTGTCTGAACAGACCGCCGCGGCGAGCGATGAAACGGCCAAGTCCAGCGTCGAGCTGGCGCGGTTGGGCAATCAATTGCAGATGATGGTCAGCCACTTCCGCGTATAGCATCCCCCTGTAGGAACGGATTCATCCGCGAATAGATCTGCATTGTAGGAGCGGATTCATCCGCGAATAGATCTGCATTGTAGGAGCGGATTCATCCGCGAATAGATCTGCATTGTAGGAGCGGATTCATCCGCGAATAGATCTGCATTGTAGGAGCGGATTCATCCGCGAAAAGAATGCCGCGCAATCAGCTAGATCCTGGCGCGCTCTTCGCGGATGAATCCGCTCCTACAGGTGAGTGGTGCGGGGGAGGAATTGGCCGGCGCGCAGCCCGTTCGCCACCCCGTCCACATACCCGCGCACCCCGTTTACCCACACCCCGTCAATACCTTGCGCCGCCTGCCGTGGCTCGTTGAAATCCGCCACGTCACGCACCCGCAACGGGTCGAACAGCACCAGGTCGGCGACGTTACCCTCCAGCAATTCCCCGCGCCCTTGCAGGCCAAACCGCTGCGCCGACAACCCGGTCATCTTGTGCACCGCCGTGGGCAAATCGAACAGCCCAAGGTCCCGGCTGAAGTGCCCCAGCACTCGTGGGAATGCGCCCCACAGGCGTGGGTGCGGGAATGGGTCTTCGGGTAGGCCGTCGGAGCCGATCATCGACAGCGGGTGGGCGAGGATCTTGCGCACGTCCTGCTCGTCCATGCCGTAGTACACCGCGCCCGCCGGTTGCAAGCGACGGGCGGCGTCCAGCAGGGCCACGCCCCAGTCCGCGGCGATGTCTTTCAAGTCCCGGCCGCCCTGCTCCGGGCACGGCGTGGACCAGGTGATGGTGATGCGGTGCGCATCGGTCACCTGTTTCAAATCCAGGGTCGAGGAACTGGCCGCGTAGGGGTAGCAGTCGCACGCCACCGGTTGCTGCTGGCTGGCCTGCTCCAGTGCCGCCAGCAACTGCGGCGCACGCCCCCAGTTGCCGGCACCGGCGCATTTGAGGTGCGAGATAATCACCGGTGAACGGGCGTGGCGGCCGATGTGAAAGGCTTCGGCCATGGCCTCCAGTACCGGCTCGAATTCGCTGCGCAGGTGGGTGGTGTACACCGCGCCGAAGGCGTGCAGCTCTTGCGCCAATTGCTGCACTTCATCAGTGCTGGCGTTGTAGGCACTGGCGTAGGCAAGGCCTGTGGATAACCCCAAGGCACCGGCGGCCAGGCTGTCGCGCAACTGCTCGCGCATGCCCGCGATTTCAGCCGGCGTGGCGCTGCGTTGCAGGTTGCCCATGTGATTGTTGCGCAGCGCCGTGTGGCCGATCAGCGCTGCCACGTTGACGGCCGGGCGCGCTGCCTCGACCGCCGCGCGGTAGTCGCTGAAGCGCGGGTAAATGAAGTCGCAAGCCTTGCCCAGCAGGTTCATCGGGTCGGGCGGATCGCCGCGCAGGCTAACCGGCGAGGCGCTGATGCCACAATTGCCGACGATCACCGTGGTTACCCCTTGGCTGAGCTTGGGCAGCATTTGCGGTTGGCGGATCACCACCGTGTCGTCGTGGGTGTGCACGTCGATAAAGCCTGGGGCCAGCACTCGGCCAGCCGCGTCCACCTCCTCGCGTGCGCTGGCATCGGCCAGTTGCCCGATGCGCTCGATGCGGCCGTCGCGCAGTGCCACGTCGGCCTGGTAGGCCGGTTGGTTGCGGCCATCGATGACCAGCGCGTTGCGGATCAGGGTGTGGTACTGCATGTCATTCCACCGTTTTCAGGTGCCGCTCATCGTAGAAAAAGTCATTCTTGTCGGTGCCGGCGCGGTAGAAGTAGCCGTAGTCTTCCAGGTAGTACACCGTGTCGACCCGTTGGTACTTGTCGCCGTCGGTGCTGCAGCGCAGCTTCTTGGCGTTACCGCTCAGGGCAGCATTGACCAGCGCCGCCGGGGCCTGGCTGTCTACCGTGCAGCTGACTACCTGGCGGTTCTGGCCGTACGCGCCCACCACGCTATTGACCCGGTTAGCCTGGGTGGCGTAACCCACCTTTTCACCCACTGGCAGTTCGCGCCAATTGCCGGTGAAGGTCAGGTTGGTGAGGTTGGCGGTGTCGGTCATCGAGGCCTTGCCACGGAACGCTGTCTTTTGCGCCAGCGCCACCAGGCCACGGAAGCTGACTTCGCTGCCGTCATAATTTTCACCGCGCAGGCGGATGCCCAATTGCCCGGTGGCCTTGTCGGTTTCCAGGTAGCGCTCCTCGTTCAGGGCCACGTTGCTGTCTTTGGTCGAGGAAGTACCGGTTTCTACCAGGCGCTTGAGCGACTTGGCAGGCTTGGGCAGGTTCAGCCGCTTGATCGCCGTCAACGGCAGCGCCGCCACGCCCGGCAGCGGTGTGGCCACCGGGGCCTTGGTGCGAGGGCTGAAGGCCGGCAACTTGGCCAGGGCGTCAGGCTTGCCGCAAACAGTTTTGAACAGTACCTGGTAATCGGCATTACCAGCGGCGATGGGTTCGGCCTTGGGCGCAAAGAACACCGCACCGTCGGTCACGGTATTGCGCTCGTCGACGTCGTAGCCGGCCAACAAACTGTAGGTTTGTTTGCTGCAATCCACGGCAAAATGCTCGCGCTTTTGCGCGGTGGGTGCGTTGTAGGGTGGGTCCAGGGTGATCACCGGGTCGTCGTAGGCCGCCCAGAACCGCAGGGCGTTGCCCTGGGATTTAACGCTGTTGCGATCAATCATCACCCATGGCTGCGCGCCACTGCCTTTGACGATACGCCAGTCGGGCTTGGGTGTACTGCTGCAGGCCTTGTTGAATTCGGCGTTTTTCTTCAGGGTTTCCACCAGCCGCGGCGGTACTTCCCGCCCCGGCATGTACTGGCCATCGGGGCCGCCGAAATAAATGCGCTTGTCACCATTGATAAACACCAATTGCGCACCGGGCACGCTACAGGAAGCTTCGATCTGCGCCATGAAGCTGAACGGCGAGGCGTCGGTCTTGGGTTGCAGCACGGCGTAGCTCAGGCGGTCGCCCTCACGGAACACCGTGTCTGGCAGCGGCGACAGGCCCATGGTGTCGCCCAGCAACTGCTCGGCCAGGCTGGCGGCCTTGGTTTGCGCGGTTGGGGGTGGGGGAACGTCCGGCGCCTTGCTGTGCTGGGCGCAACCGGCGAGCGCGGAAAGGGCAAGTGCCAAAGCAATACGTTGCATAAAATTCCCGGAGGCGAAGGGCGCCCAGTCCATTAGGTTGAGGGCGCCCATGTTACAGGGTTACTTGACCACTTTGCCCTGGCCACGGCCGCGCGGGTCGGAGGCGGTTTCAAGCTTTGTGCCGTTGACGCGGATAGCCTGGATGTCGCCCATTTCCCAGCCTTGGTCTTCCAACGTGTAGCCCATGGCTTTGAGCTCGTCGGCCACCTTGCCGGTCAGCGGCGCAAAGCTGTCGTAGTAAATGGTGTCCTTGGGCAACAACTGGTGGTGCACCCGTTGCGCGGCCACGGCCTTTTGCAGCGGCAGCTTGTAATCGTAGACGTTGTTCAGCACCTGGAAGATCGAGGTGAATATCCGCGAACCACCCGGCGTGCCAAGCACCAGGGTGACCTGGCCATTGCGGGTGACGATGCTCGGGCTCATGGACGACAGCATGCGCTTGCCTGGCTCGATCGCGTTGGCGTCGCCGCCCACCACGCCAAAGGCGTTGGCCACGCCCGGCTTGGAGCTGAAGTCATCCATTTCGTCGTTGAGCAAGAAGCCTGCGCCCTTTACGACCACGCCGCTGCCATAGTCCCAGTTCAGCGTGTAGGTGTTGCTCACCGCGTTGCCGTGGGCGTCGACGATGGAGAAGTGCGTGGTTTGGTGCGGCTCAAGGCCCGGGCGCACCTTGGCGGTTTCGGAGATAGCGTTGGGGTTCACCTCGGCCGCGCGCTTGATCAGGTAGGCCGGGGCGATCAGTTTGTTCACCGGCACTTTATTGAAGTCCGGGTCACCCAGGTAGTCGGCACGGTCGGCAAACACGCGCTTTTCGATTTCCGCCAGCAAGTGGATGTACTTGGCCGAGTTCAACGGCACGCCCTTGAAGTCGTCCTTGCGGATTTCCTTGATGCCCAGCAGTTGTGCCAGGGCGATACCGCCCGAGCTTGGCAGGGGCGCGGTGTATACCACGTTGCCGCGCCAGTCGATGTGCAATGGCTGGCGCCAGTTCACCTTGTAATCGTGCAAGTCTTCCTTGGTCACCAGGCCCTTGTCGGCCTGCATCTGCGCCACCAGCAGGTCGGCGGTCTTGCCGTCATAGAAGTCTTTGGCGCCCTGATCGGCGATGCGCTCCAGGGTTTGCGCCAGCTCGGGCTGGCGGAAGGTTTCGCCGACTTTCATGTTGCCGAAATAGTCGTTGAAGTTGGTCTGGCCGTTAAACAGTTTCAGCGCGTCCTGACGATACTGGTACTGCTTGTCGGCCACCTTGAAACCGTTTTTCGCATAGCCCACGGCAGGCGTCAGCAGCTCGGCCCAGGGCAACTTGCCGAAGCGCTTGTGCGCCTCCCACAAGCCCATCACGGTACCCGGTACGCCGGCGGCCTTGGCGCCTACCAGGCTGAGGTTCTCGATGACCTCGCCCTTTTCGTTCAGGTACATGTTGCGGCTGGCGGCCTTGGGCGCGGTTTCGCGGTAGTCGAGGAAGTACGGCTTGCCGTCGACGAACAGGGTCATGAAGCCGCCACCACCCAGGTTGCCGGCTTCGGGGTAGGTGACCGCCAGGGTGAAGGCGGTGGCCACGGCGGCGTCCACCGCGTTACCGCCCTTCTTGAGAATTTGCGCCGCCACTTCGGCGCCGTACTGGTCGGGCGCGGCAACAGCGCCGCCCTCCAGGGTAATGGCCCAAGCCGAAGAGCTGGCGATGATGGCCGCACTGATGGCCAAGGTTTTGAATGCAATACAACGCATGGGGTGTCCTTACTTTTATTATCGTCGAACCCCATTTAGACCCATGACGCCTCACTTTTCAAACCCGCAAATGAAAACGGCTACCTTTCGGCGGCCGTTTTCCGACACTCAATTCGATAGCATTTCGTTCAAAATCCACTCGCTTACCGAGGTGCGTTTCGGCTCCCAGCCCAGCAGTTCGCGGGCATTTTTACCCCGTACGCGGCTGTTGGAACCCAGGCCGTAATTGGCCATTTCATAGCCCCATTGTTTTTCTGCTTCGGCCAGCGGCCAGTCCTGCGGTGGCGCCAACTTAAGCGCCTGGGCGATGGCGGTGCTCATGTCGACAAAGGCCGCTTCCGAGCTTTCGACGAAGTAGAAGGTGCCAGCCGGGTTCTTTTCCAGCGCCAGCAGGTACAGCGCAACCACGTCTTCGATGTGTACGTTGGACCAAATGTTCTGGCCCGGGCCGACATGGCGCACCACACCGCTTTGGCGGGCCTGCTTGAGCAGGCGCGGCAACTGCACGCTGTCGCGGTTCACGCCCAGGCTGTGGCCGTAGATCAGGGTGTTGCAGATCACGGCCGAACGCACGCCCTGGCTGGCCGCCGCCAGCACCAGGTTGTCGATGCCGACGCGCGCGGCCTTGTCGGCGGTGGGCTCGGGCAGGTGGCCTTCGTAGTAAATGACGTCGCTGCCTTTGCCGCCGCTGGCGTCGCCGACAATGCTCGACCCGCTGGTGTGCAGCAGCGGCTTGTTGGAGCCGCGCAAGCCTGCGATCAAGGCTTGGACGGCACCGAGGTGGTCGCTGCTGGCGGCGTTGATCACGGCATCGGCGTGCTGCGCCTGGGCAATCAGCAGTTCGCTGTCATCCAGGCTGCCAACTACCGGGATGATGCCCAGCGCGATCATTTCCAGGGCTTGCTCGGCGCTGCGCACCAGGCCTGTGACGCTGTGGCCAGCGCGGACCAAGGCGGTGGCGATGGAGCCGCCGATGAAACCAGCGGCGCCTGTGACGAATACGTTCATGATGGGGCTCCCATTAAGGCTTGCGAGGTAATGGGGCCAGTATCAAAGACTTATCCGTGACGAAAAAGCCGGTGTAGCCCAATACACTTTTGCCCAGGGATCACGAATCTTTGTAGGCGTAACAGGCGAGCTTTTCCTGCATGAAATCCATGAAGCACTGGATTCGCAGGGCCAGTTGCGAGTTGCGGTAGTACACCGCGTTGATCGGCTGGCGGTAGCCACTGTTGGCGTCGGCCAGCAGCACCTTGAGGGTGCCTTGGGTGATGTCCTGGTGGGTCATGAAGTCTGACAGGCAGACGATGCCCTCGCCGGCCAATGCCAGTTGGCGCAGGGTTTCGCCGCTGGAGGCGGACATCTTTGGCTGGATGTGCAGGCGGTCGCCCTCGGCATGGCGCAAGGGCCAGTGGTTGAGCGTTTCGGTCTGGGTAAAGCCCAGCAGGCTGTGCCCGGCCAGGTCTTGGACCGTGCGCGGGGTGCCGTAGTGCGCCAGGTAAGCGGGGCTGGCGAGGATGTTCAGCGGGCTGCTACCCAAGGCCCGGGCATGCAGGGTGGAGTCGGCCAGCACTCCGATGCGGATGGCGATGTCGGTGCTTTGCTCCAGCAGGTCGATAATCAGGTCGTTGGTGTTCAATTCCAGCAGGATGTCCGGGTAGCGCTGCCGGAACTCACTGACGTAGGGCACGATGGCGTGCAGCATGAACGGCGACGCGGCATTGACCCGCAGGCGCCCGGAAGGCGTCTGGTGGCGCAGCGCCAGGCGTTCTTCCAGCTCTTCCATTTGCTGCAGGATCTGCTTGGCCCGCTCGAAGAAGAACTTGCCCTCTTCGGTCAGGTCCATGCGCCGCGTGGTGCGGTTGATCAACGTGGTGTCGAGCTTGGCTTCCAGCCGCGACAGCGTGCGGCTGATGGCCGAAGGCGTTTGCCCGACCTGCTCGGCCGCAGCAGAAATGGAGCCGCACTCGATGACGCAGATAAAAACCTGGAGTTCGTCGGATCTGGCTTTCACCTTCAAGGGCCCCCTCAGCCCGGCCTTCTCCCTGAGGGAGAGGGCGCTATCTTGCGGCGTGCGCAAAGCCTAAGTATACCCCCGATCCCCTCACCCTCAGGGAGAAGGAAGGTGACTCAGCCGAAGACCTTGGCCAAATGCTGCTCATAACGTGCCACGTCGCCTTCGATGTTCGGCACCTTCATCACATCCACCGCCAGGAAGGTCGGCAGCGCGGTCATGGCCAGGAACTCATTGGCCTTGTGGAACGGGAAGTACACCGCATCCACGCCTTTGCCTTCGAAGAAGTCGGAGGGGTCTTCAAAGGCTTGCTGCGGGGCGTTCCAGGTCGCCGAAATCATGTACTGCTTGCCGTGCAACAAACCGCCGCTGCCGTATTTCTGCGAGGCGTCGGAGCGGGTGCGGCCGTCGTTGGCGTACAGGCTGCCGTGACCTTGGGTGAAGACTTCATCGATGTACTTTTTAACGGTCCACGGCGCGCCCATCCACCAGCCAGGCATCTGGTAGATGATCACGTCGGCCCACACGTACTTCTGCACTTCCTCGGCAATGTCGTAGCCGCCATCGATGAAGGTGGTTTTCACATCGAAGCCGTTGTGGTCCAGCCAGGCGACCGCGGCATCGTGCAGGGTGGCGTTGTAGCGGCCGTCGGAGTGGGCGAATTGTTTACCGCCGTTGAGCAACAGAACCTTTTTCATGCTGAGCCTCATCTTGGCCACGCTCTTGAAGAGGGGCCGCTGAATGGATAAATCTGATGGGCGCAGTCTAGGGATCCCTCGCGGGCGAATTAAGCCCCGCCTGGGCAAAATACATTTGCCTTAAAATCACGAATAAGCAGAAATTATTGCCGTAGGCTTTGCTCAATCATTTTCTCGGAGACCGCTATGAGCGAGCAACACGGCTTCATCCTCAAGGCCAAGACCAAGGCGCATATGGCCGACGCCTTCCACGACCTGTTTGGCGGCTATGTCGCCGCCAGCCGCTCGGAACCCGGCTGCATCGAGTACCACATGCTGCGCGACCTGCAAGACCCGACGCTGTTTGTGTTCTACGAAATCTGGGCCAGCCAGGCCGACCTGGACGTGCATTCGGCCCTCCCGCACATGGCCGCGTTTTTTGAACGACGCATGGATTACCTGGAGCGCGATTTCGAGATCCAGCGCGTGGAGATGCTCAGCCCATCGTCAGCAACACCGCGCCCAGCAGCGCCATCCCGGTAAAAAATACCCGCTTGAACACCAAGGCGCTGATGCGCTGGCGCAACCACTGCCCCAGCGCCATGCCCGCGAGCGCCGGCAGCAGGGTCAACAATGAAGCGCCCATTGCCCCGCCCCCCAACTCGCCATGCCAGAACAACCCGCAGGCCAGCGCCAGGGTCGACACGGTGAACGACAACCCTAGTGCCTGAACCAACTCGTCGCGGCTCAAACCCAACGCCTGCAAGTACGGCACGGCGGGGATCACGAACACACCCGTCGCCGCGGTGACTACCCCCGTGATGACTCCACAGGCCGGCCCCGCCCAGCGCTCACGGTGGGCCGGGATCTTGAACGCTGGCAGAAACAGCCCCACCAACGCATAGGTCAACAGCGCCCCGCCCAGTGCCCGCACCACCCAGGGGCCGCCATCGATGCCGACCCACAGGCTGCCCACCAGCGTGCCGCCAAAGATCATCAGCACCATGGGCCACAGCCGTGTGACCAGCCCACGCAAATGCCCGCCAGCGGCCAACTGCCAGAAGTTGGTGACCGTGGCCGGCACAATCAGCAACGCGGCTGCCTGCGCGGGCGCCATAGCCAGCCCTAATAACCCCATGGACACGGTCGGCAACCCCAGGCCGATCACGCCCTTGACCGTGCCGGCCAGCAGAAAAGTGGAAAGCACCAGCACCGTCAGTGCCAGGCCTATGTCTTGGTAAAACCCGAGAATGTTTGTCATGGGCCCATGGTGCCCGGCCCGGCCAGCGCTGAAAATCTGCCATATACTGAGCCAGCCTCTTGCCCAGAAAGAGGCTGGCCTGTGGATAACTTCTATGCACTTTGACCTGATCGACCTTCGGCTGTTTCTCAACACCTTGGACAGCGGCAACATCACCGCTGGCGCCGAGCGCAGCCATCTGTCTTTGGCGGCTGCCAGCGCGCGCATTCGTGCGCTGGAGGCCTCCCTTGGCACCCCGCTGCTGGAGCGTGGCCGGCGCGGCATCACGCCCACTGCGGCAGGCAAGGCCCTGGGCCAACACAGCCGCGTGCTGATGCAGCAGGTGGAACACCTGCAATTCGACTTGGCGCAATACACCTTGGGCGTCCAAGGCCAAGTACGCTTGCTGTGCAATACCTCGGCCCTGACCGAGTACTTGCCGGAACTGGTGGGCGAGTTTTTGCAGCGCTACCCCGGCATCGACCTGGACATCCAGGAGCAGCACAGCCTGCGCATCGTCCACTCGCTGCGCCAAGGTGCGGCGGAACTGGGCATTGTCTCCAACGTGGTCGACACCGAAGGCTTGCAAACCCGGCCGTTTCGCGACGACCCGTTGATGCTGGTGATGCCGCTCGCTCATCCGCTGGCACAGGCCAGCGCGCCCACCTTTATCGATAGCCTGGCGCACGGCCACGTGGCCCTGAATGCCAACAGCGCGCTGGCCATCCACATTGAGCACCACGCCTTGAACACTGGCCGGCGCTTGCCCGTGCGGGTACGTGCCGAAGGGTTTGACGGGGTGATCCGCATGGTTGCCCAAGGCGCGGGGTTGGGTATCGTCACGCTGGCGGCGGTGAAGCGCTGGCAAGCGTTGCTGCAGTTCAGGGCCGTTGCCTTGAAGGAGCCCTGGGCCGACCGCCAATTGCTGTTGTGCGCGCAGGATTTCGAGCAGTTGCCGGGGCATGCCAGGGCGCTGGTGGACAGCCTTCACTTTGTACCCTCGGCCTGAGCGGTTACGCTTACCCCACTTGTAGACCGCCATCGGGGCAACTCCTGTGATAAAACCGCTCATGCTGCTGCGCCGTCGTTTCACCTCCGTACGCTGGCGCACCCGTGTCACGCTGTGGACAGCGGCCACTTTGGCCGGCTTGCTGGTGGTGATGTTCGCCCGTTTGGCGGACCTGGCTCTGGCCCAGTTCGCTTTACAGAGCAGCCAGCGCCCTTGGCTGCCCTTTGTCTACACGCCCTTGATCGGGATGCTGGTGGTGTGGCTCACCCAGCGCTTTTTCATGGGCAGCCAGGGCAGTGGTATTCCGCAGGTTATCGCCGCCACCCGCCTGGCGGCTCACGGCAAGCCGGTGAATAAACTGGTGTCGCTGCGCATCGCCTTTGGCAAGATCGGCCTGGGCACGCTGGCGCTCACCGGGGGCTTTTCGGCTGGTCGAGAAGGGCCCTCGGTGCAGGTGGCCGCCTCGATCATGCATTTCTTCCATCGCTTTTTGCCCAACAGCCGAGTGATCCGCCCCGCCGACCTGATCCTGGCAGGCGGCGCCGCGGGTATCGCCGCAGCGTTCAATACCCCGCTGGCAGGCATCGCCTTTGCCGTCGAGGAGCTGGGCCGCAAGCTGGAAACCCGTACCAGCGGCGTGCTGCTGAGCACCATCATCCTGTCAGGCATGGTCGCCATCGCCCTGCAAGGCAACTACAACTATTTCGGCCACTTCGACGTGCAGGCCGTGTCGTTGAAAATCATTGTTCCGGTACTGGCGGTTGGCATTGGCTGCGGCCTGCTGGGCGGGCTGTTCAGCCGCATGTTGCTCTGGCCCCAGCGCCACCATCGCTTTGTGGTGTGGGAATGGCGTCGCAGCCACCCGGTGTGGTTTGCCGGCATTTGCGGCCTGATCGTGGCGATACTGGGCTGGCTGAGTGGCGGCATGTCTTTTGGCAGCGGCTATGGCATCACCTCGCAAATCATCAGCAGCGACGTCGGCATCCCCTGGCATGCGCCGGTGACGCGTTTCCTGGCCACCGTGGTGACCTATTTTTCCGGTATCCCTGGCGGTATCTTCGCGCCTTCGCTGGCCGTGGGCGCGGCCTTGGGTGCCAACGTGGCAGACCTGTTCGGCTTGGCAACGCAGCCTATGATCGCCCTGTGCATGGTCGGTTTCCTGGCGGCCGTCACCCAGTCCCCCATCACTTCGGCGATTATCGTGATGGAAATGATCGACAGCCACGGGCTGGTGATCAGCCTGATGGCCGTGGCCTTGATCGCCAAAGCCGTCAGCTCGCGGCTGGGGCCCGAGCTTTACCAACAATTGGCCCATGGCTTTCGATCAGTGCCCGAGCCTGACCATGGCGCTGCCGGGCAACCTGACGTCGACCTCAAGCATCAGCCCACGCCGCCTAACCGTTAGGGTGCTGGCTCCTTATTCAGCCCGGAGCCATCGCCCATGTCCCAACCCCTCGTAGTGCTGCGCGACACCCACCCCCTGCCCGTGCTGGATGCCTGCAAATGGGAAAAGCTGGAGGGCGACCCGCACACCGTCAACCTGAACGCCTACACCAGCGAAGACGGCAGCAAGATCATGGGCACCTGGATCTGCACGCCCGGCAAATGGCGCGTCGACTACGTGAAATGGGAGTACTGCCACTTCCAGGAAGGCTACTGCATCATCACCCCGGACGGCATGGCGCCAGTGCACCTGCGCGCAGGCGATATCTTTATCGTGGAGCCGGGGATGAAGGGCACGTGGGAGGTGGTGGAAACGGTGCGTAAATACTTTGTGTTTGCCTGATGGATTGCGAGGCAGGTTCGCGCAGGTGAATTGCGCCGATCGGTAGGAGCGGCGCCCCGGTTTATCCAGAAAAAGATCACTCCGGCTTGCGATAGCCCTTGATGATCGCCGAAAAGTCCTGCCCCCCTTCCCCACGCAGACTCATCGCCTGATACAACTGCTGGGCCACCGCGCCCAGCACCACCGGCTGCTTGGCCTGGCGCGCAGCTTCAGTGGCCAGGCCCAAGTCCTTGAGCATCAGGTCGGCGCCAAAGCCACCGGTATAGCCGCGTGCCGCCGGGGCCGTCTCGATCACGCCGGGCCAGGGGTTGTAGGTGTCCGAGCTCCAGCAACGGCCGGTGGAGCTGTTGATGATGCCGGCCAGCACCTTGGTGTCGATGCCCAGCGCGTCACCCAACGCCATGGCTTCGGATACGCCGATCATGGAAATGCCCAGCAGCAAGTTGTTGCAGATCTTGGCGATTTGCCCGGTGCCCACTTCGCCGCAGTGGACGATGTTGCGGCCCATCTGCGCCAATACCGGGTGCAGGGTTTTGAACAACGCCGCAGTGGCGCCGACCATGAAGGTCAGGGTGCCGGCCGCCGCGCCGCCGGTACCGCCCGACACCGGTGCATCACCCAGGTCGACACCCTGGGCGGCCGCAGCGGTGGAGACATCGCGGGCGGTTTGCGGGTCGATGGTGCTGCAGTCCAGCGCCGGGGTACCGGGGCGGATGCCGGCCAGCACGCCGTCTTCGCCCAGGTAAACGCTGCGCACATGGGCGGCGGCCGGCAGCATGGTGATCACCAGGTCACTGGCCGCCGCAGCCTCGCGGGGCGAAGTACTGATGTGCCCGCCCAGTTCGGCCAGCTCCTTGAGCACGCTCTGGTTCAAGTCGAACAGTTGCAGGGTGTGGCCGGCCTTGATCAGGTTACGGGCCATGGGGGCGCCCATGTTGCCCAGGCCAATGAATGCGATACGCATGACGTACTCCTAGCGCAGGTTGATCGTGGTGTTCACGCCATCGTTGACGCTGTCGTCATCGAACCAACGCGCGGTCACCGTCTTAGTTTGAGTGTAGAACTGCACCACCTGCTTGCCATACGGGCCCAGGTCGCCGAGCTTGGAGCCACGCGAGCCGGTGAAGCTGAAAAACGGCACCGGCACCGGGATCGGGATGTTGATGCCTACCTGGCCGACATCGATCTCGCTCTGGAACTTGCGTGCCGCCGCACCGCTCTGGGTGAACAGGCCCGTACCGTTGCCGAACGGGTTGCGGTTGACCAGGGCGATGGCCTCGTCAAACGTATCTACCTCGACCACCACCAGCACCGGCCCGAAGATTTCCTGGGTGTAGATCTGCATGTCGGTCTTAACCCCTGTGAACAGGGTGGGGCCGATGAAGTTGCCCTCCTCAAAGCCCGGCACTTTCACGTCTCGGCCATCGAGTTCCAGGGTGGCGCCCTCTTTCACGCCGCTGTCGATCAGGCCCAGCACGCGTTGCTTGGCCTGGCGCGAAATAAGTGGGCCTACATCGGTGCCCGGCTCGCTGCCGGCGTTCACCTTGAGCTGTTGGGCCAGGGCCTTGAGCTCCGGTATCCATTGCTTGGTGGCTCCCACCATCACTGCCACGGAAGTTGCCATGCAGCGTTGCCCCGCCGCGCCGAATGCCGCGCCCACCAAGGCATTGAGAGTTTGCGTGCGGTTGGCGTCGGGCAGCACCACGGCGTGGTTTTTTGCGCCCATCATCGACTGCACGCGCTTGCCGTGCTGACCGGCCAGGTTATACACATGGGTGCCCACGGCCGTGGAGCCGACAAAGGAAATGGCCTTGATGTCCGGGTGGGTGCAAATGGCGTCCACCACGTCCTTGCCACCGTGCACCACGTTGAGCACGCCAGGCGGTACGCCGGCTTCCAGGGCCAGCTCAACCAATTGCATCGTCGACAACGGGTCTTGCTCCGACGGCTTGAGCACGAAGGTATTGCCGCAGACGATGGCCATGGGGAACATCCACAGCGGAATCATCGCTGGGAAGTTGAACGGGGTAATGCCCGCGCACACGCCGATCGGTTGGCGCAGGGTGTAGGTGTCGACCCCGCCAGCCACGTTCTCGACAAACTCGCCCATCTGCAGGCTGCCGATGGAACAGGCATGCTCCACCACTTCCAGGCCGCGGAAAATATCGCCCTCGGCGTCGGCAATGGTCTTGCCCTGTTCGGCACTGAGTGTGTGGGCTATGCGTTTGGAGTGCTCGCGAATCAACGCCTGCAGCTTGAGCATGATGCGCATGCGCGCGCCCACGGCGGTGTTGCGCCAGGTGAGAAAAGCTTTTTGCGCAGCCGCGACCGCGGCATCCACTTCTGCCTGGGTGGCAAAGGGAACCCGCGCCAGCACCTGCTGCGTGGCCGGGTTGACGATGTCGCGCCACTCGGTGGCCTGCGACTCGACCCATTGGCCGTCGATCAGCAGTTTGACGTTAACCGGCTCAGCTTTTACAGAAACGTTCATCAAGACCTCCGCGTGTTTGTTTTTATGCATGGCGTGATGGTTCTGTCATGGAGTATAGATGTGCAAATCTCCAATAAAAACGCACATAAAAGCCGGTCCAACATGCAAAAAAACATCACCTCGCTAAGCGCGCTGAACTGGGATGACCTGAAGTTTTTTCTCGAAGTGGCGCGCACCCGCAAGGCCAGCACGGCCGCCAAACGCCTGGGCGTGGACTACACCACTGTGTCACGGCGCATCACCTCGTTGGAAAACGGCCTGGGCACCCTGCTCTTTGAAAAGTCCCGCAACACAGGCTTCGTCCTCACCGCCGAGGGCCAGCGCCTACTGGGCTACGCAGAGTCGATCGAAAGCACCCTGCACATGGCCTGCGAGCAGGTATCCGGCACAGGCGTGGCGCTGTCCGGGCACGTACGCATGGGCTGCACCGAAGGCTTCGGCAGTTTTTTCATCACCCCGCAGCTCAGCCACTTCGTCAACACCTACCCGGCAATCACCGTGGACATCTTGCCGCTGCCGCACTTCATCAGCTTGTCCAAGCGCGAAGCCGATATCGTCATCGCCCTGGAGCGCCCGGAACACGGCCCATACGTGTGCTGCAAACTCTGCGATTACCGCCTGCAGCTGTACGCCACCCAGGGCTATCTGGACCGCCACGCCCCCATCAACGGCACCGCCGACCTGATGCAGCATCAGTTCATCAGCTACGTCGACGACCTGGCCTTCAGCTCCGAGCTTCTATACCTGGCCAACCTGCTGCCCAACGCCAGCGCCAACCTGCGCAGCACCAGCGTGATCGCGCAGTTCGTGGCCGCGCGGCAAGGGTTGGGGATGGCGATACTGCCGTGTTTCCTGGCAGCCCAGGCACCAGACCTGAAGCCCGTGCTGGCGCAGGAGGTGAACGTGACGCGGCAGTTCTGGATGTACTGCCGGGAGGATTTGCGCAAGTTGAAGCGGATTAACTTGTTGTGGGATTACATTCGGGCGGTGACCGAGCTAAACCGCCCGTTATTACTGGGCGAAACGCGAGACCTTCGGTTTACAGACTGAGTGACTACAAGGCGAAAGGAAGTCCTATCGTAGTGAGATGAGGCCTGCCACTGCAACGACTTGTGACAGTGGTTATGACAGGACTTGTGACACCTCGCAGCAACCAGAAAGGTTGCCTGAAAGCCCTCATCCAGAGGCCTGCGCGGGCGCGATGAGGACCCCATGCGGGCGCACGATAAGGCTCAGGCGCGAGGGTGGCACGGGGGAGCTTTGGGCTGTAAAGACATTGAGGTGGTCATTCAGATTTTTCTGTCAGATTCTCAACGGTCTTCCAGGAGTCGTTCAGATCTGAACCATACTCAGTTTTTGAGTCTGAGATTCTAATCATGGGTTGGGACGACGTATTCAAATTGGTTACCGCCGCGATTGCATCAGTAGGTTCTGCTGGGATTCTTATATTGGTCCTGTCGTCGTGGTTGGGGAAGCTATGGGCGAATCGGATATTGGAGCCCGTAAAGCACCGGTTCGCTACGGAGCTTGAGGCGACCAAACGAAATCTCGACGTTATCAAAGAGACCACGCTCCGGTCCCTGCACGACAAAATCCTCTCTTACCGGGCAGTCATCGAAATCATTGCGCGAATCCTTGCGACGTTTGACGCTTACGAGAGCGGCAGATTGCCGGCGATCAATGCTGCAGCTCGCTATGATGAGTTTAATGAACACCGGATCAGGGTCTACGGTTATCTCACCACGCTTGCGCCTCAATCTGTGATGGACGCTCAAGATAGCCTTATGGACTACTTACTAAAAATCTGTAATGGACGCGACACCTACGAGTGGGCCAGAGTCCGAGTGGTGGCACTGGCGGCGCTCAACGCCATTCGTGCAGATATTGGAATTGAAACAGACCCAATCACTTACAACGGCGATCTATAAACTTTCCGAATCATCAGCTGGAAAATCATCCGTCACAGCCGCCAAGTGCGACACAGACGACATCCTCAAAACCTTCGACCAAAGGACCGCCTTGCGCAACTCCAAGAGTGACAAGGAGTAAGCCAAGGAATCGATAGGTGACACGATGGGTAGCCAGAGTGCGGAATACAGCAACACAGGTCTCCCACCGTGTAGTCATCGCGTAGCCCTCCGTGTGTGTGAGGTGGTTATTGGTCAATTGATATTCATCACCAGAGAGGAAGCCAGTGAGAGGTCTTAGAGTGCAAGGGCTGTTTGAATAACCTAAAGTCCCCTCTGGTTATAGTGAGAAGTTTTGACTTCACCATTGAGTGCTCGGATGGATACCGAGAGAGATACCTTTAAGTTCCCCTCTGCTTATAGTGGGTGTTTTTAAATGAGTGCTGGAAGTGACCAGACGCCCTTGCCCAGTCACACCTATACCTGCGCAGATACTGGGCGTAGTAGCAACCGTGAATCTCTCCCGTTTTTCGACTATGAGTTCGCTCAATGAGATTTTTTCGGCACCCACTGTTCAAGATTAAGACTTTTCCTACAGACCTGCCCTTCCGTTTCCAGTAGCCTCCCACGCGCCCGCTCAAAGGCTGGTGATTGTCTATGGACGAAAGACGCAAGGACGATGCTCAATGATTTCTTCTGCTCGACTGGGCGACAAACACGTCTGCCCTTTACCCGGACACGGGACTACCCCAATTGCTTCAGCCAGCGGTGACGTTAATATCAACTTCATGGGCTCCGCCCGCGTTGGTGATACCTGTGGGTGTGGTGCGGTAATCACTACAGGCTTTCCTTCTATACAAGTGAACGGCCGTCCTATGGCCCACTTAGGGAGTCCCACAAGCCACGGTGGGACAATCATCACGGGATCAGGTGATGTCGGTGGTGGCTTTGTCATGGGTGATGCCGGTGGCGCAACGATCATCAACTTCATGGCCCTTGGTGCTTTCCGGCCCGATGGCTCTGTGGATGATGAGAAGATGGCGACCTTGTTGACCGACCCGAATCTCAAGGAGAAGGCCTTAGCGGCGAACGCTTTGGTAGACCCTAAGGCATCCGGTAAGGAACCTGAGGGGGAAGCTGAAGAGAAAGCGGAACCTACCGTCTGCAAAGACCCTGACATGATGGAAGAACTGGCGGCATATATAGCCGACGAGATGAACAACAACATCCACCACCCATCTGTCCTGAAGATGAAGGAATTGCTCAGCTACGACGTTGCCGAAGAGACCCGCAAGCAAATGGCTCTGCCGTGGTATGCCCAGATTGGCGCCACCAGCCCACAAGCTATTGGTGCTGCAAATGGCGCTGCTGCTATGGCGATCTGGACTGAGCGCGTGGGGCAGTATCGGGATTGGGACCACAAGCCGAAAATCCATAAGAAGTTCGGTGGGTACTACCACAAGCAAGGCGAGTACGAATACTTCTATGATATCTGGTCCAACATCCACTATGGCTATGTTGGGCGCGCAGGTGGTCTTTCAGAGAGCGTACTGGCCGACGGTGCGGGGTTGGAGCAGATAGTTTCAGACTCTGTCGGGGCGCTCACTGACATAACAAAACCACAGGAAAGAAGAAAACACCGAGGGCCTCAACGTGCTGAAAACGTCGAGGGACTCCGCGCATGGGACGACGATCCTGACCGGATATCTGTCGGTATTGGTATTAAACTTTTTAACCAACATCCTAATGGTGGCATCACAGCAAAAATGGTGATGGATGAGGTTCTTTCGGTTGCACCACAAGAATGGGGAGCAGGTGTCATTGATCATCAATGCGAGAAAAATTAAGGCCCGTTATGTCGTTCTCTTCGTATTAATAGCCCTGTTGACGGCTTGGTATGCTGCCACCCCTGGCGTAATTATTCATTACTCCAAAGAAGGTAAGGATGAACTTCGCTTGGTCTGGGATACGCAGCACGACATCCATAGAGAGAAAATGCTGCCGGGAGAAGCCACATCTGATGTTGGTCACATGTTCCCCGATGAAGACTTCTTTATGGTTTTCTTTTGGGGACCCATCAAGGGCAGTATGAGATGTATCGACATAACACCCAAGCGCTGGGCAACGATAGACATATATCTCACGGAATCGGGAAGAGTAGACATTAACAAGACGGCCCCCGACGTTATCGAACGTTTGAATAAGTGTGCGGGTGAACCTGACCCTTTCCGACCCTAAGGTGCCCGACCAGAAGCACGAGAATGGAGAGCAGGTGTCATTGATCATAAATGCGAGAAAAATTAAGGCCCGTCTTGTAGTTCTATTCGCATTAATAGCTCTGTTGACGGCTTGGTACGTGGCGCCCCCCGTCGCGCGTGCCCACTACTCCAAAGAGCGCACAGATGAGCTTCGACTGATTTGGAACACGCAGCACAATATCCATAAGGAAAGAATGCTTCCGGGGCAAGCCACATTTGATACTGGGCATATTTTCCCCAATGAGAAATTCTTTATGATGTTCGATTGGTGGACCGATAAGGGGCTTCGGAGGTGCATCGACATCACGCCAAAATGGGGCAGCGCGTTAGACATCTACCTCAATGAAACAGGTCGCATCGATACCGCTAAAACCTCTCCTAACGTTATTGCCCGCTTGAAGGCGTGTGAGGGTGTAACAGGATAAAGCTTTGGAGTGGACGTCATGGCGTTAGGGCCCCGTAATCATTGGGTGAAGCCCTTACGTCCTGTAGTTCTGGATGTACTGCCGGGAGGATTTGCGCAAGTTGAAGCGGATTAACTTGTTGTGGGATTACATTCGGGCGGTGACGGAGCGCAACCAGACATTGCTGATGGGCGATTGTGCCACCATGACCTACGCGAATTACTCCGACGCCACCACGATCGACACCCGGCGGTTTTCCGTGCGCCCTGCCGCTGTGTCATTGACGGCGACTGGCTGGCGGCTGCCCATGCCGCGCAGTTCGATGTTCTCTGGGCGCATGCCGACGGCGATCAGTACTTTGCCGACGCTGCCTGCGCGGCGCAGCGAGAGTTGTTCGTTGTAGGCCGGCTTGCCCGAGGCATCGGTGTGGCCGTCCACGCGCACGCGCTGGATGTTGACGGACAGCAACGCCTTGCCGATGCGTTCGACGATGGCCTGGCTTTGCGCATTGAGCGTTTCCAAATCGCTACCGAACAACACCTTGCCCGACAGGTCGTAGGCCCATCCTTCATCGGTCAAGGCGAAGCCTTGCTGCCTGAGCATGGCCAACTGCTGGGCATTCAAGCCCTTGGCGGGCGTGCTCTGGCAGCCGCCCAGCAACAATAGGGCGAGCATCAGGCAGGCGGATAAATACACTCGGGCGGATGCAAACACAGTTCTACTCCTACTTTTTGATAGTGGCGACAAAGCGCTCGGGCGTGGCCAGTTCCCACCGGCCACGCCCCAGCCGCTTGGCCTGGTACATCGCCTGATCGGCGGCGGCCAGCAGGGCCTCCGGTTGCTGGCCGTGCTCGGGGTGCACCGCGATGCCCACGCTGAGCGAGGTGGTGACACTATCGCCATCGGGCAGCTCGACCGGCGTGAGCATGCTGGCAATGATGCTGTCGGCGATACGCTGGGCGTCCTCGATGTGCTGCAGCGGTGACAGCAACACGGCAAACTCGTCACCGCCCAACCGCGCGACCAGATCGTGCTCGCGCAGTTGGCTACGGATACGCGTTGCCACGGCGATCAACACCTCGTCACCGGCGGCGTGGCCGTGTTCATCATTGATGGCCTTGAAGCGGTCACTGTCGATAAACAGGACTGCCAGCAGATCGCCGTGCTTGTCGACGCTGCGCAGGTTGCGGCTGAGCCGGGCTTCGAAGAAAGCCCGGTTAGGCAAACCGGTCAGGCTGTCATGGCTGGCCTGATGGGCCAGGGCCTGGTTTTCGTTTTGCCAGTGGCTTTGCCAGGTTTCCAGTTCGTCGAGCAAGGCGTTGAAGTCGTTGCCCAAGTCGTTCAGATCGGCGATTTCGACCGGTGGTACGCGCCGATCAAAACTGCGCTCGCGACGTGCCAGGTGCGCCACCTTGGCCAAGTTGCGCAGCGGGCCGATGATGCCGCGCAACAAGCGCCGCGAAAGGTACAGCGCACTGATGCCACTTAAGGCGGTGCACAACAGGATCCCGGCGATCCCGCTCAGCAGGAAGCGCAACAGGCTACCGCCATTACCGCTGAGCTGGATGCGGCCTACCTCGCGATCCTGGTGCACGATGGGTTGCGTGATGGGCTGGTCCAACAACACATCGGCCAGGCGCAGCTCCAAAGCGTCGAGCATGCCGTTTTCCGGGCGTTGCCAACCGGCGAGCTCCTCGCCGTCGGCATTGAACACCCGGGCGTCGGCCACCTCTTCGCTGGACGCAATCAGCGCCAGCGCTTCATTGGCAGCGCTGCGGTCGTTGAACACCACGGCCGCCTCGACCGTGTAATTAATGGAGCGGGCGATCAGGTGCAAGTTGTGCTCGGCATACACCCGCAGTGCCAGCACCCCCAACAGGGTCAACGAAAACCCGGCCAGGCCGACGGCGAACAACGCCACGCCCACGTGCCCACGGCGCAACACGCTACGCAGCGAACGACGAGGCTTGCCACGCCAGGTCATGGCTGCGCGCTCCGGCGCTTGGACAACTGCAGCACACTGGGGTGGATGCGTACGCCACTGCGTGCGACCGAGTCCAGGTTGACCTGAAAGGACACCTGCTCATCGGCCACATTCAAACAGAACAGGCTGCCAACGCTGCACTGCGCGTCGTTTTCGCTAATGCTCAGGATCGGTTTGCCAGTGATGCTGGCAAACAGCCGGCTGCGCTCGGCCGGCTCAAGTTCGCCGATGTACACGCCATCGCACTCACTGACGATGCGCAGGTCGTCGACCAGCAAACGGCGGACCTTGACCGCACGGCCACTGGCCTGGGTGGTGCCCTTGAGCAGGTCGTCGGTGTATTGGGTCGGCCCGATCACGCACAGGCGCAGTTGCTGGGGTTCGACGGGCCAGCGGGCATAACTGAGAATGCCCAGCACCACCTGGGTGACGGCCTCGGCGCGTTGTTCCGCACCGGCTGCGGGCGTATCCGCCGAAGCGGTGAAGCACCCGCCCAGTAGCCACAGGCACAGGGAGATCGCGAGGGTGTGGCTGTTCTTCCTGAACCCTGTCATTGAGACAGTGACCTCCCTGTGGACACGCTGAGAACGTTAAAAGTGATGCCTCAACGATAGCACGAGGAAGCTATTGGCCACTAATTTGGGAGGCCGCGCCCCCGGGTTACACCTGCTCCAACATCAACCCGCTCAACCGCTTCACCTTACGCCGCACTGCATCCTCGAACACACCTGGCCGCGGCTCGATCAGGCTAAACCAGGATTTGGCCCGGGTGATACCGGTGTAGATCAGCTCCTTGGTCAATACCGGGTTGAGCGCATCCGGCAGGATCAAGGCGGTGTGGGCAAACTCCGAGCCTTGGGATTTGTGCACCGTCATCGCATACACCGTTTCCACATCATTGAGCCGGCTGGGCAGCACGAAACGCACGCCGCCCTTGCCGTCATTGCGCGGGAACGCCACGCGCAGCACGTGGCGCTTGAGGTCACCGCCTTCGGGCAGTTTCAGGGCAATGCCAATGTCGCCGTTCATCAGGCCCAGCCCATAGTCGTTGCGGGTCATCAGCACGGGGCGGCCTTCGTACCAGCCTTGGTCGTGCTCGATCAGGCGGGCATTGAACAAAGCCTGGGTAGCGCGCTGGTTCAAGCCCTCCACGCCCCACGGCCCCTTGCGCACGGCACACAGCAGCTGAAATGACTCGAACGCCTCCAGCACCGTGCGCGCCCATTCGCCCCAGGCGGGGTCTTCCAGCACCGTGTGGGGGGCCGGGCGATGACTGTGGATAACCCCCAGGTAATGCCGGTAACCCTGGGGGCCTGCGGGCCCTTGACCATGGCCTTGCAGCAGGAGTTTTTCCAGGTTGCGGTCGTGCTCGCCCTTGAGGCCCAGGGCGAAAATGTCCGAGAAGGCCTTGCTGGTCAGCAGGGCCCTGGCCTGCTCGGCATCCTGGCCATTGACCTGGCGCGCCAGTTGGCCAATGCCGCTGCCCTGGCCAAAGCGACGGGAGTGACGCAGCATCACCACTTGCTGGGCCAGGGGGTAGTCGGCTGCGCTGCCCTCAAGCAAACCGCTGGCCGACAAATCCTCGCCGCCCACCCGCTCAAGCCAGCCCCGCGTGTGCGGGCTGTAGCGACCCACCTCGGCATCGCGGCACAGGTCGCCCAACACCGCGCCCGCCTCCACCGAAGCCAGTTGGTCCTTGTCGCCCAGCAACACCAACCGCGCATGGGCTGGCAACGCGTCGAGCAGGTTGGCCATCATTTCCAGGTCGATCATCGAGGCTTCATCCACCACCAGCACATCCAAGGGCAAGGGGTTGCCAGCGTGATGACGAAAGTGCCGGGTGCCGGGGCGGCTGCCCAACAGGCGGTGGACGGTGGTGACCTCGGTGGGGATTTTTTCCTTCACCTGCGCACTGACCTCAAGCTTTTGTACCTGCAAGCTGATGGACTCGGTGAGCCTTGCTGCAGCCTTGCCGGTGGGCGCGGCGAGGCGAATGCGCAGCGGCGCCTGCGCCTCTACCGCAGGTGCCTGCAGCAAGGCCAGCAACCTGACCACCGTAGTGGTCTTGCCGGTGCCAGGCCCCCCGGTGACGATGCTGAATGCGCCCCGGGTAGCCAGCGCACAGGCCAGCTTCTGCCAATCGATCTGTGCTGCGTCACTGGCGCCAAACAGGTTGCTCAACCGGGCAGGCAAATCCTCTGGAGTCTCTTCCACCGCCGCCAGGCGCTGGCGCAAGGCCGTGTCGATGCGCCGCTCGTAAGCCCAATAGCGGCGCAGGTAAAGACGCTGCCCCGCCAGCACCAATGGCCGTTGCCCGTCATCGGCCTGTGACGAGGCGACCAGGGCACTGTTGGCCAGGGTCTGGCGCCATGTCTCGGCGACCAAGTGTTCCAGCAATTGCGAAGGCAGCAGCAAGGGCCCGGCCAAGGCGTCGCCTTCGGGCGGCAACGACAAGGCAAAGTCCGGCGCGGCCAGGGTTTCCATCAAGTCCAGGCACACGTGGCCGTGGCCCAACTGGTGACTGGTGAGCGCGGCAGCCAGCAGCACCAGTGGGTCACCGCCCGGATCACGCTCGGCCAGGAAGCCCACGAAGGCTTTATCCAGGGCGCGCAGCCAGCCCCGCTCGACCCAGCGTTCGAGCAGGCTCAGCAAGTCGTCGATGCGGGTCAGCGGGGCCAACTCCGTCAAGCTGTCGGCATTCAGCGGGGTGGGTAGCAAATCGGCAAACGTGCGGCTCATGCCGGTTCTCCTTCAAACAGATCGGCCTGGGCTTGGCGCACCACGCCACTGAACAACTCATCCAACTGCTCGATCAGCTCACGCGGCGGCCGGGTGAAATACAGCCCCTGGCTGGCCGAGGCGGTACCCCGCAAAAAGATGAACAGTGCCCCGCCCACGTGCTGGTCGTAGTCATAATCGGGCAAACGTGCCTTGAGTTGCCGATGCAAGGCCAACAGGTACAGCACGTATTGCAGGTCGTAGCGGTGGTCGAGAATGGCCGAGGTCATGGCCGCATCCGTGTAGGCACTGTCATCGCCGCCCAGCCAGTTGGATTTGTAGTCGGCCACGTAATAGCGACCGTCATGCTCGAAGCACAGGTCGATGAAACCCTTGAACATGCCGTTGAGCATGGCGCCTTCCGCGGGCGCGCGGGCGATACCTTGGTGGGTGTACTGGCGCACCAGGCCATCCATGTGGCCGACATCGACCTTGTGGCTGGCAAACCAGAACTCCATCTCGATCTGGTACTGGCCCAGGCCCGCCAAGGTGACGGGCGCTACATCGTCTGCCAGGTGCAGTGGTGCATGGATGAAGTGCTGCAACCAGCCATTGAGGGTGTTGATCCAGCCGGTCCAGCCGCGGCGGTTGCAACGGCGCGCGACCATTTTCTCGATCACCTCGGGTTGCTGGCCGACCTCGGCAAAACCCTCGCGGCCTGCCCATTCCAGTAAACCGTGGAGGAAGGTCCCTGGGTTGGGCCCGCGCGGGAAGCGATGGATATCGCCGCTCAGGGCCGGTACTTCGCGAGGTGCGTCGGGGTCCAGGCGTTCATCGTCATACAGCTTTTGTGCCTGGGGGCTGTCGGGCGCCTGATCGCTGCCCTCGACGATACCTTCACTGATACGCAGCGCACTGTAGGAAGCGATCCACCAATTTTCGGCCGCGCGACGCTTGGGCTGGCGTGGCTTGAGCAGAGTGGCCTGGTTGCGCGGCGGGGTGTACAACAGGCCGTCGGCTTCAGGCATCGGCGCCTGGGCAATGGCGTCGCAACCTTGCTGCAGGTCGAGCAGCCAGCGCGCCAAGGCGCTGGACTCGGGCAAAGGCTCACCGCCGCCCATCAGGTAACCGAGGGCCGAACGATGCAGTACCGACTCCTTGGTGTTACCCCGCTTGAGGTCGGCAACCCCCAGCCAGCAGGCATGTTGCGCGCGGGTCAAGGCCACGTAGAGCAGGCGCAGGTCCTCGGCCAGGCGTTCATCGTCGGCCAGGGCAATTTGCTCATCGGTCGGCGACAGGGTGATCTGGATGTCGCCCTGATCATCATGGAAAGCGAGTGGCAGGCGCTTGCCGTCCACCGGTTTGGCCGAGCAAATGAACGGCAAGAACACCAAGGGGTATTCCAGGCCCTTGGATTTGTGAATGGTGACCACCTTGACCAACTGCTCATCGCTTTCCAAACGCAGGATCTGTTCTTCGCCCGCCTGGCCAGACAATGCCAGGTGCTCGGACAGATGCCGGATCAGCGCCTGTTCGCCATCGAGTTCGCCCGAGGCCTGTTGCAGCAATTCAGACAGGTGCAAGAGGTTGGTCAGTACCCGTTCGCCATCGCTGCGCGCGATCAGGGCCAGTGGCAGTTGGAAATCGTGCAGCAGCTTGCGCAGCATCGGTAACACCCCTTGGCTACGCCACACCGAACGGTAGCCCCGAAACTGCATGACGCGCTTTTCCCAGGCCAGCTCGTCCTGGTTCAGTTGCTCAAGCTCTGCCAGCGACAGGTTCAGGGTGATGCTCGCCAATGCACCTCGCAGCGGGCGCTCGGCATCGGGCTCGGCACAGGCCTTGAGCCAACTCAACAGGTCGTGGGCCTCTTGGGCGGCGAACACCGAATCCTTGTCCGACAGGTACACGCTGCGCACCCCGCGCGCAGCCAGTTCCCCGCGCACGGCTTGGGCCTCCTTGCCATCACGCACCAGGATGGCGATATCGGACGGCTGCACGCCGCGCAACGCTTCATCGCCCTTGATAAAACCGTGGCTGCCCAGTTGCCCGCCGTTGAGCAGGCGAACGATTTCGCTGGCGCAAGCGCCGGCCAGTTGCTGACGGTAGACCAGGCCAGACAACGGCTGCTCGCTTTGTAATTGCCAGAGGTTCAAGGCGGGTACCGGTTGCCCGTCCACCTGCAAGAACTCTTTGCGGCCCTGGGCCAGCACCGGCAGGAACGGCACTGGGTTGTCGCCGCCCTGGCGGAACAGAAAAGCCCCGCGGCCACCCGGTCGCTGCTCAGCCACGTTGAACACATGGTTAACCGACTCGACCATGGCGTGGCTGGAGCGAAAGTTGGTACCCAGCGTATGCAGCCGGCCCGTGGTGGCCTGGCGCGCGCGCAGGTAGGTGTAGATGTCGGCCCCACGGAAGGCATAGATCGCCTGTTTGGGGTCGCCGATCAGAAACAGGCCGCTGTCCGGCAGGTTGGCCTCGATGTGGTAGATGCTTTCAAAGATGCGGTACTGCACCGGGTCCGTGTCCTGGAACTCATCGATCAGGGCCACGGGGAATTGCTCGCGGATCAGGCTGGCCAGGCGCTCGCCTGCGTTGCCTTGCAGGGCGTTGTCCAGGCGCACGAGCATATCGTCGAAGCCCATCTCGGCGCGGCGGCGTTTCTCTTCTTCAAAACGTGTGCCCACCCAGCGGGCGGCGTGCTCAAGCACAGCGGCGTCTGGCGTCGGCAAGGCCTTGAGGGCCGCCGGCAGTTCGCTCATTGTATCCAGACCAGGGTGATCCGGTGGTGTGCCCTTCCAGGCTTCGGCCATGCCCTGGGGCGTCAGGCGGGTAAAGCCGGTGCCGATGTCGAGGTCTTCCAGGCTGTCGTCGCTGGCCCAGGTGCTGATCTTCTCGAACCAGGGCTCGAAGTAGCGTGCCTGCAACTTGCGCCCGTCCGCCGCTTTGGTAGCCACGGCCTGAAGGCAGATATCGCGCAGCTCTGCAGCCCACTGCACCCAGGGTGCTTTCAAGTCCCGCAAGGCGCTTTGGCGCTGTTCAAGGCAACTGGCGATTAGTTCGGCAGGTTCGGCCACGCTGCTGCTGGCGCGGGTACGCCCGAACATGGCACGCACCCGCGGCAACAGCGCATCCGGGCTGCCCCAGTGGCTGCGTACCCAACTCAGGGTGGCGCCTTGCATGGAGTAGCAGAAACGCCGCCAATAATCGCGCAGCACTTCACCCAGCAAGTCGCTGTGGTCAGTTTCCAAGGTCTGGGTGAACAGGCTGCCGCTGTCGAAGGCGTGCTCGCGCAGCATCCGTTGGCACCAACTGTGGATGGTCGACACGGCGGCCTCATCCATCCATTGCGCGGCGATGTCCAGGCGGTTGGCGCAGGCGGCCCAGCGTTGGGGCTCGAACTCATTGCGCAATTGGGTGATCAGGTCGTCCGGTGCTGGCGTCTCGTCGCGGAAAAAGCGCGCGGCTTCAGCAAGGCGGGTACGGATACGCTCGCGCAACTCCTTGGTAGCCGCGTCGGTAAAGGTCACCACCAGAATCTGCGGCGGCAGTAGCTCGCGGCCAAAACCCGCCGCCTCGCCGCCATGGCCCAGTACCAGACGCAGGTACAGTGCCGAGATGGTGAAGGTCTTGCCGGTACCGGCGCTGGCTTCGATCAACTGGCTACCGCGCAGTGGGAATGCCAGTGCCAGGGGAGTTTTGTTCGGGGTCATGGGCGGGCCTCGTCGGCATCAATGGAGCGCCAGGCGGCTTCGAACATCGGGCGATAAAGCGCGTCGCACCAGCCTTCGAACTCTTCGCTGTCCACCAGCGCATCGAAGTCTGGGAACTGCCGGGCCAGGGCCGTGCTTTCACGGCGTTCGCCATCGGTGGTCTGCCCGTCGCCTTCGTAGGCCTTGCGCGCTGCAGCCTCGGCCTTCACGGGGTCGGGCTGGCCAAGCCAGGCAAATGCAGTTTTAACAGCAACGGGCAATGGCTGGCGCATGCCGGACTGCCAGGCCAGCAGCAGATTACCCAGGGCTTCATGGGCCTTCTCGGGGCTCAGCGCAGCCAGCACCAGCGTGTCGTCGCTGGCCACCACTGCCGTGGTCAATGGCATACCCGCGGCGCAGGCCGCCAGGTGCGTGACCCAACTGCGTGTCAGGCGGTGCCATTTGCGTGTACGGGCGCCGCCAATGGCGTTGGCGATGGCCGTGACACTGAGCAGGCCACCGTCACCGCGCTGGTGCAGCCCGCCAATCCAGCCATCGAGCGTGAGGCCTTGATACTGAAAGTTGATCGGCATGGCGGTGGTGACCGGCGTCGGCCACAGGATCAACAACTGTTGATAGCGCTCCAGCAAGTCTGGCAGCGGTTCGATCAGCTCTTGCTGCAGGCACTCGCCAAAGCCGGCCATGGGCAGCAAGCCACTGCCTTGCAGCTTGATCGCCTGGCGTTGCAGCGCGCTGTCACTGGCCTGGGGGTTGGCCATGGCGGCCACCAGCAAGCTTTCGCTCAACCCATAACGCTGCAAGGCATCGAGGGTGAAGGGCTCTTCGTCCGCCAAGGGTGCTTCGGCGGACTCGAAAAACACTTTGAGCCGCTGGCTGAAAAAGTGCCGCACTGGGTGGCGCAGAAAATCCTGCAATTGAGTCAGGCTCAACGGCTCTTCCTGCTCATAGGGCTGCAGCGCAGTGGCACTGGCAGGCATGAGCTGGGGTTCATGGAGCAACTGCCATTCACGGGCAAAACTGAACAGCCCACCGCTGCCCTGGTGGAAGTAGCGAGCGCTGAAAGGCTGCAACGGGTGCTCCAGGCTCAGGGCATGGACCAATTGCTCGCCGGCGTCGTGGCCAGCCTCCTCGGCTGCCCCGGCCAGCCGCCAACCGCTGGCCAGGTGATCGCGCAACTGACCGATCAGCACCGAGGCCGGGCGCTCGCTGTTGTCGCGAATGCTGCGGCCCACCCAACTCACGTACAACTGATCACGTGCCGAGAGCACCGCCTCCAGCAGCAGGTAGCGGTCGTCTTCACGCCGTGAGCGATCGCCGGGCCGGTAGTCGCTGCCCATCAGGTCGAAGTCCAGCGGTGGTTGCGCGCGCGGGTAATCGCCGTCGTTCATGCCCAACAGGCACACCACCTTGAACGGGATGGCCCGCATGGGCATCAAAGTGCAGAAGTTAACGGCTCCAGCCAAAAAGCGTTGGGACAGACGACCTTCATCAAGCCCCGAGAGCCAGGCCTCGCGAACCACGGTCAGTGGCAGTTCGTCGTGCAGGCCGACTGACTCGCAGGTTTCCAGCCATTGCTCGCGCAATTCTTCAAGTTGCACCAGCAGGTAATCGTCGTGCTCATTGCTGGCGGCAAAGAACACTTGCAGCAACCCGTGAAGGCGCTCACCCCACTGCTGCGGGCTGGCCGGTCGTGACAGCTCGTGGTGGGCCACCTCAAGGGCGTCCAGCAATGCCACCAAGGGGCCGATGAGCGCGGCGTCCAGGCCGCCGATCTCGTCGTAGGGTTCAATACCATCGCAGCCTTCACCTGTGCCCACCGCATAGCCCAACAACATGCGGCGCAACCCGAACCGCCAGCTGTTCTGCTCAAGTGCGGCAGGCAGGCCCAGGCCAGCGCGTTGCTCGGCGTTGAGGCCCCAACGGATACCGGCGCCTTCAATCCAGCGATGCAAGGTGGGCAGGTCACGCTCCTGCATGCCGAAGCGGGCGCGCAGCGCGGGTACATCGAGCAGGTCGAGGATTTCGCTGACCGGGAAACGGCTATCGGGCAGCTTGAGCAAGTGCTCGATGGCGATCAGCAGTGGGTCACGGCCACGCTGGCCCTGGTCGGTGAGCGTGAAGGGAATGAAACGGCGGTCCTCGCGGTCCAGTTGACCGAATACGGCACGGATATGCGGGGCATAGCTGTCGACATCCGGCACCATCACGATCACATCGCGTGGGCGCAGGTTGGGCTCTGCACTGAAACGTGCGAGCAACTGGTCATGCAGGACCTCGACTTCGCGCTGTGCACTGTGGGCGATATGAAAGCGTACCGAACGGTCCTTGGCGATGTCGACACCCGGCCAGGTCGTGCGTGTTTCACCCAGGGGGCGCAGCTCCAGGATGTCGTCCTGCAATTGGTTGAGCAGGGTATGCGGTTCGCTTTCACTGAACAGGTCGATTCGCCCGTCACGGAAGGCCGAGCGGTAGCTGTTGGGGTCGTCGTAGCTGTCCAGCAGGTTGATGTAGTCCCTGCCCTGCTTGCCCCAGGCGGCCAACAACGGGTGCGCATGCTGGTGCAAGGCATCGGCGTCGATCACCAGGGGCGTGCCCTGCTTGCGGGCCTGGCGCTTGTACTGATGGCGCAGCAGGTCTTTGTCGGCGACGATGTCGGCCCAGTGATGGCGGCAAGGGTTGTGCACGCACAACAGCACCTGGCTGAAACGCGCCAAGCCGGCCAAGGCTTCCAGTGCCTGGGCGGGCAAGGACGAGATACCGAAAACGATGACTCGCGAGGGCAAGCCCTGCGGCGCGACTTCCAGGCTATTGATACGTTCGATGAAGCGCTGGTGCACGCCGGCACGGCTTTGGGCCATGCCTTCGGCACCGACGTCATGCAGCAATGCCCGCCAAAGCTCGGCCTGCCAGCAATTGGCCTGGGGCAGCGGCTTGGATTCGCCGCGGCCGTTGCGCAACTGGTGACGCCCGCCAGCCCAGTCTTCCAACCAATCGGCACGATACACCTGGTATTGGTCGAACAGGTCTGACAGGCGCTCGGCCAGTTGGTAGCGCTTGCGCAGGTCGCTGTCGTCGGTGAGGAAGCGCTGCAAGGGTTCGAAGTGCGGCTGGTCGATCAATTCCGGCAACAGGCGCATCAACCGCCAGGTGAGCGGGGCCTTGTCGAGCAGCGAGGTCGGGGGGATTTCATCCTTGCCGAGCACGCTGCGATAAAGCTGCCACATAAAACTGCCAGGCAGTTGCACATCCACCGCAGCCGCAATGCCACAACCGCCGCTGTCGTCGTCTTCTGGGTCTTCGGCCAGGGCCAGCTTAAGCCACTGGGCGATGCCGTTGCTCTGCACCAGGGCGATTTCGTTTTCCAGGGGGGCCAGCGGGTAACGCCGCATCCAGCTCACCACCAGGCTGCGCAGTTCATCCAGGCGGTTGCCGTGAACGACCATGAATCCAGGGGTGATGGCGGGCATGGGGCTTCCTTGGGTCTGGCTGAAATTCTGGGGGAAACCTTACCAGAGCGACTGCGATGTGGGAGGGGATTTGTGGGCGAAGATCGTCGCGTGGTGTGTCTTGGGTTGGGTGGTGTGCTTTTCGCGGATGAATCCGCTCCTACAGGGATCGCCGTCTGTAGGAGCGGATTCATCCGCGAAAAGGCCACCGCACATCCACCAGACCAGAAAAGACAAAACCCCCACCTGCGTTAGCAGATGGGGGTTTCGGAATTTAATCTTGACGATGACCTACTCTCACATGGGGAAACCCCACACTACCATCGGCGATGCATCGTTTCACTACTGAGTTCGGGATGGGATCAGGTGGTTCCAATGCTCTATGGTCGTCAAGAAATTCTGTAGCCAGGATGCCATTGCGGGCATTCCAGCGAATCGGGTATGTGATGTTTGTGAGTTACAAATTTTCGGATAATGCGTCTTCACAACACCGCAATCTGGTCGTTTCGACTCAAATTGCTTGGGTGTTATATGGTCAAGCCTCACGGGCAATTAGTATTGGTTAGCTCAACGCCTCACAGCGCTTACACACCCAACCTATCAACGTCGTAGTCTTCGACGGCCCTTTAGGGAACTCAAGGTTCCAGTGAGATCTCATCTTGAGGCAAGTTTCCCGCTTAGATGCTTTCAGCGGTTATCTTTCCCGAACATAGCTACCCGGCAATGCCACTGGCGTGACAACCGGAACACCAGAGGTTCGTCCACTCCGGTCCTCTCGTACTAGGAGCAGCCCCTCTCAAATCTCAAACGTCCACGGCAGATAGGGACCGAACTGTCTCACGACGTTCTAAACCCAGCTCGCGTACCACTTTAAATGGCGAACAGCCATACCCTTGGGACCGGCTTCAGCCCCAGGATGTGATGAGCCGACATCGAGGTGCCAAACACCGCCGTCGATATGAACTCTTGGGCGGTATCAGCCTGTTATCCCCGGAGTACCTTTTATCCGTTGAGCGATGGCCCTTCCATACAGAACCACCGGATCACTAAGACCTACTTTCGTACCTGCTCGACGTGTCTGTCTCGCAGTCAAGCGCGCTTTTGCCTTTATACTCTACGACCGATTTCCGACCGGTCTGAGCGCACCTTCGTACTCCTCCGTTACTCTTTAGGAGGAGACCGCCCCAGTCAAACTACCCACCATACACTGTCCTCGATCCGGATAACGGACCTGAGTTAGAACCTCAAAGTTGCCAGGGTGGTATTTCAAGGTTGGCTCCACGCGAACTGGCGTCCACGCTTCAAAGCCTCCCACCTATCCTACACAAGCAAATTCAAAGTCCAGTGCAAAGCTATAGTAAAGGTTCACGGGGTCTTTCCGTCTAGCCGCGGATACACTGCATCTTCACAGCGATTTCAATTTCACTGAGTCTCGGGTGGAGACAGCGCCGCCATCGTTACGCCATTCGTGCAGGTCGGAACTTACCCGACAAGGAATTTCGCTACCTTAGGACCGTTATAGTTACGGCCGCCGTTTACCGGGGCTTCGATCAAGAGCTTCGCGTTAGCTAACCCCATCAATTAACCTTCCGGCACCGGGCAGGCGTCACACCCTATACGTCCACTTTCGTGTTTGCAGAGTGCTGTGTTTTTAATAAACAGTCGCAGCGGCCTGGTATCTTCGACCGGCATGAGCTTACGGAGCAAGTCCTTCACCCTCACCGGCGCACCTTCTCCCGAAGTTACGGTGCCATTTTGCCTAGTTCCTTCACCCGAGTTCTCTCAAGCGCCTTGGTATTCTCTACCCAACCACCTGTGTCGGTTTGGGGTACGGTTCCTGGTTACCTGAAGCTTAGAAGCTTTTCTTGGAAGCATGGCATCAACCACTTCGTCGCCTAATGGCAACTCGTCATCAGCTCTCGGCCTTAGAATCCCGGATTTACCTAAGATTCCAGCCTACCACCTTAAACTTGGACAACCAACGCCAAGCTGGCCTAGCCTTCTCCGTCCCTCCATCGCAATAACCAGAAGTACAGGAATATTAACCTGTTTTCCATCGACTACGCTTTTCAGCCTCGCCTTAGGGACCGACTAACCCTGCGTCGATTAACGTTGCGCAGGAAACCTTGGTCTTTCGGCGTGGGTGTTTTTCACACCCATTGTCGTTACTCATGTCAGCATTCGCACTTCTGATACCTCCAGCAAGCTTCTCAACTCACCTTCACAGGCTTACAGAACGCTCCTCTACCGCATCACCCGAAGGTGATACCCGTAGCTTCGGTGTATGGTTTGAGCCCCGTTACATCTTCCGCGCAGGCCGACTCGACTAGTGAGCTATTACGCTTTCTTTAAAGGGTGGCTGCTTCTAAGCCAACCTCCTAGCTGTCTAAGCCTTCCCACATCGTTTCCCACTTAACCATAACTTTGGGACCTTAGCTGACGGTCTGGGTTGTTTCCCTTTTCACGACGGACGTTAGCACCCGCCGTGTGTCTCCCATGCTCGGCACTTGTAGGTATTCGGAGTTTGCATCGGTTTGGTAAGTCGGGATGACCCCCTAGCCGAAACAGTGCTCTACCCCCTACAGTGATACATGAGGCGCTACCTAAATAGCTTTCGAGGAGAACCAGCTATCTCCGAGCTTGATTAGCCTTTCACTCCGATCCACAGGTCATCCGCTAACTTTTCAACGGTAGTCGGTTCGGTCCTCCAGTTAGTGTTACCCAACCTTCAACCTGCCCATGGATAGATCGCCCGGTTTCGGGTCTATACCCAGCGACTAAACGCGCTATTAACACTCGCTTTCGCTACGCCTCCCCTATTCGGTTAAGCTCGCCACTGAATATAAGTCGCTGACCCATTATACAAAAGGTACGCAGTCACAGAACAAAGTCTGCTCCCACTGCTTGTACGCATACGGTTTCAGGATCTATTTCACTCCCCTCTCCGGGGTTCTTTTCGCCTTTCCCTCACGGTACTAGTTCACTATCGGTCAGTCAGTAGTATTTAGCCTTGGAGGATGGTCCCCCCATATTCAGACAAAGTTTCTCGTGCTCCGTCCTACTCGATTTCATGACTAAGAGATTTTCGCGTACAGGGCTATCACCCACTATGGCCGCACTTTCCAGAGCGTTCCGCTAATCTCAAAGCCACTTAAGGGCTGGTCCCCGTTCGCTCGCCACTACTAAGGGAATCTCGGTTGATTTCTTTTCCTCAGGGTACTTAGATGTTTCAGTTCCCCTGGTTCGCCTCTTAAGCCTATGTATTCAGCTTAAGATAACCATCTTATGATGGCTGGGTTCCCCCATTCAGACATCTCCGGATCACAGTCTGTTTGCCGACTCCCCGAAGCTTTTCGCAGGCTACCACGTCTTTCATCGCCTCTGACTGCCAAGGCATCCACCGTATGCGCTTCTTCACTTGACCATATAACCCCAAGCAATCTGGTTATACTATGAAGACGACATTCGCCGAAAACTTGTAATTACTCACAAATTTTACCTTAGCCTGAATAAACACCAGTGAAAGTGCTATCCAGTCTATCTTTCTATCACATACCCAAATTTTTAAAGAACGATCTAATCAAAGACTAGAAATCAACATTCATCACCGTCTTGGTGGAATGCTCATTTCTAAGCTTTAACGCAGAAGCAGTAGTGGTGGAGCCAAACGGGATCGAACCGTTGACCTCCTGCGTGCAAGGCAGGCGCTCTCCCAGCTGAGCTATGGCCCCGTATTTCTACAGGCGTTTCCCACACAAAATTGGTGGGTCTGGGCAGATTCGAACTGCCGACCTCACCCTTATCAGGGGTGCGCTCTAACCAACTGAGCTACAGACCCAATTTCGGGCTGCTTCTATCGTCTTCTTCAATGAATCAAGCAATTCGTGTGGGAGCTCATGATACAGCTGATGTCGTCGATTAAGGAGGTGATCCAGCCGCAGGTTCCCCTACGGCTACCTTGTTACGACTTCACCCCAGTCATGAATCACACCGTGGTAACCGTCCTCCCGAGGGTTAGACTAGCTACTTCTGGTGCAACCCACTCCCATGGTGTGACGGGCGGTGTGTACAAGGCCCGGGAACGTATTCACCGCGACATTCTGATTCGCGATTACTAGCGATTCCGACTTCACGCAGTCGAGTTGCAGACTGCGATCCGGACTACGATCGGTTTTGTGAGATTAGCTCCAC